>JBGSQL010000019.1:0-2344 GCA_041738105.1 Rhodobacter sp. | reverse complement strand
GCACCACAAGCATCTGGGCACGCATGATGTGCGCGTTTACGTGGTTGCAGAAGAAGTGACGCACTTTACCGGGGAGACTTTCAGCCTCACCATTCCAGAACCGGTGGAGCCATCTCTGCCGATCACCTGGTTCCGCGATGGCGTGCTCAAGCATCTCCCCCCGGATCAGAAACGGCTGTTGGAGCAGGACGCCGCGAAAGAGGGCGCCAACGCGGTCAGCCTGCTGGAAGAGACCGGGGTGCGGGTGACGCCTGAGGCGTTTCTTGACGCGCTCGGCCCGGCCTATGCCCGGTGGGAGGCGCGGTTTCAGGCCGAGGGCTTTGCCCCCCTGCGCGCCGCCTGGCTGGCCCATGCGGCGCGCCTGGGAACGGTGATCCGCGCACGCACTGGCGTGTGTGAGCGGGAAGGTATCTTCGAGACGGTTGATGCGACAGGCGCGCTGGTGCTGCGCACCCCGAATGGCACGCTGGCGATTCCGGCGGCCGAAGTCTTTTTCTGAGCAGGTTGAGAGGGGGGCAAGATCCATGTTGCTGGCGATCGATTGCGGAAATACCAACACCGTGTTCTCGATCTGGGATGGTCGGCAGTTCCTTGCCACCTGGCGGATCGCGACGGATCACAAGCGGACGGCGGACGAGTATTTCGTCTGGCTGTCGTCGCTGATGATGCTGACCAAGATCGACGCGGACGTGACCGAGGCGATCATCTCGTCCACCGTGCCGCGCGTGGTTTTCAACCTGCGTGTCCTGTGTGACCGCTATTTCGGAACGCGGCCGATCGTGGTCGGGCGGCCGGATTGCCGCCTGCCGGTGTCGCCCCGCGTCGATCAGGGAACGACGGTGGGGCCGGACCGGCTGACCAACACGGTTGCGGGCTTCGACCGGCATGGCGGCGACCTGATCATCGTCGATTTCGGGACGGCGACCACGTTCGACGTGGTGGATAGCGACGGGGCCTATATCGGCGGGGTGATCGCGCCCGGCGTCAACCTGAGCCTCGAGGCGCTGCACATGGCGGCGGCGGCGCTGCCGCATATCGACGTGACCAAACCGCAGGCGGCGATCGGCACGAATACGGTGGCCTGCATGCAGTCGGGTGTGTATTGGGGCTATATCGGCCTTGTCGAGGGCATCGTGCGGCAGATCCGCCTGGAACGTGAACGCCCCATGAAGGTGATCGCGACGGGGGGCCTCGCGGCCCTTTTCAACCAGGGCTTCGATCTATTTGACTCGGTCGAGGACGATCTGACGATGCATGGTCTGGTCCTCATCAACCGATACAACAAGGAACTGGAAACGGCATGAGTGCGAACCGTCTGATCTACCTACCCCTGGGGGGCGCAGGAGAGATCGGGATGAACTGCTACGTCTACGGCTACGGGCCGGAAGACAAGGAGCGTCTGATCGTTGTCGATCTGGGGGTGACGTTTCCCGATATGGGCAGCACACCGGGTGTCGATCTGATCCTGCCGGACATCAGCTGGCTGGAGGCGCGGCGCGACCGGATCGAGGCGATCTTCATCACCCATGCGCATGAAGACCATATCGGCGCCCTTGGCCATCTGTGGCCCAAGTTGCGCGCGCCGGTCTATGCCCGGCGCTTTACCGCGATCATCGGGCGCATGAAGCTGGAGGAAAACGGCCACCCTGGCACCACGATCAAGACGATCGCATCGCGCCCCGAGACGGTCGAGGCTGGCCCGTTTCGGGTGCAGTTCGTGCCGGTGGCCCACTCGATTCCCGAAAGTGCGGCGCTTGTCATCGACACACCGGCGGGGCGGATCGTTCATTCGGGCGACTTCAAGCTGGATGAGACGCCTTTGGTGGGCGAGGGCTGGAACGCCGAGACGTTTCACCAGATCGCGGCCGAGCGACCCGTGCGCGCCTTGATGTGCGACTCGACCAACGTCTTTTCGCTGCATCCCGGCCGGTCGGAAAACACGCTGCGCGATCCGATCCGCGAGCTGATCGCGGGGGCGGGCGGCATGGTTGTGGCGACGACGTTCGCGTCGAACGTCGCGCGGCTGCGGACCCTGGCCGAGGCGGCGATCGCCGCAGGGCGCTCGGTATGTCTGCTGGGGCGGGCGATGAAGAAGATGGTCGCGGCCGCTGAAGAGGCCGGCGTGCTGACCGATTTCCCGCGCACGCTGACGCCGGAAGAGGCGCTGGACGTGCCGCGCCAGAGCCTGATGCTGATCGTGACCGGCAGCCAGGGCGAGCGGCGCGCCGCCTCGGCCCAGTTGTCGCGCGGCAAGTATCTGGGGTTGCAGCTGAAAGATGGCGATCTGTTCCTGTTCTCGTCCAAGACGATTCCGGGGAACGAGCGCGAAGTGCTGCGGATCGTG
>JBGSQL010000009.1:0-1621 GCA_041738105.1 Rhodobacter sp. | reverse complement strand
GTCGTGCGCGGCAACGACCAGCGCTATTTCGTGCACCTGCGCACCGGCGGAACGGTATTGCCATGGCAATACTATCAGGCCGGGTTTGACGTGGCCGAAAGCTGGAGCGAAGTGCGCCTCCCGCTTGACGCCTTCAAAGCCTCCGGCGGGCTGTTACGCAACGTGCCCGCCCCGAGCAGCCTGACCTCGGTCGCCGTAGTGGCCTACGGCCGCAATCACGACGCCCGGATCGATGTCCGCGAGGTAGGTTTCTACTGATTCCCAAAAACGTGGCACTGTTTCGAAGAGTGTCTCGCGGACCTGGGAATTGGATTGTCGATGAAGCCCTTACGGCTCGTAGTCTGGGGAGTCTTTTCGAACGTTCTGGCCGCCAGATAACCTCAAAACGGATCTGATCAATGCAGCGCGCTGCTACTAGGGCGAACTCCGAGCTTTCCCGCGCCCACCTGCAATCTCGCTGAAAACGCGCTCAGCCGAGGCCAGCGCTCCTTCCATCAGACCACCCGTGTCAGCCGCAGCTTCAGTCGATGCAAAATGCAGCCGACCCTCCCAGAGCCCCGCAATCGACGGAGGCAGACCGAACGACGGATGTCCGACCGGCAATTCGGCGTCTGCATCGGTCGCCGTTTCTGGCTGAACGGCCCAGTCCATGAGTCCCGTCGAGACAGGCGTCGCAGCATCCGGCCCGAAAATCCGGGCAAGCTGCTGAAGAGCCGCTGCCCTGACGTCGTCTTCGCGCCCCCGCCGTTGTGCAGCTGCCACCCCGACGAAACCGAACAGCGCAGCCGGTGCGCCCCCCGGCCCCGATGCATCGTGGATTTCCGCGAGCGGGCCCCGACGGCTCATTGCGTCGCCCGACAATCCTTGCTCGCGCCAGAACGGGGTGTTGTAGACCGCAACGAATTTTGCGTGACCTGCCATCCATGTGGGAATTGCCTCAAGCTGCCGAGTGATCTCCATACCCAGACCCGGTCGGAACCGAAGCTTGGCAGCGACACGCGGCGGCAGGGCGAGAACGACATGCTCTGCCTCACACCACTGCCCACCGTCGATCAGAAGCCGGTAGCCTTGTACGATTTCGTCGACCCTTGAGGAGGGGTTCAGTCGGTCCTGCTCGACTCGTGCTGCGAGCCCGCTGATCAGGCTCTGTATCCCACCTTCGACGCGAAACGACCCCTCCATCGACGCAAAACCCACGCCGCGGTGGACCTCGCCACGCTCGTCTTCGAAGCAGATGTCGCCAGTCGCATATTGGGGAAAGGCTCGAAGCCCAAGGCCCTCGATAAGGTTGGCGATACGAGGCTGCCCGGGCCAGAACCATGACGGCCCAAGGTCGACAGCGCCCGTCGGTGTGGTCAGCACCGCAATCCGACCGCCCAGCCGAGGACGCGCCTCGAAGAGAAGAAAATCCACCTCGGCATCCTGAAGACGCGCCGCGAGAGAGAGCCCGGCCAGACCGCCGCCGACAATCGCGATTTCAGTTTTCATTCGATCAACCCTCCGCTTCAAGGGAAGTTCAGACGAGTCTGCATCTGGATCACGAGGGCTGTGCTCAACTCTGGTCCGGATCGGCGACCCGAACCGGGCTGCCTGCCGCCTCGATATCTTTGCCTGCGGCAAG
>JBGSQL010000004.1:0-8579 GCA_041738105.1 Rhodobacter sp. | reverse complement strand
GCCGCAGGACGTGACGCCGATCGACGGCGGCGACGGGGTGCTGGCGGTGCTGGAGATCAATGGCGGGATGGCCGCGCGACTGGGGATCGCGCCGGGAGCCGAATTGCGCCACCCCGCCTTTGCGGGCGAGGATGCCGCCTGGCCCTGCGCGCAATAGCGGCTTTTCATCGCCGCCGTTCGCAGCTAGGAAGACAGCCGTCGGAGTGTAGCGCAGCCTGGTAGCGCATCTGGTTTGGGACCAGAGGGCCGGGGGTTCGAATCCCTCCACTCCGACCAATCCTTGCAAAAACAAGTGCTTAGGACGCAAGTTCAGCTGGTGCGACACTCTGGTGAGGCACACCCATGCGTCTATCGGCCTATCTAACTGTCTCAAGACATGGAGTTTTCTACTTTCGGTGGCCTATCTCCGTAGGACGAAGGGGCAGGCATTGCTGCCTACTAGACGGAGGAATAGCCATTGGCCCCAGCGCACGGCCTGTCGCTGGCGGACCACGTTGGGATGCCCCGTGGAGCGGCCTCAGATCGGGTCCTACAGGCGCTGTGCCGTATCGGGCGGGTCGGTTGTGGCAGCATTGGCCCCCGCGTCTGAGGGTGCCCCCCTGCGCTCTCCAACGGGCCGCCTAAGTCGGGCGACGCCATACCGAGCCCCCGCAGCGGTTTGAAACGATCCGAAAGGCGGCAGCCCACAGATGCCGAGAAGGAATGCAAGGGCGGCGTGAGTGATGATGATCAAAAGGGACCGCTACCGGGGCACCCCGAGGTGCTGTCAGGGCGTATCAGCTCGATTGTCTGATTAGGAGCCGGTCCGCAGACTTCATCAGGGTAAGCGGTCGCATGCGCCGCGCCAACAGGCCGGACAAATGACCGCAACCTGCAACGATTGCAGTCAGTCAAGAAAAACCCATGCAAAAGTGGTGGCGTCCACACATGGCTGCACCCCCCTCAGGCGGTCTTGCGGCGCCGGGCAAGCGCGAGACCGCAGAGTGCGGCACCCAGCAGCAGGCCCGCAGCGGGGAGCGGAACGGCGGCAGGGAGAGCCGTCGTGGCAATGGTCAGCGACTGGACGCGGAAGCTGTCAAAGTCCGCAGGAAAATCGAGTTCGTTATCGGCAAACCTCGCCTCGACGCTGAACGACATCACCTCCACCCCTCCGAACAGGTACGGGTTGTCTAAAAACGGGCCGTTAAGCACTTCGATTCCGTCAATCGCGATCCGATAGTCGTCGCGGTCATCGAAGCCACCACCATCGAGGAAGTCAATGTAGTCGAAGCGGGAAAAGCCGAGCGACACAAGCTTGACGGGGGCGCTGAACGTGAAGGTCAGCCGTTGGGACTGGCTGTATATTGGGGTGTCTTCACCTTGGTTGTCGAGTTCGTCGTTGGGGTCGATGTCGATACACGCAGGTATGCCGTCGGCAAGGAAGCAACGCTCCGCGCCGACACCCAGACCATCCACGTTCCGCGTAACGGTGGCACCCGGGTAAGAACCAAACGCGATCGAAGGCACCACGTTCAAATCGATGTCACCGACCACATCCAGAAGGGTCAGGGACGAACCCTGAAAGGGGCTGCCGCCAAAATTTACGATGGTCGCTGCCTGAGAGGCACCAGCGACGGCGAGCCAGAGGCCGGCGAATACTGCTGCAATTCTGAACATTTGGCTCATCCTTAGCCAGAAATCCACACAGCTAGAACTATACACGAATTGCGGCGACCACCAAGGAGCATTCTTGGCCGCGGTGAAGCCGGGGGGTATCTGCCGCTTTCCAACAGCCCCCATTGTTAGTATCGCAGATGTAGATGCCACCGCCGAACCTGTTGAACGCAGGCGCAACTTCCACAGTGACGCTGTCGAACTCGACGGTCACTACCTGACCATCTCCCCTAATCTGCGTTCGTGGGTAGCTAGGCATGAGTGCCGCACGCACCTGCTGCAGAAGTGCGGATTGCCCGTTGGCCAAGTACGCTGAGTACTTTGCAAAAAGCTCGGTGGGCGGGAAACAAAGCAGGTCTATGTCTTGCGCGGGACGAACCATCGTCCCCCTGCGCCACGAACCACAAAGCATGCCATGCGAAAATCCATCATGCTGCCCGAACCACCGATCTAGCACCGACACGACGTTGCTTATTTTCGTGGCTGCATCATCGACCTGCGCGAGTGTCACGAGCAGGTTGGCATTGGCTACAGCGAAGCGACGAGCCACAAATTGCCACTGCCCGTTGCCGGCGGTGAACAGAGAGCCCAGCGGACGTGCGGAAGCCTGCATTGCAATCTACTACTACACCAGATCGAGCGCGTCAAGGCTTGTCGCTCGCAATATGTAGCGCTCGAGCTGGGCAGCCGCTGTTTTCGGCTTGCACGTGTTCGGGCAACGTGTGACACGAAAGTGCGACAAACGACTAAACCCGCATTCCGTGGCGCTAGCGTTCTCAAGCACTTACAGCGATGGTCGGAGTTCCCTCCACTCCGACCATTTCCCATACATGTGGCGTTCGCCCCCCTTGCGGGCACCTTGCCTTGCCCGATCGGGGCGAAGCTGTGCGTGTCTGCTGAAAAAAACGGCCCCTCCAGCCGGGGAAGCGGCTTGGACGAGACGATACAGGGGTGTCATGAAACTGTGGGATGGCCGGATCATCTGTTTGCGGTCATGATTGCGGTTTGAACGAGTACCGAAGCGGCGCGCGTAGCTGGGGGGCCTGATGCTGAAGCGATGGATGTCTGTTCTTTTTCTTGCGCTTGCTGGCGCAGGTCCGGTGGTTGGGCAGACCCCGCCCGAGGTGACGGTGGCGCGGCCGGTGGTGAAGCCGATCGTGGAGGACGATGAATTCGTCGGGCGATTCGAGGCGGCGCGTGCGGTGGACGTGCGATCCCGCGTGTCGGGCTATCTTTACAAGACGCAGTTTCGCGAAGGATCGCTGGTGAAGGCGGGCGATGTGCTGTTCGTGATCGACCAGCGCCTGTTCGAGGTGGCCTTGCGTCAGGCACAGGCGCAGGTCGGGATCGCGCAATCCAGCTATGATTTCGCGAAAGAGCAGCTTGACCGCGCGACGGCCCTGATCGCCAATGGCAACATCGCGCAAAGTGCGCTTGACGAACGCCGGCAGGGGTTTCTGAGCGCCAGCGGCGCCTTGGAGCAGGCGAGGCAGGATCTTGAGTCGGCGCAGATCAATCTGGATTTCTCGACGATCCTGGCCCCGATCGCGGGGCGGATCGACCGCCAGCGGGTGACGCCGGGCAATCTGGTGCGCGCCGATGACACGGTGCTGACCACGATCGTGTCGATTGATCCGATGCATTTCTACTTCGACATCGATGAGCGGTACTTCCTGGCCTATTCCAAGGATGCCCGGACGCGCGGCAGTTCCTTGCAGGAAGGTGGCGGCGGGCTGGAGGTAAAGGTGCGTCTGTCGGATGACCGGATGGCGCCCTTTGCGGGTCAGCTCGACTTTTCCGAGAACCGTCTGGATGCCGCCACGGGGTCGATGCGGGTGCGGGCGGTGGTGCCCAACCCGGACGACGTGCTGACGCCCGGGTTGTTCGGACGGGTGAACGTGCCGGGGTCGCTGCCCACCGACGGCGTCCTGATCCCCGATGCGGCCCTGGTGGCGGATCAGAACCGGCGGCTGGTGATGCTGGTGGATGAGGCGGGCCGGGTCACGCCGCGCCCGGTGCGCACTGGTCCCCGGATCGACGGGTATCGGGTGATCCGCGAGGGGCTGGACGGCAGCGAAACGATCGTGGTGGAAGGGGTGATCCGCGCCCGCCCCGGATCGGTGGTGACGCCGGTGCTGGTCGAGTTGCCCGCCGTGGCGGAAAACTGAGCCGTGGGTCGCTTTTTCGTAGACCGGCCGATCTTTGCCGCGGTGCTGTCGATCCTGCTGACGCTGGTCGGGGGCTTGGCCTATGTCGCCCTGCCGGTCGAGCAGTATCCCGAGATCGCGCCGCCGTCGATCGTGGTGCGGGCCAGCTATCCGGGGGCGGATGCCGAGACGGTGGCCGCAACCGTTGCGACGCCGCTGGAACAAGAGATCAACGGTGTCGAGGACATGCTTTACATGTCGTCGTTCTCGACCGCCGACGGGTCGATGGCGCTGACCATCACCTTCAAGCTGGGCACGGATATCGACGCGGCGCAGGTGCTGGTGCAGAACCGGGTTTCCATCGCCGAGGCGCGGTTGCCCGACGAGGTGCGCCGGCTGGGACTGACCACCACCAAAAGCTCGCCCAACATGATGATGGTCGTGCATGTGCTGTCGCCCGATGACACGTTCGACCAGCTTTATGTGTCGAACTATGCCCGCGCGCGGATCCGGGACCGGTTGATCCGGCTCGACGGGGTCGGGGATATCACGATCTTTGGCGAGCGCGAGTTCTCGGCAAGGGTCTGGCTGGACCCCGATCGGCTGTCGTCCTTCGGGCTGACGTCGGGCGATGTGGTGAACGCGATCCGCGAGCAGAACATCCAGGTGTCGGGTGGCACGCTGGGCGCGCCGCCCAATACCTCGAACGCGCAGTTCGAGGTGGCCGTGACAACGCAGGGGCGGCTGCAAGACCCCAAGGAGTTCGGTCAGATCATCGTGCGCGCAACCGATGAGGGCCGGATCGTGCGCGTGGCCGATGTCGCGCGGGTCGAGATCGGGGCGCGCAGCTACAGCACCAATTCCTATCTGAACAACAAACCCGCCGTGGCGCTGGGCATCTTTCAGCGCCCGGGATCGAACGCGCTGGCCGGGGCGGACCAGATCATCGCGACGATGGAGGAGTTGAGTGCGCTGTTCCCGGCGGGCCTGGAATATCGCGTGGTCTACAACCCGACCGATTTCATCCGAACCTCGATCGACGAGGTGTACAAGACGATCTTCGAGGCGGTGTTGCTGGTCGTGATCGTGGTGCTGGTGTTCCTGCAATCGTGGCGCGCGGCGCTGATCCCGCTGCTGGCGATCCCGGTGTCTCTAGTGGGCACCTTCGCGGTGATGCTGTTGCTGGGGTTCAGCCTGAACCTTTTGACGCTGTTCGGGCTGATCCTGGCGATCGGGATCGTGGTGGATGATGCCATCGTGGTGGTCGAGAATGTCGAGCGCAATATCGAAGAGGGCATGTCACCCCGCGATGCCGCGCACCGCACGATGGACGAGGTTTCGGGGGCGGTGATCGGGATCGCGCTGGTGCTGATCTCGGTGTTTGTGCCGACGGTCTTCGTCTCGGGGATCACGGGGACGTTCTATTCGCAGTTCGCGATCACGATTTCGGTGGCAACGGCAATCTCGGCCTTCAACTCGCTGAGCCTGTCGCCGGCGCTGGCCGCGCTGCTGCTGCGGCCCAAGCACGCGACAGCGGGGCGCTGGTTGCCGGCGCGGGTGCTGGGCGGGATGGCGCGCGGCTTCAACCGGGGCTTCGACGCCTTGTCCGAAGGCTATGGTCGGCTGGTGCGCGCCATGGTCGCATCGGGGGGGCGGCTGGCAGGGATGCTGGTGGTCTTTGCGGCGCTGCTGGGGGCGACGTTCTGGATGTCGCAGCGGGTGCCGACCGGGTTCATCCCGCAGATGGATCAGGGCTATGCGATCGTGGTGGTACAACTGCCCGACAGCGCCGCGCTGGAGCGCACGGATGCCGTGATCCGGCAGGCGACCGAGATCGTTCTGACGGTGCCGGGAGTTTCAAATGCAGTTGCGTTTTCAGGGTTTTCGGGTGCGACCTTCACAAATGCCTCGAACCAGGGTGTGCTGTTCACGACCTTTGATGACTTCAAGGAACGGCAGAAGGCCGGCCAGCCGGCAGAGGCGATCATCGGCGAGATCTACGGGCGGCTGCAAAGCCTGCGCGAAGCCTTCATCATCGCGATCCCGCCGCCCTCGGTGCCGGGGGTCGGCAATGGCGGCGGCTTCAAGATCCAGTTGCAGGATTTCGAGAGCGCGGACCTGCGTCGGGTGCTGGGCACGGCCTATCAGGTGATGGGGATGGCGCAGGCGGATCCGGACCTGTCGGGTGTATTCACGACCTTCTCGGCCAGCGGGCGGCAGATCTTTCTGGATATCGACCGGGTGCGCGCGCAGATCCTGAATGTGCCGATCGGCAATATCTTTGAAGCGCTGTCGATCAACCTTGGATCGACCTATGTGAACGATTTCAATTCGTTCGGGCGGTTGTTTCAGGTGCGGGCGCAGGCGGACGAACGGTTTCGCGTGGAAGAGGACAGCATTCCCAAGCTGAAAGTGCGCTCGGCCACGGGGGCGCTGGTGCCGCTGGGCACGCTGGTGACGATCCGCGATGCGACCGGGCCGCAGCTGGTGCAGCGCTACAACATGCTGGTGTCGGTGCCGTTGCAGGGCGAGGCCGCGCCGGGCCGGTCGACCGGCGAGGCGCTGGATGCGATGGAGCGGCTGGTGACGCAGGCGGCACCCGCCGGCGTCAGTTTCGAGTGGACCGACCTGGCCTACCAGGAACGCTCGCAGGGCACGGTCGGGATCTTCATCTTCGGGCTGTCGATCGTCTTTGCCTTTCTGGTTCTGGCCGCGCTTTATGAAAGCTGGTCGTTGCCGCTGGCGATCGTGCTGATCGTGCCGCTGTCGATCCTTGCCGCATTGATCGGCGTCAGCCTGCGGGGGATGGACAACAACATCCTGACCCAGATCGGCCTGATCGTGCTGGTGGGGTTGGCCGCGAAGAACGCGATCCTGATCGTCGAATTCGCCAAGCAGGCCGAGGCCGAGCGGGGCCTGAGCCCGGTCGAGGCGGCGGTGGATGCAAGCCGCCAGCGGCTGCGCCCGATCCTGATGACGGCTTTCGCCTTTATCCTGGGGGTGGTGCCGCTGGTGATCGCGACCGGATCGGGGGCCGAGATGCGTCAGGCGCTGGGCACGGCAGTGTTTTCGGGGATGATCGGGGTCACGCTGTTTGGCCTGCTGCTGACGCCAGTGTTCTATGTTACGATACGCCGGTTGCTGGGCGGGTCGAAGGAGGGCCGCGTGGACTGACCTTCGCGGCCGTGGCTGTTGGGTCTGGCGCTGCATCTGGGCTGCGCGGATGCGATCGGGCGGGCGATGACGGGGGGGCGAGCCGATGAAGACTATCGAAGGTGTTGCGGGCCATGTGATCCGGGGCGGCTGTCTCGCGCTGGGCCTTGCGGCAGCGGCCTTGGCCGAGACGCCGACAATCGGCCAGGTCGATCGTATCCAGAACCGGGTGACGGCCGAGGTTGACACGACGATCCGCACGCTTGGCCCGGCGGCGGCGCTTTACTTCGGCGATCTGTTGACCTCGCACGCCGAGGCGCGGCTGGAGGCGCGGCTGGTGGACGAGACCCGGATCACGTTGGGCGAGAACGCGAGCCTGCGGATCGACGAGTTCGTCTATGTGCCCGGATCGCCGGGTGGGAAACTGGCGCTGCGGGTGCTGGGCGGCGCGTTTTTGCTGGTGGGCGGCGCGGTGGAATCCACGCGTGACGCAGAGGTCAGCATCACGACGACCTTCGCCACGCTGGGGATCCGGGGCACGACCGTCTGGGGTGGGCCGCTGGACGGCGGGTTCGCGGTGCTGGTGCTGGAGGGCGAGGTGAGCGTCAGCAATGCCGGCACGACGGTGGTTCTGACGCCCAACACCGGCACGACCATCGCCGACGCGACCAGCCCGCCGGGGGCGCCGGTGGTGTGGCCGCAAGAGCGTGTGGACCGGGCGATCGCCACGATCAGCTTTGCGCAATAAGGCGGGGGGCAGCTTCGCGCAATGGCGCGGGGGCAGCTTTGCGCAAAGGCGTGAGGGTCAGGGCGTTTCGGCCTCGCGCGGCCGGATGCGGGTGCCATCGGCTACCTTGTTGCCGGGAAAGGCCACGACGCGATCGCCCTAGGCCAGGCCGCCCAGGATCTGCGCGTCAAGCGTGGTCTGGCGGCCAACCTCGACCGGGGTCAGCACCGCGCGGCCGGCCGCCTCGCGGAACACGGCCCAGGCGCCGGCATGGCGGAAAAGCGCGCTGATCGGCACCTGAAGGATATCCTCGGCTTCCCAGATCACCAGGCGGACGAACACCCGGTAGTTGTCGCCCAGGCCCTGCCGCTGGTCCTGGGGGGTCAGGATGTCAAGCCGCAGGCGCACGCGCTGTTCCTCGATGCCCAGGGCCGAAACCTTGGTAAAGCCCGAAGGATCAATCTGCCGAACGACCGCCTGCAGCACCGTGTCGCCACCCCAGCGCTCGACAAAGACGCGCGCCCCCGGCGCAATGCGGACGGCATCCGAGGACAGCAGATCAACCTCGATTTCCATGTCGCGCAGATCGCCGATGGTCAGCAGCGCGCTGCCCGCCAGGACCAGACGCTCGCTGAGGTTTTCCACCGACAGGATGGTGCCGGACTGCGGCGCGTGCACCTCGATGCAGCAGTCATCTTCCGGCGCACCGGCAACGGCGGTTTCCGGCGTCAGCAGTTGTGCCTGCATCCGCGCCAGCGTGGCCTTTTGCAGATCGACGGCGGATCGTGCGGCGGTGACCGCGCTGCGCGCCAGATCGCGGTCTGTCGCCGTTTCTTCCAGCATCCGCTGCGGCACGATCCCGCGTGCGGCCAAAGCCTGATTGCGGGCAAGGTCTGCCT
>JBGSQL010000412.1:0-2778 GCA_041738105.1 Rhodobacter sp. | reverse complement strand
GGACCCGCGCGCGCCCTATCCCGCGCCGATCGTGCCGCTGGCCGAGGGGCGGGCGCGTGCCCTTGCGGCATATGCCGCACGAAGCGCTTGAGAATGGCCGATGAATTTGCCAGCATCGCGGAAAAGAATACCCTTGGGGGGGACATGAGTGCATTGACGACGACGCAGGGCCAGACCGGCCTGCCACGCTACTTTGCGGCCTCGTTCGATGTCGCGCGGCGGTTGCAGACGGGACGGCTGGATTTCGTGCTGCCCGATGGCCGGCGTTTCCGGGCCGAGGGGGGGCGGCCGGGGCCGGTGGCCGAACTGGTTATCCACAACCCCGATACCTTTGCCCGGCTGATCCGCGAGGGCGACCTGGGCTTTTGCGATGCCTATCTGGAGGGCTGGTGGTCAACCCCCGACCTGCAGGCCTTCATGGACCTGATCCACGAGGACAACGAGGGCGTCTATGACGGCTATCCCGGGATGGGATTGATCCGCACCTATGAAAAGTTGCGGTTCTGGTGGCAATCCAATTCCAAGACCCAGGCGAAGAAGAACATCCAGTATCACTATGATCTTGGGAACGATTTCTACCGGCTGTGGCTGGACGACACGATGACCTATTCCTCGGCGCTGTTCCGCAGCGGGCAGGAAAGCCTGGAACGGGCGCAGGTGCAGAAATACGAAAGCATGGTCGATCAGATGGGCGCGCTGCCGGGCGATCATGTTCTGGAGATCGGCTGCGGCTGGGGCGGCTTCGCGGAATATGCGGCGAAGGAGCGGGGGCTGCGGGTGACGGGCCTGACCATCAGCCAGGCGCAGCACGACTATGCGGTGGAGCGGATCGCGGCGGCCGGCTTGAGCGACCGGGTGGAGATCAAGTTGCAGGACTATCGCGACGAGCGGGGCACCTATGACGGGATCGCCAGCATCGAGATGTTCGAGGCGGTGGGCGAGAAATACTGGCCGGTCTACTTTGACACGCTGCGCGAGCGGCTGAAGCCGGGGCGCCATGCGACGTTGCAGATCATCACGGTGCAGGACCGGCGCTGGCAGGTCTACAAGCGGGGCGTGGATTTCATCCAGAAGTACATCTTTCCGGGCGGGATGCTGCCCAGCCCCTCGGTGCTGCGCGCCGAGGTCGAACGGGCCGGGCTGCGGATCAAGGGGTCGATCGAGTTCGGCGAGAGCTACAGCCACACCCTGCGGCGCTGGCACGAGACGTTCAACGCGCGCTGGGACGAGGTGGCGGGGATGGGATTTGACGACCGTTTCCGGCGGATGTGGAATTTCTACCTGACCTCTTGCGCCGGTGCCTTCAAGGGCGGAAACTGCGATGTGACGCAGATTACCGTGACCCGCCCGGTTTCGGCCCCCTGAGCAAGGTTCCTGATGCCCACAGCCGCCAAGCTTGTCGCAGCCGTCCTGTTCGCGGCCCTCGCCTTTGTGGCGTCCGAACTTTACAAGATTGGCGTTCCGGACCGCACGGTCTGGGGCCCGTTCAGCCCGATCAATGCGGCGATCGGGGCGCTGTGCGGCTGGTTCGTGATGGGCAGGCTGGCGGGAAGCGGCTATCGCGCGGCGATGGGTTACGGGCTGCGCACGACGGTGACGGTGCTGTTCTGGTGCCTGATCGTGTTTTCAACCTATGTCATGGTCATTCGCTCGATGAAGATGCGCTATGACGGGCCGATGGAGGCGCTGGTGGGCGTGTTCGAGCTGATGATCGACCATGCGCAGCCGATGGCGAATGGCGTGCTGATCACCACGCTTTTGGTGGGCGGCATGATCGCCGGCATTGTCGTGGAATGGGCCGGTCGGCGCTGGAGTTGAGGGCAGTGGCCGACGCGTTCTTTTACGGGGTGCTGTGCCACCCGCCGCTGCGCGCGGCCATTCTTGAGAGACACCTCGAGGTTTCGCCGGCAAGCCTTTCAGATCACGCTATTTTCACGGCAGCCGAGGATGGCCCGCCTGATCTGATCGCCTTGCCCGGCGCGGTCGTGGGCGGCGCGCTGGCGCGTGGCTTGAGCGACGAAGATCTTGCGCGCCTCGATTACTACGCCGCCGTTTTCGGGGGGCGCCGGCAGACGGTCGAGGTGGCCGATCGCCCGCAGCCGGACGTTTTGCTTCATCAGTTCCTCGGCCTTTTCTTCAAGGAAGCGCTCGAGCAGGAGCATCAGGGCGGTGACCTCGGCGGCGGGCCGGTTCCAGTTCTCGGAGGAGAAGGCGTAGAGTGTCAGGTATTCGACGCCGAGTTCCTTGCAGGCTTCCACGCACTCGCGGACCGACTCCGCGCCGGCACGGTGGCCATCGCGGCGGGGCAGGCCGCGTTCTTTCGCCCAGCGGCCGTTGCCATCCATGATGATGGCGATGTGACGGGGAATGGAGGTGTCGCTCATGGCGCGGCCGAGGCTGGGAAGTGGCGACGAAGAGGGCATGAAGTCCGGATGAAATCTCAGGCAACCAGCGTCTGCTTGCGGTCGGGACCGATGCCGACGAATTTCACCGGCGTGCCACAGAGGTCGCTGAGGCGCTGGAGGTAGGCTTTGGCATTCACGGGCAGGTCGTCGAAGGCGGTGCAGTCGGTGGTGTCCTGCTGCCAGCCGGGGAGTTCCTCATAGATCGCCACGGCGCGGTCCCAGGCGTGGCGGTCGGCGGGCGGGAGCTCGTGGACGGTGCCGTCGATGTCGTAGCCGGTGCAAATACGAAGAGTCTCGTAGTTGTCGAGGCCGTCGAGGTTGGTGACGGCGAGGCCGGTGGTGCCGTTGACCATGCAACCGTGGCGGAGCAGGA
>JBGSQL010000409.1:0-6680 GCA_041738105.1 Rhodobacter sp. | reverse complement strand
CGCCGCCGCCAGCTTTGACCGCATCACTGCCGCGATCGCCAACCTGCGCGACGGCGCCTGACCCCGCAGTCAGGGCGTCAGGAACGGCGGTGCGGTCATGCCGGGGGGCACAGCCGCACCAAGCCGCGACAGGATCGTGGGCGCCAGCGCAAGCTGATCCAGCAGCTCGGACGGCTCGGGACCCCGTGCATCGCCAAAGTAGTAAAGCGCGAAGTCCTGCTGATCCTCGCCTGCCCCTCCGTGATGGCCGCGCATCGACTGGCCATGATCGGCGGTCACGATCACCTCATACCCCGCCGCCCGCCAGCGCGGGATATACGGCGCCAGCATCGCATCCATCGCATAGCAGGCGTGATCCATCTCGGTGCAGTCATGGCCAAACCGGTGCCCCATGCTGTCCAGCGTGCAGGTGTGCAGCATCCCGTAGTCGATCCCGTGACGTTCGCACAGCATCGTCAGGGTCGCGAACAGATCGGCGTCTGACGGCGTCATCTGATTGATCAGGTCATAGCCCGCCATGGTATGAAACCGCCCATGCGTGATGGACGCGCTTTGCGGCTCGTCATACTCAATGTCTCGCACCGGATCGAACGGCGCGCGGTTGAAGAACGCGCTCCAGAAGGAATGGGCCACGGCGCCGGTTCGGCCCCCGGCGCGGCGCGTCTCGGAAAAGATGTCGGGCAAGTCGATCCGCCGGATGGTGTCATTGCCAGTGACGCCATGCACCTGCGGCGACACGCCCGTGTGGATCGAGGCATAGCAGCAGGCCGAGGTCGAGGGCAGCACCGCGCGCATCTTCCACACTTGCGCCGCGCCGCTGGCAACCCAGCCCTCCAGATTGCCGAACAGCCGGCGCCAGTTGGCATAGGGCACGCCATCCAGGATGATCAGCAGCAGTTTGCGCTCGGTCAATTCCCCGCACTCTCCATCTTGCGGGTGGCGATCACGTTTTCCAGCCAGCCCAGCTTCATCTCGGGCACCGACGACAACAGCAGATCGGTGTAATCGTCGAACGGTGGCGCCAGCACATCCGATTTCTGGCCATAGCGCACCACCTTGCCGCGATACATCACCGCGATGCGATCCGCGATGGCGCGCACCGTCGCCAGGTCATGCGTGATGAACAGATAGGCCACCCCCTCGCGCGCCTGCAACGCCAGCAGCAGCTTCAGGATGCCATCCGCAACCAGCGGATCCAGCGCCGAGGTCACCTCGTCGCAGATGATCAGGCGCGGCTTGGCGGCCAGCGCGCGGGCGATGCAGACCCGCTGCTTCTGCCCGCCCGACAGTTCGGCCGGATAGCGGTCGATATAGCCCGCGCCCATCTCGATCTGGTCGAGCAATTCCTGCAACCGCTGGCGCTTAGCCTCGCCCGACAGCCCGAAATAGAACTCCAGCGGGCGGCCGATGATCGTGCCAACCGTCTGGCGCGGGTTCATCGCCGTGTCAGCCATCTGATAGATCATCTGCAATTCGCGCAGATCGTCCTTGCTACGGTCCTTCAGCGCCGCCGGCAGCACGCGCCCGGCAAAGGTGATCTGGCCCGAACTGGGCGGCAAAAGGCCGGTGATCGCGCGCGCCAGCGTCGATTTCCCCGATCCGCTTTCCCCCACCACGGCCAGCGTCTGGCCGGCGGGCAGATCGACGACGATGTCCTTCAGCACATCCAGCGTGGTGCCGCGATAGCGCGCCGTCACATGCGCCACCGACAACACGGGCGGGGCCGGCACCTTTTCGTCATGGTCGATCGACCGGACCGAGACGAGCGCCCGGGTATAGTCTTCGCGCGGGGCGGTGATGATCTGTCCGGTCGTGCCGTATTCCACCATCTTGCCGTGGCGCAGCACCATGATGTCGTCGGCCACCTGTGCCACCACGGCCAGGTCGTGCGTGATGTAAAGCGCGGCCACGCCGGTGTCGCGGATCGCCTCCTTGATCGCGGCCAGAACGTCGATCTGCGTGGTCACGTCCAACGCGGTGGTCGGCTCGTCGAACACCACCAGGTCGGGATGCGGACACAGCGCCATCGCCGTCATCGCGCGCTGCAACTGCCCGCCCGACACCTGGTGCGGATAGCGCCGGCCAAAATGCTCGGGGTCAGGCAGCCCCAGCTTGCGAAACAGCGCCACCGCCCGCGCTTCGGCCTCGGCCTGCGAGGCAAGCCCGTGGTGGAGCGTGGCCTCGATCACCTGTTCCATCAGACGGCGCGCGGGGTTGAAGGCGGCGGCGGCCGATTGCGCCACATAGGTCACCTCGCGGCCCCGGATGCCGCGCAGCCCGGACGCATCGGTCTGCCGCAGATCGCGCCCGTTCAGCAGGATCTGCCCGCCGGTGATCCGCACCCCGCCCCGGCCATAGGCCATCGACGACAACCCGATCGTCGATTTGCCCGCGCCCGATTCCCCGATCAGGCCCAGCACACGGCCCTTTTCCAGTTGGAACGACACGCCCTCGACCAGCGTCACCGTGCGCGGCGCCTCGCCCGGCGGGTATGACGTCGCCTCGATCTTCAGATCACGAATGTCCAGCAGGGGTTCAGCCACTGCGCCCCCCCTTCAGGCTTGCGGTGCGGTTCAGGATCCAGTCGGCCACCAGGTTGACAGAGATCGCCAGCGTCGCGATCGCGATCGCCGGCAGCAGCGCGGCAGGGATGCCATAGACGATCCCCTCCTTGTTTTCCTTCACGATGCCGCCCCAATCCGCCAGCGGCGGCTGCACGCCCAGCCCCAGAAACGACAGCGTCGAGATGAACAGCACCATGAAGATGAAGCGCAGCCCCATCTCGGCCACCAGCGGCGACAGGGCATTGGGCAGGATCTCGCGGAAGATGATCCAGGATTGCCGCTCGCCGCGCAGGCGTGCCGCCTCGACATAGTCCATCACGGTAATGTCCACAGCCACCGCCCGGCTCAGCCGGAACACCCGCGTGGCATCCAGGATCCCCATCACCAGGATCAGCACCGGCAGGCTGACCGGCATCACCGACAACACCACCAGCGCCGAGATCAGCGACGGGATCGACATCATCAGATCGACCATGCGCGACAGAAGCTGGTCGATCCACCCGCCCCGCACCGCCGCCGTGAACCCCAGGATCGACCCCAGCGAGAAGCTCAAGAGCGTCGCCGTGGCCGCGACAAAGATCGTCGTCTGTCCGCCGTAGATCATCCGGCTCAGCAGGTCGCGGCCGATCCCGTCGGTGCCCAGCAGATGCTCGGCCGACCACGGCTCCCAAACCCCGCCGACGACTTCGGCCATGCCGAACGGCGCCAGCCAGTCGGCAAACAGCGCCGCCAGGAAATAGCTGGCGGTAAAGAACAGCCCGATCATCGCGGAAATCGGCATCCGTCTCATTTCGGATGCCTCAGACGCGGGTTCGCCAGGATCGACACCACATCGGCCACAAGGTTCATCCCGATATAGACGGCCGCAAAGACCAGACCGCAGGCCTGCACCACCGGCACATCCCGCTTCGACACGTGGTCCACCAGGTACTGCCCCATGCCGGGATAGACAAAGACCACCTCGACCACGACCACGCCCACCACCAGATAGGCCAGGTTCAGCATCACCACATTGACCACCGGCGCGATGGCATTGGGCAGCGCATGGCGCGCGATGATGGCGATCGGGCGCAGGCCCTTCAGCTCGGCGGTTTCGACATAGGCCGATTCCATCACGTTCAGGATCGCGGCCCGCGTCATCCGCATCATGTGCCCCAGCACGGTCAGCACCAGCACCAGCACCGGCAAGGCGATGACATGCAGCTTTTCACCCAGCGACATCCCGTCATAGATCGTCGCAAGCGAAGGCAACCAGCGCACCTGCACCGACAGAAAGAAGATCGCGATATAGCCCAGCAGGAATTCCGGCACCGAAACGGTCGCCAGCGTCACCGTCGAGATCACCTTGTCGGGCCAGCGGTTGCGATAGCGCACCGCGATGATGCCCAGCACCAGCGCCAGCGGCACCGCGACCACCGCCGCCCAGAACGCCAGGAACAGCGTGTTGCCCAGCCGCCGCCCCATCGCGGTGGCAATATCCTGGCCGTTGCTCAACGCCACGCCCAGATCACCGTGCAACACGCCACCGAGCCAGGCGAAATACCGCGTCAGCGGCGGTTCGTTCAGGCCCAGTTTCGCGCGCATGTTCTCCAGCGCCTGCGGCGTTGCAGACTGGCCCAGAATGTTCTGCGCCACATCGCCGGGCAGGATCTCGGTGCCGACAAAGATCAGCACCGAGGCCGCCCAGAGCAGCAGGATGCCCAGCGCCAGGCGCTGGGCAACAAGTGTTACAACAGGATGCATCCCGCCGTCAGGCCAGCCAGCATTTCACACCGGCATATCCGCCCATCATCTCGCCATTCGGATCCCCGGCCCAGCCCATCGTCTCGGGGCCATGTGCGTCGATGAAGTCGTTGAACATCGGGCAGATCAGACCGCCCTCGTCATGCAGGATAAGGGCCATCTCGCTGTAAAGCCCCTTGCGCTTGGGCAGGTCCAACTCGCCCCGCGCCTCCAGCAACAGCGCATCGAAGCGCTCGTTGAAGAACCGCGTGTCGTTCCAGTCGGCACTCGACAGATAAGCGGTCGAATACATCTGGTCCTGCACCGGCCGCCCGCCCCAGTACGAGGCGCAGAACGGCTGCGCGTTCCATACATCGGACCAGTAGCCATCGCCCGGCTCACGCTTGATCTCCAGCGTGATGCCGGCCTTGGCGGCCGATTGCTGGAACAGCGCCGCCGCGTCGATCGCGCCGGGAAAGGCCACGTCCGAGGTCCGCAGCACGATCGGCGATCCGTCATGCCCCGAGGCCTTGTAGTGGAACGCGGCCTTGTCCGGATCGTAAAGCCGCTGCTCCATCGTGTCGTCGAACAGCGGATAGGCCGCGTTGATCGGGATGTCGTTGCCCAGGCCGCCGTAGCCCATCAGGATCTTGTCCAGCATCTCTTGCCGGTCGATCGCGTATTTCAGCGCCAGCCGCAGGTCCTTGTTGTCGAAGGGCGCGGTGTTGCAATGCATGATGAACACATAGTGCCCGCGGCCCGAGACGTTCTGCACCGTAACCCCCGGCGCCCGCTTCAGCAGATCGGCGATCCGCGGCTCGACCCGGTTGATGATGTTGACCTGACCCGACTGCAGCGCCGTCGTGCGCGCGGTCGCGTCGTTGATCACCAGAACCTCCACGCTGTCGGCATGGGCGCGATCATCCATGTAGTAGTTGGCGAACCGCTCGAACACGTGGCGCACGCCGGGTTCGTTCACGATCGACTTGTAGGGCCCGGTCATGATGCCGTCGGCCGGGTTCTCGCGCCCGCCGCCGGGCTGCATCATCAGGTGATAATCCGCCATCAGATAGGGCAGGTCGGCGTTCGCCGTGGCCAGCGAGACGGCAACATAGTCGCCATCCACCTTCATGCTCTCGATCCCCTGCATGATCCCCAGCGCGCCCGATTGCGACGCCTCGTCGCTGTGGCGCTGCAAGGTCGCCAGAACGTCGTCCGGGGTCAGGGTCTTGCCGTTGTGAAACTCGACCCCTTTGCGGATCTTGAACATCCAGGTCTTGGCGTCGGGGCTGCTTTCGACCGACTCGGCGATCCGCATTTCCAGATTGCCCGCGGCGTCCACCTCGACCAGCGGATCGCCGATCATGCGCAGGTTGGAATAGGGCACCTGGCTGGCCGCCAGCGCCGGATCGAGCGAGTTGGTGCTTTCGCCGCCCTGCAGGCCCAGCTTCAGCGTGCCGCCCTTCTTCGGGCCCTCGGCGCGCACCGCCGTCGCCAGCACGGTGTTGGCCATCGCCAGGGTCATGCCAAGCGCGGTCGCCCGGCCCAGAAACGCGCGGCGGCTGTAGCTGCCCTTCACGGTGCGAGACAGCAGATACTTCAGTTCGTCGTTCATGGCCTTCTCCCTTTTGGTCGATGAGTTTTTTATTGACTGACGAATCAATAGCCCGACGCGGGGCCATCCGGCAACGTTTTCTTGCCCGCCTTGTGTAACCGCAGTCAGACAAAGCGGCGCGCAACCGTTTCCTTGGTGCTGCGATCAAACACTTGCGCCTCTCCCTCCCACCCGGTCAGACGCGCGGCAAAGTGCAGATGCGTGCGGTCGCCCCACATCTCGGTGCGCGCCTCGGTCCGCACCGACCAGGCCCCACGCGACAGCCGCTGCTCCCAGCGGATCTCGCAGCGCGCCGACAGGGGATCATCGGGCAGGATCGACCATCGCTCGGCCATCGAGCCGCCCGAGATCAGCCCATGCTCCAGGTTCTCGGCATCGCCGTCGTCGTCCTCGACCACCAGCGTCACCTGCCCGGTCAGCAGATCCCGCTCGACCCGGCGCGCGGCGCGACCCGGCCGCACCACCCGATGCGCCCACTCCGGCCCCGACACCGGCGGTGGCGGCACCCATTCCGCTTGCGTAGTCCCGGCATGGCGCGGCAGATCCAGCACACCGCCCAACAGGGTCAGCGTCGCCGCCTCGGGGCTGGGCCAGACGAAGGGCCAGTAGGTTGTCGACAGGGCCAGCCGCAACCGATGCCCCGGCGCCAGACGGTAGGCCATCTGATCCAGCGTCAGAAGCACCTCGATCGGCTGGCCCACCGGCACCGGGGACGGTGCCTCGCGACTGTCGCGGTGGCACAGGTTCAGCAGGCCATGCGCGATCCGCACCGAGGCCCC
>JBGSQL010000299.1:0-5958 GCA_041738105.1 Rhodobacter sp. | reverse complement strand
GTCGTGCGCGGCGAGGTGCGGGTGCATGACGGCGAGCGCATGGTCAGCGTGACGCAGGCCGATCCAGACACGCTGCGGCGGCTGCGGCTGCGCCACATCGCGATGGTGTTCCAGGCCTTCGGCCTGCTGCCCTGGCGCACGGTGCGCGAGAACGTCGGGCTGGGGCTGGAACTGGCGGGGCTGTCGCCGGACCAGCGCCGCGACAAGGTGGATGTGCAACTGGCGCTGGTGAACCTGACGCAATGGGCCGAGCGCAAGGTGGGAGAGCTGTCGGGCGGGATGCAGCAGCGCGTGGGCCTGGCCCGCGCCTTTGTCACCCAGGCCCCGATCCTGCTGATGGACGAGCCGTTTTCGGCGCTCGATCCGCTGATCCGCACCCGGTTGCAGGATGAACTGCTGGATTTGCAGCAAAAGCTGAAGCGCACGATCATCTTCGTCAGCCACGACCTTGATGAGGCCTTCAAGATCGGCAACCGGATCGCCCTGATGGATGGCGGGCGCATCGTGCAATGCGGCACCGCGCGCGAGATCATCGCAAATCCCGCGTCAGACTATGTGCAGGACTTCGTGGCCCACATGAACCCGCTGGGCGTGCTGACCGCGCGCGACGTGATGACACCGGACGCGCCCGACGGCGGGCCGCGCGTTGCCCCCGTGACGCCGGTCCGGACGGTGATGGAATACCTGCGCGATGGCGCAACCAGCGTCACCGTGGTCGAGGGCGAGGCCGTGATCGGCACGATCCGCCCCGAAGGCCTGATCGGGCGCCTGCTGAACCCGCAGGGCTAGAGGCCGCCCGACAGAAGTGGGCTCCGGTCTTGACGAGAGACGGTTTCGACAAGAGACAGGCGACCCCAAGGCCAGCAAGCGCCTGTCTGACGAGACTCTCTGCGTCAGAAGGGCGCCAGTGTTCGCCGCCCGACCCAAGATACCCAGTGACGGCATTGAGCCCGAAGTGATCAGTGCTGCAGGTTGCATCAGTGTCTGCTATGAAGATTTGGGACACTTGCCTATCTGAGAAAACCATTTCCGTACCAGAGGGTGGCGCAATGCGCGAAAAAAACGATGGTTTCATGTACGCGTACTCGGTCAGAGAAACACCAGACAAAGGTTTGGGTGTCTTTGCCGAAGAAGCTATCAAGAAGGGTAGTATCGTCTGGCGTCATGTGCCGGCCCAATATGCTGTTTACGATGAAAAAGCGTTCAAAGCGCTAATTGCTAACATGACGCATGACGAAATAGTCTATGAACTCACCCACATGTTCAGTCTGCGAGACTTTGCGAACTGTGTGATCAGGGTGTTTGACGCAGGTGTGCTGTTCAACCATTCCGGCGACCACAACTTGGCAACAAACAACGCATCAGAAAATGACGCGCCGTTCGACGAGACGTCACCTCACTACTCCCAGAACGTATCCAAGGCGCTTCTTGGTGACCGTTATGCGATGATCGCGATACGCGATATCGAAGCCGGCGAAGAATTCACCAACGACTATGCGCTTGAAGTCGTTGATCCACCGTTCTTCGAGGCAATCTATGATCAATACGACATCGATGATAGCTACGTAAATTACGTTTAATGAACGTTTGACCGGTAAGAGCGGTCCTTGAGCAAAACAATTGAAAGAGCAGCTTCGTCCGCATAGCTGCCCCTCGCCTCTCATGGCGGAACCTTGTGTCAGGTTCGGAACACTACCGCCGCGCGCGGACCACCACCGTGGCGCCGGAAACCAGTTCCAGCGCGCCATCTTCGGCCAGATCGAACCGGTCGACGGTTTCCAGCGCGCGCAGGAACGTCTGCTCGACCGCCATCAGGTCGCTGGGGCAGGCCATCATCGTGCCCGCCGCCGGGCCAAAGATCAGCCCCTCGCCGGTCAGCGTGAAGCCACCGTTGTAGCGGTTGCAGGCGCTCTTGCCAAAGACCCGGCCTGCGGTCGCGTCGAACAGCATCGACACTTCGGCGCCCTCGGGCAGCACCGCACCCTCGACATGCTCCACGGTCCAGGCCCCCGCCAGCAGATCCACCGGCGCGCCGGCGCAGCCCGACAGGGCCTCGCCCCCCTCGGTCAGCACCACCTGCAAGGGGTGCGGCATCCCCGACATGCTGTCGCGGCACAGCGCGCGGGTGATCTCGACGGACAAGGTATCGCTCAGGTCAAACCGCAGGCCCTCGGCCGTGGC
Source organism: Rhodobacter sp. (assembly GCA_041738105.1). GTDB lineage: Bacteria > Pseudomonadota > Alphaproteobacteria > Rhodobacterales > Rhodobacteraceae > Aliitabrizicola. The sequence continues at coordinate 3,777 of JBGSQL010000299.1, read as the reverse complement.
CACGGGCTGCGGCAGCGCGCCCTCCTGCCGCGTTTGCCCCATGTTGGCCTCATAAACAAAACCGGCTTCGGTCAGATCAAGCCGCCAGAACGGCTCGTTGCCGCGCGCGGTCAGCGGCAGCAGCGGCGGTTCGATCATCGGCGCACATTCGGGCAGATCCTCGCCCCTGACAGTGACAAGCGCCGCGTTTCCCTTGCTCCAGACCACCGTTTCGGGGTCCGCGCCATCGGAATAGCGTGCGCCCGACCCGCTGATGGCGGGCGCAAGATCGAACACCTCGCCCCCCACCCGCAGCCGCGCGCCCTGCTCGGAAAAACCGATCCCCACCTGCCGGTCGCCGCAGCGCATCCGCGACAATTGGCCCAGCGCGACGTGGCGCTTCAACGCAACCGCGCCAAGATCGAGCGCGTCTTCGCCCGCCGCCACAGGCACGACCTGCGACACCCACTCGACCCGGCCGCCAACCACGATCGCGCCCTGCAGGCTGTAGTCCCCCGTATCGGGCGCCACGACGACAAAGGGCAGCGGCACCTGCCGGCCCTCGGTGTCGATCGTGGCCTCGGCCACGATGCCTTCGGGGCCACGCAATTCCACCTTCAGCGCCGCCCCTTCGGGCAGCGCGATCCGCTCGCGGTAGGACATGGCGCCGAAGATGTCGCGGGCCTCGGCCAGCGGTGCGCCGAGCAGCGCGGCAAGAGCGGCAAAGGGCAGGATCAGATTGCGTCGCATCGGCTCGTTCCTCCGTTTGACCCTTCCTTAGCAGCCTGCCAACGCGGGTCAAACCCCGCAACACGCGAGACCCGCTTTACCCCGCCCGCGCCGCCGCTATGGTGGCACCGCCGGGGTCCGGCGCAAGAGACGGACGTGCGGGCGTGGTGGAACGGTAGACACAAGCGACTTAAAATCCATCTTGAGAAGTAGCTAAGTATATGTAAATGTTCAGTAAATCAGGCTACCAGGCAGAAATAGATCTTGTCTGGACCCAATGTTGGCAAAATGGCCCGATTGTTCAGGTCGTTCTGCCACGCTAGACGTTGACAATGGCCGCTTGCCGAAACTGGTAGACGGAAGGCACTTAAAATGCCTCGGGCTTCGCCCGTGTGGGTTCGATTCCCACAGCGGCCACCACTACTCAGGACTCGGGGGATAAGTCACCTTTGAACGTCTTCGATCTGGTCAGCTAGATGAATGCAAGCGCACCGCTTAGTTTCGCTAGCTTGAGCTTCCTCGGCACAATTGGCTTCCGAACAGAACGAGAACACGTTAAGAAGTCGAAGGCTATGGAAGGTTGAACGATGCTCCACTTGAAAACCGCGCTGGCCACAAGTTCGCGCAGTGACATCGAAGATCGGCTTACCGGCCGGTTTTACACACCTCATTCGGTTGCGGATCGCTTAGTCCAGTTTTCGTCACCTGTTGGGTGCCCGACAACAGTCTATGACCCATTTTGTGGAGACGGTCGGCTGATTGTGTCCTGGCTTAACAGGCTGCTGAAGAAGTCGCTGCGCCGGGAGGATTTCCCTTGGTTGCGGGGTTCGCGACGCGGTCTGGGGTGTCTGGCTTCAGAAGGGTGAGTGTGCCACTTGGTTTGCCATTGTCACGGCGCCAACATTCTCGGCAGTCGGGCGAGGTTGTTGGCGGCCGTGGTCAGGATGAAGCGGGCGCGCACCCGCTCGACGCCGCGATAGACGGTCTGGGCCATGCCGCCGACGGTTTTGGCCCAGCCGAAAGCCTCTTCGATCCGTTTGCGGTGTTTGATGGACAGGGAGTAACCCTCGTGCCGGGTCGTGCGGCCGTCGATCGCTGAATATCGTGATTTCTGCGCGACATGGGGCGTGACGCAGGCTTGCCGCAGGTCGGCGACGAACTCGGCCGCGTCGAAGCCCTTGTCGGCGCCGAGCGTCAGCCGCCGGGTCGATCCGTGGGAGTGGCGGTGGATCATGTCCAGCGCGGCCCGTCGTTCGGCATGGCCGTCTGCCTGCGTCAGGTCGTCTTGCACGATCAGGCCGCTGCGGTTCTCCATCAAGGCATGACCCATGAAGCAGAGCATCGCGCCGGTGCCGGGGGATTTCTTGTAAAGCCGGGCATCCGGGTCGGTGGTCGAGGCATGGGTGGCGTTGGACCGCGTCTCTCCCCGGAAATCGACTTCTGCATTGCGGAACTGGCGGGTGGGGCGGGGCAGCGGGGCGGTCTCGGAGGGGGGCAGTTCGGGGTGGTCTTCAGCGCGGGTGTCAGGCCCGTGCGGGCCGCCCGGATCGTCATCGGGCGGCGTGTCGGCGGCCTTCGGCTTGAAGCTCTTCATGGACGCCCAAGCCTTGATCAAGGTGCCATCGACCGAGAAGTGGTCGTCCGACAAGAGCGGCGCGACCTCGCGGTGCGCGAGGATCGCGGCCATCACCTTGCGCGACATGTCGGTCGTCAGCAGCCGGTCGCGGTTCTTGGTGAAGACCGTCGGGACCCAGACAGGATCGTCGACCCCCAGCCCCACGAACCAGCGGAACAAGAGGTTGTATTGCATCTGTTCCATCAGCTGCCGCTCGGATCGGACCGAGAACAGGATCTGGAGCAGGCTCGCCCGGATCAGCCGTTCCGGCGGGATCGAGGGGCGGCCGAAGTCGGTGTAGAGCGCCTCGAACGCGCCATCGAGGCTGGCCAGCGCGTCGTTCACCACCTGCCGGATCTTCCGCAGCGGATGCCGTGCCGGGATGCGCGCTTCCAGATCGACATAGCTGAACAGCGACCCGCTCGCCTCGTCCGTCCCGCGCATCATCACCCCCACCGTTCCCGTCACGAAGATGAATCATGTTCCTCAAACCGCGTCGAGGCCGGACTTCTTCAGCAGCCTGTTAAGCACCAGGGAAATAATGGGTCCCTGCGAAGTCTGAAGCTTATTTCCCTTTGGGGCTGTGACGGCCAGGCGGTTGCAGAAGCAGTTGCCAACGTCCAAGCGCAGCTTGAACTACTCAGGGTAAGGGAGGTCACTGTTGAGCGCTTCGTTGGTGACTCGTTCACGCGAGACAAGGCAGATAGATTTGATTTAGTCATAACTAATCCACCTTGGGAGCAGTTGAAGCCTGATAGCAGAGACAAAGTGATTGATGCATCTCGATATCGAGATGAGATTCAAAATTATGCGAAAATCTTGACCGCGTCCTATCCTGACGCCGCGACCTCACGAAAGAGGACCATTGGCGGCTACAACATAAACTTGGCTCGCGTTGGAGCAATAGCTGCTTCCGAAATCACCGCAGATAGGGGCTCACTTCTTATCGTATTGCCATCAACAATTTTTGGAGACCAAATTTCTGGTAACTTTCGCAAAAGGTTCTTTTCCAGCCTTTGCGTAGAGCAAATTGATTTCTACCCAGCAGAAGCAAAATTGTTTTCTGGCGTTGACCAGTCTTTCGTAACAGTTGCTGCACGGCGTGGTGAAAGCTCATCCAAAGTTAGCATTCGTAGGTTTCATCCAAATCTTGCGATCTCAGATGTTCGAGAGCATTCGATTTCTCATCAAGAAGACCCACTTCCCCTGTCGATTGGTGGAGCAGAGCACGATTTGATAAACGGTCTGCGCGCTCGGCATCCCAATGTCACTTGGCTTGAAGATGACCTCAGATATCGCCTTTGCTTGGGACGTGAGAACGGCGGTGCGAAATTAGTCCACGGGGGCGGCGGCACTGGGCTGCTGCGGGCGGCGTAAAAGTCGTCCATCCTTTGCCTTTCTGCGGTTGCAGGGAGGGCGTGGGGATCTACAGCGTGGACCTATATCTGAGAGTT
>JBGSQL010000360.1:0-6335 GCA_041738105.1 Rhodobacter sp. | reverse complement strand
CCGAGGCCAGCGCCTCGGCCCGCCAGTCGAACCGCACCAGCGCGCGCGCTGCGGCAAGGTCCGGCACATGCACGATCAGGGGGTTGAACCGTGGCCGGCCCTTGGCCTCGAAGATCCGCGCGACGGCGCGGTCGGATCGGGCATCACCACCCAGCCCATAGACGGTTTCGGTCGGAAAGGCCACCAGCCCGCCAGCCTTCAGCACCGCGGCCGCGCGGGCAAGGCCCTTGGGGGTGGGATCGAGGTGCAGAGTCGTTTCCATCGCGTGACGCAGCGTTGACCTTGATGAAGGCGGGGGTTGCAGTACCCTTGCGCAAACCCTTCTCCTATGCGCGCAATGCGGCCTTGCCAAGCGCGCTTGCCTCGAGGAAGCCCATGACCTACCGCGCCCCGCTCGCCGACTTTCGTTTCCTGCTGGGTCAGATCGTCGGCCTCGACAGGGTCACGGCGACCGCGCGGTTCGCCGATGCCACCCCGGAAACGGTCGAGGCCGTGCTGACCGGGGCCGCCCGGATGTGTGAAGAGGTTCTGGCCCCGCTGCAACGTGCGGGTGACACGCATCCCGCGCGCCTTGAAAACGGGATCGTCCGGACCTCGCCGGGTTTTGCCCAGGGTTATCGCGCGATCGTCGATGGCGGCTGGGTCTCGATTGCCGCCAGCCCCGAGCACGGCGGCATGGGGCTGCCGATGGCTGTCACCACGGCGGTGAACGAGATGATGGCCTCGGCCTGCCTGTCGCTTCAATTGAACCCGCTGATGACACAGGGCCAGATCGAGGCGCTCGAACACCACGCCTCGGATAAGATCAAGGCGCTCTATCTGCCAAGACTCATTTCAGGGGAATGGTGCGGCACGATGAACCTGACAGAGCCGCAGGCAGGCAGTGATGTCGGCGCGCTGCGCACGCGGGCGGAACCGAAGGCGGACGGGACCTATGCCATCACCGGGCAGAAGATCTATATCTCGTGGGCCGACAACGACTTTACCTCCAACGTCTGTCATCTGGTTCTGGCACGCCTGCCCGACGCGGCCGAGGGCACGCGCGGGATCAGCCTGTTCATGGTTCCCAAGTTCATTCCCGACGCGGCTGGCAATCCGGGCCAGAGGAACGATCTGAAGGTCGTCAGCCTTGAGCACAAGCTGGGGCTGCACGGCTCGCCGACCGCCGTCATGCAGTACGATGGCGCAACGGGCTGGCTGGTGGGCGCCCCGCACAAAGGTATGGCCGCCATGTTCACCATGATGAACAATGCGCGTCTGGGTGTCGGCGTGCAGGGCATCGGGGTGGCGGAAGGCGCACTGCAACATGCGCTTGGGTATGCGACGGGTCGCGTGCAGGGCAAACCGCCGGTCGATGGTGCCGGCACGATCATAGATCATGCCGACGTGCGCCGGATGCTGGCCACGATGAAGGCCGAAGTCTTCTCGGCCCGCGCCATTGCTCTGTCCTGCGCGGTGGCGATCGACATGGCGCGCGCCACCGCCGATCCCGACTGGCAGGCGCGCGCGGCGCTTCTGACGCCGATCACCAAGGCCTATGGCACCGATGTCGGCGTCGAAACCGCAACGCTTGGCATCCAGGTGCATGGCGGCATGGGGTTCATCGAGGAAACCGGCGCGGCGCAATATCTGCGCGATGTAAGGGTTACGACGATCTACGAAGGCACGAACGGGATCCAGGCGATGGATCTGGTCGGCCGCAAGATGATGGACGGCGGCGAAGCCGCATTCCGCCTTCTGCAAGAGGTCCAGGATGGCGCCGAGGCAGCACGCTCTGCCCTGCCGGATCTGGCCGGCGATGTCTGGGCTGCGGCCGAATGCCTGCGCGAAACAACCGAATGGCTGGTCGCGCAGGCGATGAACGACCGGTTCGCGGGATCCGTGCCCTACCTGCGCGCCTTTGCCCGGATACTGGGCGCGGACATGCACCTGCGCGCCGCCGTTGCCGACAAGGCCCGTCTGCCCCTTGCGCATGTCGCGATCCGTCGGCTTTTGCCGGAATACGCGGGCCTTCTGGCACAGGTGCGCGAGGGGGCGGCGGGGCTTTACGCGCTGTCGATCGAAGACCTCGCCGCTTGATGGGGGCGCCGGGCCGGATCCACACCCCCTTTCCCCTGCCACCGGACGAGGGCGAGGCCGTCAGGCTGGCCGAAGGCGTGCTCTGGCTCCGTCTGCCTCTGCCGATGGCACTGGATCATGTGAACATATTTGCGCTGGAGGATGGGGACGGCTGGACGATCGTCGATACCGGCCTCGACAGCCGGCGCACGCGGGTGCTGTGGGAAAACCTGATCGCGGGCCCGCTGGCGGGCCGCCCCATTCGCCGTGTGGTGGTGACACATCATCATCCCGATCACATCGGGCTGGCGGGCTGGTTCCAGGCGAAGGGCGCCGAGCTGCTCATCCCGCGCGCGGCCTGGCTTCTGGCGCGGATGCTCGTTCTCGATGTGCAGCCCAGTCCGGTGGCCGAGCAGCTTGCCTTCTGGCAAGCCGCCGGGATGCCCGCCGACATGCTGGCGGCCCGTGCCATCGAGCGCCCCTTCAACTTTGCCGATTGCGTGGCCCCGCTGCCCTTGGGCTACACGAGGATGTCTGACGGCGACAGTCTGACCCTCGGGGGGCGTCGCTGGAAGGTTCGCCTGGGGCAGGGTCACGCGCCCGACCATGCGACGCTGTGGTCGCTCGAGGACGACCTCGTGCTTGGCGGCGATCAGCTCTTGCCCTCGATTTCCCCCAACATCGGGGTCTATGCGACGGAACCTGACGCCGACCCACTGCGTGAGTGGATTGCCAGTTGCCATCGCTTTGTACCGCTCGCGCAACAGAACCACCTCGTGCTGCCCGGCCACAAGCTGCCATTCACCGGGCTGCCGCTGCGCCTTTCGCAACTGATCGAGAACCATCAAAGCGCGCTCGCGCGTCTGCTGGACCATTTGTCCGAACCGCGCCGCGCCACCGATTGCTTCCCCGTCCTCTTCAAGCGCCAGATCGGTGCCCCGGAATATGGGCTTGCTCTGGTGGAAGCGGTCGCACATCTGAACTTTCTGTTGCACGAGGGGCGCGTGACACGCGAGATGCGCGACGGCACATGGGTCTGGCGGCGCGCCTGACCAACCCCGCGCCACAGCGACACACGCCCAACCAAGAAGGGGCCTGCATCCGCATTGGCGCGCGGCCCTCGCCGGAGTGTCAAAGAAACGTCATCGGGCTGCGCTATGCGCGTCTGACAAGAGCACAGGGCAATATGTCGCGTGTCTCGCGGGCATGAGGAGCGTGGCCTTGCCCCCTGCAACAGGCGCAAGCCCCGTGACAGCGCCTGCAATATCGGTTATCTGGCGCAAGATCGAACGTGAACGGAGACTGACGATGGCCGCACCGCACAAAACCCCCGAGCACAAGCACGGCACGATGGACGCGACCGCGCATGAAAAGACGTTTGCAGGCTTTGTGCGCATGATGGCTTGGGGAATGAGCATCGCGATTGGCGTGCTGATCTTTCTCGCCCTCGCAAACTCGTGATCCTTTTTACCGGTTGCTGCAGTATGAAAAGACTATTGCTTGGCCTGATGATGCTGGCGGCTCTCGCCGGTTGTGCTGTCGATCCGAAATGGGCCAGCGATGCAGAGGTATCGCGCGCGGTCTATGTGCATGATGGCCCGGCGACGATCACGCTTTTCACCGTTCTGAACAATCGCAGCGGCAGCGGCGCTCATGCCGGATTGCTGATCAATGGATCCCAGCGGGTGATGTTCGATCCCGCGGGAACCTGGCATCACCCGTACCTCCCCGAGCGGAACGATGTGCACTATGGCATGACCGACCGGATGGTCGCGTTCTACATCGACTACCACGCCCGTGTGACCTATCGCGTCGTCGAGCAGACCATCGAAGTCACGCCGGAACAGGCAGAAATCGCGATGCGCCGCGCCCAAAGCTATGGCGCTGTGCCAAAGGCGCAATGCACCCGAAGCGTGTCGTGGATCCTGCGCGGCGTTCCCGGCTTTGAGAACCTGCCGGCCACCTGGTACCCGGGCAAGCTGATGGACGCGTTCGCTGACCTGCCCGGTGTTACCACGCGGGTAATCACCGACGCGGATGCAGACGACAATCACGGCGTCCTCTTGATCCAGGCCGAGGACGCGGTTCAAGGCTGATCGCCCGTTCAGGGTAGCGCAAAGGATGGCAGCCGGCCTGTCGTGCGCCCATTGCAGGGCTGCCGCATCTGTCGGGCTTGCATCTAGGGTCACAGCCAGGAGCACTCGCTCTGGACGATGGTTGCCCAGGCGCCTACCCATATGACGCAGGGAACGAGGCGCAAGCGGGGCTGAGGTGCGGATATTCGGTGTGGTTCTGGCTGGCGGCGCCGGCCGCCGGATGGGCGGGGCGGACAAGGCGCTCTTGCGCCTTGGCGGACAGACCCTGATCGGGCGGGCGATCGCCCGACTGGCCCCCCAGGTGGAAGACCTGGCCATCAGCGCCAATGGCGAGCCTGCGCGATTTTCGCCTCACAAGGTAACGGTTCTGGCTGACAGCCTTCATCCACAAGGCCCGCTGTCCGGCATTCTCGCCGCTCTCGACTGGGCTGCCCCACGCGGCGCGAGTGCGGTTGTCAGCGTGGCCGTCGATACACCCTTCTTTCCCGAGGATCTCGTTCCACGGCTGCTTCTCGCGGCAGAGCGAAGTCCGTCGGGCACAGCGCTGGCGGAATGCGACGGGCAGGTGCATCCAACCTTCGGTCTGTGGCCGCCATCACTGCGCGAAGATCTGCGCGCGACCCTTGCGCGCGGTGAACACAGGGTCATGGACTTTGCCCGACACCACGGCGCATCCCTCGCCCCTTTCCCGGACAAAGTCGCCTTTCTAAACGTCAACTCCCCCGACGACCTGGAACGCGCCGAAGCGCTGATCGGATCTGACCGATGAAGGTCTTTGGCGTGATCGGCTGGAAAAATGCCGGCAAGACCAGTCTGATGGAGCGTCTGGTAACAGAGATCACGCGCCGGGGTCTGACGGTTTCGACCGTCAAGCATGTGCACCATGATGTCGATCTGGATCAACCCGGCAAGGACACCTGGCGCCATCGCGCCGCCGGTGCGCGCCAGGTCGTGCTGGCCTCGGCCAAACGCCACGCCATCCTGACAGAACATCGCGACGCACCGGAACCAACGCTGCAATCCATCCTCACCCAGCTTGCCCCTGTCGACCTTGTCCTGGTCGAAGGCTACAAGAGGGACAGCCATCCGAAGATCGAGGTCTTTCGACAGCTTGCGGGACACAGCCTGCTGCAACCTGAAGATCCGTCGATCCGCGCCGTGGCAACCGACGCCGCCATGCCGCCCCTTGCCGTGCCGATCCTGGATCTGAACGACACGCGCGCGATTGCGGATTTCATTCTGCAGGAGGCAGGTCTTGCATAGCGTGTTCGACACTGTCGTCGTTGTCGACTGGTCCGCCTCGGCAACCCCCTCGCCCGCTCGCCCGTCGCCGAACGCCATCTGGATCGGGATCGCCAGGGAAGGGTCCGATGAAACCCTCTACTGCCGCACCCGCGCCGAGGCCGAGGCACGGGTGACGGCCCTTCTGGACGCCGAGCATCTGGCGGGCCGAAGAACTCTGGCGGGATTTGATTTTCCATTCGGCTACCCCGAGGGGTTTGCCCGCCGCCTGACGGGGAAAGATGGCGCAGCGCAGGTCTGGCACTGGCTTGCCCGGCAGATCACCGATGGCCCAAACAACCACAACGACCGGTTTCATCTGGCGGACGGCATCAACGCACGCCTTTCCGGTCGCGGGCCGTTCTGGGGCCGGCCGCGCAGCCTGCCGCTGCCGCATCTGCCGGAAACCCGCGCCGTCGATTATGCCGCGCTGGCGCTGGCCGAACGGCGCCGGGTCGAAACCATCGTTCCCCGCGCGCAATCGGTTTGGAAGCTCTACACCACCGGATCTGTCGGGGGCCAGGCCTTGACCGGGTTGCCGCTGATCGCCCGGCTCAGCCAACGCCCCCACACCGGCGTCTGGCCCTTCGATCCGCCGGGGGCCGCGCTCGTTCTGGCCGAGGTCTACCCGTCGCTGATCAACGCCGCGGTCGTGGCCGAGGGCGGGCCGGCAAGCATCAAGGATGAACAGCAGGTCCGTCTGCTGGCGCGCGCGCTGTGGCGCCTATCCGAAACAGGCCAGCTTGCGCGCCTGCTGGACGATCCGCCCGACTGGCCCGGCAGGGCCGACGAAGGCTGGATCCTTGGCGCGGGGCACACGGAGACGTTGATGCAGGCTCTGCCATGACCGTGACCATCCGGCGCGGCCTGCCCCGCGATCAGCGCCACGCGGCGGCGGCC
>JBGSQL010000337.1:0-14864 GCA_041738105.1 Rhodobacter sp. | reverse complement strand
GCCCGGCGCGCCGTCGGCAAAGGCGTTGCCGGCGATCACGAACAGGCCCGCGTCCTGCACCGCCGTATCCGGGGCGCCGGCCCGCACTTGGGCCGTCTGCTCCGAGGCCGACAGCGCCTGCCACCAGCCCGAGGTCGCAATCTGGTCACGATCGCGGAAGGACGACACGAACAGCCCGAAGGTCGGGATCAGCCACAAGATCACCAGCGCCGCCGCCGACAGGTTGACCGCCCAGGTCAGCGTGGACCGGGTTCCTGCGATGTTCTCCATCTCAGCGCATCTCCTTGCGGGCATTGCGGATGTTGTAGATCATGACCGGCGTCACCAGCAGCATGATGACCAGCGCCACAACCGACGCGCGGCCCGAGTCATTGGCGCGGAACATCCAGTCGTACATCAGGTTGGCCAGCACCTGCGTGCCCCATTGACCGTTGGTCATGGCATAGACGATGTCGAACACCTTCAGCACCGTGATGGTGATCGTGGTCCACACCACCAGGATGGTGCCCCAGATCTGCGGCACCTTGATCTTGAAAAAGATCTGCAAGGGCGAGGCGCCATCCAGCACCGCCGCCTCGACGGTTTCCTCTGGGATGCCGCGCAGCGCCGCCGACAGGATCACCATGGCAAACCCGGTCTGCACCCAGACCAGCACGACCATCAGCAGGAAGCTGTTCCAGCCCGGCAAGGTCAGCCAGGTCTGCGGTATGCCGCCAAGCGCCACGACGATCTCGTTCAGCAGACCGATCTGCGGCTGGCCCGCCTCGCGGAACTCATAGACCAGCTTCCAGATTACCGCCGCGCCGATCATCGAGATTGCCATCGGCATGAAGATCATCGCCTTGGCAAAATTGCCCCAGCGGATCCGGTCGGTCAGTGCCGCCGCCAGCAGCCCGAACATCGTCGAAAGCGCAGGCACCACGATCAGCCACAGCAGGTTGTTCAGCATGGATTCGCGGAACTTCTCGTCGCCGACCATCCAGCGATAATTGTCGAGGCCAACAAAGCTTTCGCCGGTGCTGTTCATGAACGACAGATAGATCGACACGAACACCGGATAGACCAGGTAAACCCCCAGCAGCAGCAGCGCGGGCAGCAGGAACAGCCAGGGTCGGATCGCATTGGCACGGGTGATGTTGGCACCCGCATTCACGCCGCGCGGCGGGTAGATCGCGTCCAGCGCCATGTTGGACAGAAAGAAGTACCCGATGCACCCGACCACGCCGACCACGACGGTGCCCACGGCCAGTATCAGCTGTTCCAAGCTCTCCCCTCCCCTTCATCGCGCGCGCCTTGATGCAGCACTGCGCCCCGGTTCTGCCGGGATCGGCCCCCTTGTCACGGGCATGGGCCCGCCCCGCCAAAACGGCGGGCGGGCCCGGATGGTTCGCTTACTTCAAGCCGTCCCAGGTGGCCTGGATCGAATCCGCGACCTCTTGCGCGGACTTGCCGCCCACATAATCCACCATGCCGGTCCAGAACACGCCCGCGCCGATCGCGCCCGGCATCAGATCCGATCCGTCAAAGCGGAAGGTGTCCGCGCCCAGCAGAACGTCGCCCATCTTCTTCAGCGTCGGATCGCCATAGACTTCGGTGTTGACGCCCTTGTGCGGGGTCAGAAAGCCGGTCTGCGCCATCCAGACCTCATGCGCGATCGGGCTTTGCAGGTATTGCAGGAAGGCCTGCGCCACCGGGCTGTCCTGAGTGATCACGAACAACGTGCCCGAACCCAGCACCGGCTTGCCCAGATCGCGCCCAGCAAAGGCCGGGAAATAGAAGAAATCCGCATCCTCGCCCACAACCGTGCCTTCGGGGAAGAACGACGGGATGAACGAGGCCTGGCGGTGCATGTAGCACTGCGGCGGCGAGGCAAAGAGGCCCTTGGGGCTGTCGCGGAAGTCGGTCGATCCCACCGCCCCGGCGCCACCCGCCACGTTGGCGTCAGTCTTGGCAAAGATGCCAAACTCTTCGATCGCAGTTATAACCTTGGGATCGTTGAACTTCAGTTCGTTCGTCACCCAGGCGTCATAGTCCTCGGCCGTGTTCGTGCGCAGCATCATGTCCTCGACCCAGTCGGTCGCAGGCCAGCCGGTCGCGGGGCCCGACCCCAGGCCGATGCACCAGGGCGTGCCGCCGTCGGCCACGATCTGTTCCGTCAGCGCCTTCAGCTCCTCCATCGACTGGGGCACCTCATAGCCCGCATCCTCGAAGTTCTCGGGCACATACCAGACCAGCGACTTCACATCGACCTTGTAGAACAGCCCGTAAAGCGCCGGGGTGCCGTCCGCGCCCGCGAATGTCGCCAGATCCACCCAGGACTGGCCCGCCGCATAGTTTTCGCGGATCCAGTCGGCGGTTGCCGCCGGCAGCGGCGCCAGCTTGCCACGCTTGGCAAGGTCGGCCGCCAGACCCGGCTGCGGGATCACCGCGATGCCGGGGGGGGATCCCGCCTCGACATCGATCATCACCCGCTGCTCGAACCCGTCGCCGCCGGTGAACTCGACATTGGCGCCTGTCGCCGCGTTGAAATAGGCGATGACGCTGCGGAACATCTCGGCGTCCACACCGCCCCAGGATCCGTCGATCTTCAGCGACTGCCCCGATAGATCGACAGCCTTCAACGCCTCGAAGCTGTCCCAGTTGAACCGGGCATCCTCGCCCGGCGCGAATTTCAGATCCTGTGCCTGGCCCATGCCGGCAAAAAGCGCGAGCGCCGCAGCACCCGCAACACGTATGGTCTTCATAGCAACCTCCCAGTTGGGCGTACCCTTGGGTCCGCCGCGACGCGCCGCGCGGCAAGAATCGATCTCAAACCGCTTTGGACGGCGAACAGTCGCGCAGGAACCGCTTCAAGTCAATCCGGCGCACGTCAGGGATGCAGAGAACACCTTGTTCGCACATGCAGAAACGTCGCAAGCCACCACAGCCGGCCACGGGATTGGCTTTGACGCCGAATAACCGGATGGTTACAGTCCGGGCGGATTGAAACCGGTTTGGAGACGGCAAGCCGATGAACCTCAAGCAGTTGGCCCACAAACTCGGCCTTTCGCCGACGACGGTCAGCCGCGCCCTGAACGGCTATCCCGAGGTCAACGAGACAACGCGTGAGCGTGTCATGGCCGCCGCCAAGCGCCACAACTATCGCCCCAACACCCGCGCCATCCGTCTGGCCACAGGGCGCGCCATGGCGATCGGCCACGTCATTCCGATCAGCGCAACGCATGAGATGGTCAATCCCGTGTTCGCCGATTTCATCGCGGGGGCTGGCGAAACCTATGCCCGCAACGGTTATGACATGGTGCTGTCGGTTGGCCCCGATGATGATGACGACCGCATCTACCGCGATCTGCACGCCCGCGGCACGGTTGACGGGTTTATCGTCCACGCTCCGCGGATGAACGATCCGCGCCTGAAGCTGCTGACCGAGATCGGCTTGCCCTTCGTGGTCCACGGCCGCGCGACCGGCACCACCGTGCCCTATTCCTGGATCGACGTGAACAACCGCCGCGCCTTCCAGCGCGCAACCGAGTTCCTGCTCGATCTCGGGCATCGCCGGATCGCGCTGGTGAACGGGCTCGAATACATGGATTTCGCGATCCGCCGCCGGACCGGCTATCTCGATGCTTTGGCCACTCACACAATCGCTCCGGATCCCGCGCTCATGGCGTCAGATGAGATGACCGAGCTTTGCGGCCATCGCGCGGCGCGCCGGATGCTGGCGCTCGCGCAACCTCCGACGGCGTTTCTGGTTTCCTCGATGATCTCGGGCCTGGGCGTTCGCCGCGCGATCGAGGAAACCGGCCTTCGGCTGGGTCGCGACGTGTCGGTCATCATCCATGACGACGACCTCAGCTACATGCGCAACGGCGATGACGTGCCGATCTACACCGCAACCCGCTCGTCGGTGCGCGAGGCGGGGCGACAGGCCGCCGAGTTGTTGCTCGACATCATCGCCCATCCCGACCACGCTCCGCAGCAGCGCCTGCTCGAGGCGGAATTGATCATCGGCCAGTCCACCGGCCCCGCGCCCCGAAAGTGACCCTGCCCATGCCCTTGACCCGCGCCGATTTCCCCGAGGGCTTCCTGTTCGGGGCCGCCACCGCCGCCTACCAGATCGAGGGCCACGCCTTTGGCGGGGCCGGCCCGACCCACTGGGACAGCTTCGCCGCCACCCCGGGCAACGTGGTGCGCGCCGAAGACGGCGCCATCGCCTGCGATCACTACCACCGCTGGGAAAGCGATCTCGATCTGCTGCCGGCCGCCAACCTCGACGCCTACCGCTTCTCGACCAGCTGGGCGCGCGTACTGCCCGAAGGCCGGGGCGCGGTGAACGCCGAGGGGCTCGATTATTATGACCGCCTTGTCGACGGGATTCTGGCGCGCGGCCTGAAACCCTTCCAGACGCTCTACCATTGGGAAATGCCGTCAGCCCTGTCCGACCTGGGGGGCTGGACGAACCGCGACGTGGCCCATTGGTTTGCCGATTTCGCCGAGATCATCACCCGCCGGATCGGCGATCGCGTGGCGTCAGTGGCCACGATCAATGAACCCTGGTGCGTGGCCTGGCTGTCGCATTTCCTCGGGGCCCATGCCCCGGGGCGGCGCGACATCCGCGCGGCGGCCCGCGCCATGCACCATGTCCTGCTGGCGCATGGCGCGGCACTGGAACGCCTGCGGTCGCTGGGGCAGCCGAACCTGGGGATCGTGCTCAACTTCGAACATGCGGCCCCGGCCCGCGACAGCCCCGCCGACCATCTTGCGGCCGCGACTCAGGACGCGATCTTCAACCGCTGGTTCATCGAGGCGCTGACCCGCGGCAGTTACCCCGCCGAGGTGCTGGCCGGCCTCGCCCCCCACATGCCGAAGGACTGGCAGGCCGACATGGCGCTGATCGCCCGGCCGATCGACTGGCTCGGCGTCAACTACTACACCCGCGGCCACTATGCCTTCGCCCCCGACACGCCCTGGCCCTCGACCCGCCCCGTCACCGGCCCGCTGCCGAAAACCCAGATGGGATGGGAGATCTATCCGGACGGGCTGCACGCCATCCTGACCCGCCTCGCGCGCGATCACGTCGGCGCCCTGCCGATTCACGTCACCGAAAACGGCATGGCCAACGCCGACGAGGTGTTGAACGGAACCGTCAACGACCATGTCCGGCAAGACTACGTCTTCGCCCATCTCGACGCGACCCGCCGCGCAATTGCGGACGGCGCGAATGTTCAGGGATTTTTCTACTGGTCGCTGCTCGACAACTACGAATGGGCCGAGGGCTATGAAAAGCGCTTCGGCCTCGTCCATGTCGATTTCGAAACCTTGCAGCGGACGCCAAAAGCGTCCTATCACGCGCTGGCTCGCGCGCTCGCGCGCTGAACTCCCGGAGTGTCCGCCATGCCGACCGCCCCCCTCTGCCTCGTGGCCGACATCGGCGGCACCAATACGCGCGTTGCGCTGACCGACGGCACCGTGATCCGCCCCGGCACGGTCCGGCGCTTTCGCAACGAAGACTTTCCGGGCCTTGAATCCGTGCTCGTCCGCTATCTGGCCGAGGCTGGCACCCCGGCCATCGCAGGCGCCTGCGTGGCCGCAGCCGGTCCGGTCAAGGATCAGGTTGCCACACTGACCAACCGCAACTGGACAATCGACCACGGCACGCTGACCCGCCCCACGGGCGCGTCCCGCGTCGCGATCCTGAACGACCTTCAGGCCCCCGGCTATGCCCTGGGCCACATCGCGCCGGACAAGCTGCGCCCCCTGATCGACGGCCCACAGGAACCCGGCGGCGCCATGCTGGTGATCAATGTCGGCACCGGCTTCAACGCCGCCCCTGTGCAGGACACCGACTGGGGCCGCATCGTCACGGCCTCGGAATGTGGTCATGTCAACATGCCGATCCGCACCGAGGCCGACCTGCGCCTGGCCCGCTACGTCGAAACCGCGCATGGCTTTCCGGGGGTTGAGGATGTGATGTCCGGCCGCGGCCTCGAACGGCTCTGGGGCTTTGTGACCACCGAATCCGGCGCACCCTCGGAACGCAGCGCCGCCGAGATCATGAAAGCCATCGACGCCGGCACCGAACCGCAAGCCCAGACCACCGCGCGCCTCTTCACCCGCCTTCTGGGCGCCGAATGCGGCAACCTCGCCCTCATCCACCTGCCCTTTGGCGGCATCTACCTGGTGGGCGGCGTCGCCCGCGCCTTCACCGATCATCTCGGCCCCATGGGGTTCACCGAGGCCTTCCGCGACAAGGGCCGCTTTGCCGGTTTCATGCAGAACTTCGCCGTGACGATCCTCGAGGATGATTACGCTCCCCTCACCGGATGCGCCGCCTATCTGGCCCAGCAGATGCGGGCCTGAACCACAGTTCTCCAGCTTCTTCTGTTCACAAATATCCCGGGGGGAAGCGGCCCTGCCGCGACGGGGGGCTGGCCCCCCGCAAAATCCTTCAAAGGATTTTCGCAAGAGTTTTCATAAACTCTTGCTTCCGTCCTGACCCAGGCGCGCGCCCGGGTGGCGGCGTCGCCTGCGCTCCCGGCAGGGAACGCAGGCGCAGCGTCCGTCAGTGTGCCGCCGCCACCGCCCGGCCCGTCAGCACCTTCACCAGGTTCGCGCGATAGGCCGCCGAACCGTGCAGGTCGCTGATCATGCCTTTGGGGGCCACCGTCAGCCCGGCGATTGCCGCCGCCGTGAAGTTCGCCGACAACGCCTTTTCGGCCTCGGTCCAGCGAAACACGCCGTTCTCCGACGCGCCCGTCACCGCCACCCGGACCGCTCCGGGATACTTGGCCACGAACACCCCCGTCAGGGCAAAGCGCGATGCGGGCTGGTTGAACTTCACATAGGCCGCCTTTTCCGGGATCGGAAAGCTGACCCCCAGGATGATCTCGCCCTCGTCCAGTGCCGTGGTGAACATGCCCTGGAAATAGTCGTCCGCCGCGATCTTGCGCCGGTCGGTCACGATCGTCGCGCCCGACGCCAGGACCGCCGAGGGGTAGCAGGCCGCGGGGTCGTTGTTGGCCAGCGACCCGCCAATGGTGCCGCGATTGCGCACCGCCGGATCGCCGATCCCGCCGGCCAGATCGGCCAGCGCCGGATAATACTTGCGCGCGTCCTTCTCCACGACCGCATGGATCGTGGCCCCGCCCACTGACAGCGCGCCCTCATCCATGCAAACGCCCTGCATCTCCTTGATCCCGGTCAGGCTGACCAGAACCTCGGGTGCCGCGAGGCGCTGCTTCATCGTCGGCAACAGGGTCTGCCCACCCGACAGCGCCTGCGCGCCCTCGCCCGACAGCGCCTTCAACGCCTCCGCCACGCTCGACGGCTTCACGAACTCGAAGTTGTGCATCGTCTCTCTCCCTCAGCCGTGCATCGCCTGCCAGACCCGCGAGGGCGAGACCGGCATGTCGATATGCGTCACATGTGTATGTCCGGCGCGGTGCAGCGCGTCGATGACCGCGTTCACCACGGCGGGCGGCGATCCGATCGCCCCGGCCTCACCACAGCCCTTCACCCCCAGCGGATTGTGCGTGCAGGGCGTGTTGCAGCTATGATCAACCGTGAAGAACGGCAGATCATCGGATCGCGGCATCGCGTAATCCATGTAGGATCCGGTCAGCAACTGGCCGTTCTCGTCATAGGCGCAGGCCTCGATCAGCGCCTGCCCGATGCCCTGCGCCACGCCGCCATGCACCTGACCGTTGACCACCATCGGGTTCATGACGTTGCCGAAATCATCGGCGCAGGCAAAGCTTGCCACCTCGACCTTGCCGGTGTCGGGATCGACCTCGACCTCGCAGGCATAGGCGCCGGCCGGATAGGTAAAGTTGGCGGGGTCGTAGAACGCCGTCTCCTCCAGCCCCGGTTCCAGCGTCTCCAGCGGGTAGTTGTGTGGCACATAGGCGGAAAAGGCGATCTCGCCAAAGGTCTTTGCCTTGTCGGTGCCGGTGACGCTGAACTTGCCGTCGGCGAACACGATATCGCCCTCGGCCGCCTCCAGCATATGGGCCGCGATCTTCTTGCCCTTGGCGATGATCTTGTCCACCGCCTTCACCATCGCGCTGCCGCCCACCGCCAGACTGCGCGAGCCGTAGCTGCCCATCCCGAACGGGATCTTCGAGGTGTCGCCATGCACGATCTCGATGCTTTCGGCCGGGATCCCCAGCCGATCCGACACGATCTGCGCGAACACCGTCTCATGGCCCTGCCCGTGGCTGTGCGCCCCGGTCATCACGCTGATGTTGCCGGTCGCGTTCACCCGCACCGTCGCCGCATCGAACAGCCCGACCCGCGCGCCGAGAACGCCCACCAGGTTCGACGGCGCAATCCCGCAGGCCTCGATCCAGGTCGACAGCCCCAGCCCGCGCAGCTTGCCGCGCTTGGCGCTTTCCGCGCGCCGCGCCTCGAACCCGGCCAGGTCGCCGATCTCGATCAGCTTGTCCAGCGTCGCCTGATAGTTGCCGGTGTCATAGACCAGGCCGACCGGCGTCGTGTAGGGGAACTGATCCGGCGTCAGCAGGTTCTTGCGCCGCACCTCGACCGGGTCGAGGTTCAACTCGCGGCACATCTTGTCCACCACCCGTTCGATTGAGAACGTGGCTTCGGGGCGTCCGGCGCCGCGATAGGCATCGACCGGCGCCGTATTGGTGAACACCGCCTTCACGTTCACATAGACCAGCGGCGTCTTGTAAGGCCCGGCCATCAGCGTGCCGTGCAGGAAGGTCGGCGTCGCGGTGGCGAAGTTCGACAGATACGCCCCCACATTCGCCATCGTTTCCGTGCGCAGCGCCAGGAAGTTGCCCTCCTTGTCGGTCGCCAGTTCGATCTTCGTGACGTGATCGCGGCCATGCGCATCCGACAGGAAGCTTTCGCTGCGATCAGCCACCCATTTCACCGGCCGGTTTATCGCCTTCGATGCGGCCAGCACGGCGGCCTCTTCGCCATAGTGATAGATCTTTGATCCAAAGCCGCCGCCCACGTCCGGCGCGATCACGGTCAGTTTGTTTTCCGGGATCCCCATCACGAAAGCCGCGATCAGAAGACGGCTCAGGTGCGGGTTCTGCGACGTGGTGTAAAGCTTGTAATCGCCTGTTCCCGCGTCATAATCCGCAATCGAGGCGCGCGGCTCCATTGCGTTGGGAATAAGCCGGTTGTTGATCAGTTCCAGCGTGGTGACGTGCGGCGCGGTCTTGAACGCGGCATCGACCGCCGCGCGGTTGTCCTCGATCCAGC
Organism: Rhodobacter sp.; assembly: GCA_041738105.1. Lineage (GTDB taxonomy): Bacteria > Pseudomonadota > Alphaproteobacteria > Rhodobacterales > Rhodobacteraceae > Aliitabrizicola. The sequence continues at coordinate 5,633 of JBGSQL010000337.1, read as the reverse complement.
CCCAGTCGAAACAGAGGTTGTTCTCGATCTCGTCATGCACCCGGTTGTCGGGGTTGGCGATGGCCGCCGCCATGTCCACGATCGCCGGCAATTCGGTGATGTCGGCCTCGATCGCCGAGGCTGCATCGCGGGCCTGCTCCAGCGTTTCGGCGACCACCACGGCATAGGCATCGCCCACGTGGCGCACCTTGCCATGCGCCAGCACCGGACGCTTGGGTTCCTTCATCGCCGATCCGTCGCGGCTGGGGATGTGCCAGCCGGCCGGATTGCCGCCCATCGCCGCGAAATCCGCGCCGGTCATGATCGCCAGCACGCCCGGCATCGCCGCCGCCGCTGTCGTGTCGATCGCGTTGATCCGCCCATGCGCCACGTCCGAGCGCAGGAACCAGGCATAGGCCTGCCCGCGCAGGTTGATGTCAGCCGTGTAGCGTCCCTTGCCGGTCAGGAACCGGATATCCTCGCGCCGGACTGTGCTGGCGCCGATGCCACCGTCTTTGGGCATGTTGTCCTCCCTTCAAGCGATGCGTGAATGACGCGCCGCAGATCCATGAAATAAAGCCTTATTCAGCCGCCAGCGCCGCAACATCCTGGCCCGATGCAGCCAGCACCGCCTTGACGATGTTGTGGTATCCGGTGCAGCGGCAGATGTTGCCTTCCAGATAGTGCCGCACCTCGGCCTCGGTCGGCTTTGGCGTCTCGGCCAGCAGCGCCGCCGCCGACATCACCATGCCCGGCGTGCAGAACCCGCATTGCAGGCCGTGGTGATCCTGAAACGCCTGCTGGATCACCCCCAGCGAGCCATCCGGGTTTGCCATGCCTTCGATCGTGCGCACCTCGGCGCCGGCCACGTCCTGCGCGAAGATGGTGCAGCTTTTCACCGCCCGCCCGTCCACATGCACCACGCAGGCGCCGCATTGCGAGGTGTCGCATCCCACATGCGTGCCGGTCAGCCCCAGCCCTTCGCGCAGGAAGGATGACAGCAGTGTGCGCCCCTCCACCTCGCCCGACACGGCCTTGCCGTTCACGCTCATCGTGACTTTCGTCATGTCTTCCTCCCTTGGAATGTCCTGGGTCTCTGCCCGGTTCAGCTGATCAGGCGCTTGAACCAGCCCTTTTTCCGTTCGCCACCCTCGGGCGTCTCGCCCTCGGCCACGTCCGCATCTTCGTCGCCTTCGGCCGGTCCTTCGACGCTGGCCTGAAAGCGTTCGAAAAACTCATCCGCCATCTTCTTGGCAAAACCGTCGATCAGGCGCGAGCCAAGTTGCGCCAGCTTGCCCCCCACACTCGCCTCGACCTCATAGGCCAGCCGCGTGCCGCCCTCGATCGGGGTGAAGGTCACGTTCGCGCCGCCCTTGGCAAAGCCCGCAGGGCCGCCCTTGCCCTCGCCCGAGATCCGCAGCGATTGCCCTTCGATCATGTCCGACAACGTGACGACACCGGTGAAGCGCGCCTTGACCGGCCCCACCTTCTGCACCACCACCGCCTCGAACCCGTCTTCGGGCGATCCGGTCATGCTTTCGCATCCCGGCACGCAGGCCTTCAAAACCTCGGGGTTCAGGATCGCGGCCCAGACGGTCGCCGGATCGGCCTTGATGTCGCGCTGGTCGGTTAGTTGCATCATGTCCTCGCGTGGTTGGCAGAGTGTAGGAAAATCCGGCCCCGCCGGCTATGTGACCTTGGTCGTAGGCCCGCGCGCCACGGTGTCAGCGTGCGGCCGGCAGCCCGTCCAGAAAGGCCTCCAGCGCGCGGGCGTCGATCGGTTTTGTCAGCAGCCCCACCCCAAGGGCAGCACACAGCGCCTGCACCTCGGGCGCACGGTCGGCGGTGATCAGCCGCGCCGGCACCGGCCCGTGCAACCCGTGCAGCCGATGGATGAACTCGATCCCCGTCATCCCCGCGCCCAGTTGCTGATCCACCAGCACACCGTCGGGCAGGATGCCGATCTCCTCGATCAGCGCCAACGCCTCTTCCCCGTTGGCCGTGTCCAGCACCGACACCCCCCATTTCTCCAGCAGCAGCGACATCGCACGGCGCAGATCCTCGTCGTTCTCCACCAATAGGGCGATGCGGTCCTGCACCACCGGCCGAACCGCCCGGCGTTCAACCGTCTGCGCCTGCGGCAAGACCCCGTCCGCCAGCGGCACCTGCACCATGAACCCGGTGCCGCGCCCGACCACCGAGGTCAGGCCCAGCGGATGCCCCAGAAGCGCGCAGGCGCGCTCGACAATCGCCAGCCCCAGCCCCATCCCCTCGGATGCCGAGGCCGGCGCGTTCAGCCGCCGGAACTCCTTGAAGATGTTGTCCTGCTCCTCCTCCGGGATCCCCGGCCCGGTATCCCAGACCTCCAGCCGGATCCGCCCGCCCCGACGTCGTGCGCCCACCAGCACCCGCCCCGCCTGCGTATAGCGGATCGCGTTGCCGATCAGGTTTTGCAGGATCCGCCGCAGAAAGGCCGGGTCCGAGGCCACGACCGCCCCCGACGGCACCACCCGCAGCACCAGCCCCTTGGCCGCCGCCAGCGGCGCAAACTCGTCGCGCAACTGGTGCAAAAGCCCCTCCAGCCGCACCGGGCCCACCGAAATCGCCAGCTTGCCGCTTTCCAGCTTCGAGATATCCAGCAGCGCGGCCAGGATATCCTCGACCGAGACCAGCGCGTTTTGCGCCTTTTCCAGCGCCTCGCGCGACCGCGCGTTGATCCCCTCGCCGTCGATAGACGAGATGAACAGCTTGGCGGCGGACAGCGGCTGCAACAGGTCATGGCTGGCGGCCGCGACAAACCGCGTCCGCGCCGCATTGGCGCGCTCGGCATGACCCAACGCATCCTCCAGCTCCAGCGTGCGCTCCATCACCCGCGCTTCCAGCGTCTCGTTCGCCCGGCTCAGCGCCGCGATCGCCGCGCGTTCGGTCGTCACATCGGTAAAGCTCATCACGAACCCGCGGTCGGGCATCTCCTGCGCAAAGACGTCCAGGATCAGCCCCTCGCCGCGCCGCGCCTCGAACGACAGCGGCGCGCGCGGCCCCGCACCATGCACCCAGGCATTCAGCCGCGCCGCCGTCATCCCCTCGCCAAAACCCACCTCCTCGCCAAAGCGCTGCAGCAGATAGTCGAAACTCGCGCCAATCCGGAACCGCGCGACCGGAATCGCCAGAAGCACACCCAGCCGTTCGTTCCAGCCGACCAGACGGCGCGCCTCGTCAAAGATGCAGACCCCCTGGTTGATGTGATCGAGCGTCGCGCGGATCACCCGCGCCTGATCGTCCAGCAGCTTGCCACGCTCCTGCCGCTCCAGCCGGATGATCTCGGTCACGTCGGTCTGCAAGATCACCGTGCCGCCATCGGCGGTGCGATGCTCGCTGACCTGCAACCAGTGGTCCCGGATCAGCCGCACGTTGAAGATCACGTGCCGGTCCTGATGACGCCGCTTGCGCTGGACCGCCCAATCGGCGCGCGCCTCGCCCTCGGGCAGTTCCAGATAGCGCGAGCGGCTGACGGCATCGACATAGGCGTCGAAGCTCAACCCCGGCTTCAGTGCATCCCGGATGTCGAGCAGATGGATGCCAAAGCGCGAATTGCACAGCACCAGGACGTCCTGCGCATCGAACAGCGCAAATCCCTCCTGGATCGTCTCGATTGCATTCGCCAGGTTCTGCCGCGCCGCCTCGGTCGCCCGATTGGCCTGCGCCAGGCGCGCATTCGACGTGTTCAGCAGATCCAGCGCAAGTTCCAGATCCTGCGTGCGCTCGCGCACCTGATCCTCCAGCATCGCTGCGCGCTGGAACTGGGCATAGGCCGCACCGCCGTCATCGGTGATCTGCTCGACCCGCCGCATCAGGACATGCGCGATCTGCAACAGCTTTTCAGTCTGCCGCGCGGGCGGGTCAGCCGGGTTGATCAGCGTCTCGATCATGCCCCCGTCCCCGGTTCCGCCCCTGTCTCAGGTTTCGCCGCCGCCCCACCACGCTCCGGTGGATAGATGGCCACGCCGGTCATCGTCTGGTTCACATGCATCGCGTTCAACTGCTCGCCATAGGTCGAGAACCCGACAACCCCATGGCGGCGCAACAGCTCCGAGATTGCCCCGGTGTTCTGCTTCTCCATCGCCTCGATCCGCCGCAGGATGCAGTCGCAGGCCAGAATCGCCGCCGGCGCGCCATCCTGCGCCAGCACACCCAGTTCGCGTTCCAGATGCGCCACCATGTCTTGCGGCTCTGCCAGCGTCAGGACCAGCCCCTCGTCGATCGCCGAGAAAAAGACCAGATCGCCATTCTCCGCCACTTCCCGGATCGCGCGGACATGGTGCTTGCCGCCCACCCGCACCACCACCGGATGCGCGGCGAAGGTAAAGGCCGACAGCTGCCCGGGATCCTTGCCCAGGATGCGGGCATATTCCCCCGCCGCCGGCTCGGCGTTGATCCGCCGCACCCTTCGGCTTGCCGGATCGGCCTCGGTCACCACCATCCGCGCCCCCGTGGGCACCAGATGATCCAGGCTGAACACCTTTACCCGGCAGTCACTGCGCACCATGGTCAGCACCGCCGCCCTGCGCCGGGCGCGGCCCCGGTGCAGCACGAAGGTCGCCTCGAACCGCGTGCCGTCTCCCGCCGATCCGCCAAACAGCGGAACCGGCCCCAGCCCCGGCGCCAGGGCCGTCGTCAACTCGTCCTCGCGGATCGACAGCCCGTCCACCATCAGAAAGGCGAACTCGTGCTCCCACCCCGGCCGGGCGGCAATCAGACCCTGCCGCGTCCGGATAAGTTGCCCGATCAGGGCGGGTCCGCTCAGATCATCCAGATCCTCGATCAACAGCGTCTCGGCGGCGAAATGCGCGGCCGGCAAAGCCACCGCCACGATCCGGCCGTCGACGTAACCTTCGGGCGCGATCTCGCCCGCCGTGGTGCAACCGATCACCTGAACGGCGCCAAAGGCAGTCTGCGCCGCCGCCGCCAACGCCGCCGCATCGGCCTGCGGCGAGACGAACAGAACCACCAGCGCAAACGGCCCCGGCCCCAGCATCCGCGCCAGAACCTCGGCGGCACGCGGTCGCGTGGCCTCGACCGATGCGCTGCGGATCAGGGGTGCGCCCGTCTGTCCGCGGGATCCTCCCAGACCCGGGTCGATGCTGGTCATCGCCGTCCTCCCGACCCCGCTCAAACCTAAGGCCAAAGCCAAGCCTAGACCGCCACCGTGCGCTTTTGAATCAAATTATGCGTCCGCTCGGGCGAAATACCCCACGGGGGTCCGCAGCTGTGAAACGCCCGGTCGCGCCCCGCAGGACGGGCGTTCAGCCGTTCTCGGGCATCAGCCGGGCAAAGCTCGTCTCGCGCGCGATCAGCACCGCCTGGGTGCGGCTCTGGACACCCAGTTTGCGCATGATCGCGGTGACATGCGCCTTTACCGTCGTCTCGGCAATCGCCAGGTCATAGGCGATCTGCTTGTTCAGCCGCCCCTCGCAGACCAGCGCCAGGATCTTCGCCTGCTGCCGGGTCAACAGCGCAAGCCGTGCAATCGCCTCCTCGCCCTGGGTCGCGGGCGCGCCCGGATCGGCCGGCGGCACGAAACCTTCAGGCACAAAGCCCGCCCCCGCCCGGATCGCATCGAAGGCCGCGCGGAACACCTCGCGCCGGGCGTGCTT
>JBGSQL010000301.1:0-3526 GCA_041738105.1 Rhodobacter sp. | reverse complement strand
CCGGCGCGAGCCCGATGCGGATGACAGCCGCGGCACGCGGGTCTTCATCACCGATGCCGGCCGTGCCGCCTTCGAGACGCTGTGGCCGCACATGGCCGCCGTCTATGCCCGGATGTTCCGCGGGATCTCTGAAGATGAGCGGCGCGCCTTTGTCGGCACGTTGCAGAAGATGCTGGCGAACATCCGCAAGCACGAATTCTGAAACCGGTCCGCGACATGCGGATCACCACGGGGGACATGGAGATGACGGCACGGATTGCAGGATGTGCGGCGCTTTTGCTGACGGTGGCGGCCCTGCCGTCGCTGGCAGACCCGATGCCGGGCATGCGCGGCATCAACCATGTCGGGCTGACGGTGCCCGATCTGCCCGCCGCCGAAGCCTTTTTCACCGATGTTCTGGGCTGCCAGAAGGCGCTGGCCTTCGGCCCGTTCCGGGATGACACCGGCACCTTCATGCAGGATGTGCTTGAGGTTGATCCGCGCGCGGTGATCGAGACGATCAGCCTGTTGCGCTGCGGGTTTGGCAGCAACATCGAACTGTTCCACTACACCGCCCCTGATCAGCAGACGGTGAGCGTGCGCAACAGCGACATCGGCGGCCATCATATCGCCTTTTACGTCGAGGATATCGACGCGGCGGCGGCCTACCTGAAAGCGCAGGGCATCCGGACCCTTGCAGGACCGATCCCGGTGGCCGAGGGGCCGGCTGCGGGGCAGTCGATCCTGTATTTCTTTGCTCCTTGGGGGCTGCAGCTGGAAGCGATCTCGTTCCCCAAGGGCATGGCCTATGAACAGGACGGGGGCACTGTGCTGTGGTCGAACCTTGATCCGGCGAAGTAGAAGGGGGCGCAGGCCATGGCAGAGCGGTCTTTCAAGGCAGAGGTGGAACACCTTCGGCTGGGCGACGGGGAAACCTTCACCGGCGAGGGGATTCTGGCGATCACCAAGGCGCTCTTGGAAAACGGCGTGGGCTATGTCGGCGGCTATCAGGGCGCGCCGATCAGCCACCTGATGGACGTGCTGGCAGATGCCGAGGATCTGCTGGCCGAACTCGGCGTTCGCTACGAGGCGAACGCGAACGAGGCCGCCGCTGCGGCGATGCTGGCCGCTTCGGTGCACTATCCGATCCGCGGCGCAGTCACGTTCAAGGGCTCGGTCGGCGTGAATGTCGCCTCGGACGCACTGGCGAACCTCGCGTCCTCGGGCGTCACCGGCGGCGCCCTGATCATCGTGGGCGAGGATTACGGTGAAGGCTCGTCCATCATGCAGGAACGCAGCCACGCCTTTGCGATGAAGTCGCAGTTCTGGTTGCTTGATCCGCGCCCGAACCTGCCCTCGATCGTCAAGGCTGTGGAACACGGGTTCCAACTGTCCGAGGCGTCGAACTCTCCGGTCATGCTGATGGTGCGTATCCGCTCGTGTCATGTCACCGGCACCTTCACGACCCGCGACAATCAGCGCCCGCCGCTCAGCGTCCGCGACGCACTTTCGAACCCCCGCAGCGATTTTGCCCGCGTCGTTCTACCGCCGATGTCCTATGCGCATGAACAGGACAAGGTCAGAAACCGCTGGCCCGCCGCTGAACGCTACATCCTTGACCATCAGTTGAACGAACGCTTCGGCCCGGCCGAGGCGCCGCTTGGGATCGTGCTGCAGGGGGGCATGTACAACGGCGTCATCCGGGCCCTGCAACGCCTTGGTCTTGCCGACCTCCACGGCGAGACGCAGGTGCCGCTTTATGTGCTGAACGTCACCTATCCCATTGTCACGGCAGAGTTTCTCCATTTTACCCTAGGGAAAGAGTCACTTCTCGTCATCGAGGAAGGCCAGCCGGAATTCATCGAACAGGCGCTGTCGACATTCCTCTACCGCAGCGAAAGCCGGGTGCGCCTGCACGGCAAGGACATCCTGCCGATGGCGGGCGAATACACCGGGCAGGTAATGCTGGATGGCATCACGGCCTTCTTGCGACTGGCCGCGCCGCACCTGCTGCCCGCGCAGGTCCGCGCGCCCAACACCGAGACGCCCCGGGTGCCTGACCTGTCGAAAACCGTGCCCATCCGCCCGCCCGGGTTCTGCGTCGGATGCCCCGAGCGCCCCATCTTCGCCGCCCTGAAACTGGTGCAGAAAGAGCTTGGCAAGCATCAGATCAGCGCCGATATCGGCTGTCACCTGTTCGGCGCGCTGCCGCCGTTCGAGGTTGGCGGCGCGACGATGGGCTATGGCCTTGGCCCCGCCGCAAATGCCGCCTTTGACGGCGGTGGCGAACGCCGGCCGATCTCGATCATCGGCGATGGCGGATTCTGGCACAACGGCCTGTCCTCGTCCTTCACGAACATGGTGTTCAACAAATCCGACAGCCTGGCGGTGGTTGTTGACAACTACTATTCTGCCGCCACCGGCGGGCAAGACATCATGTCGTCGCGCGCCGACAACGCCACCAAGGCCACCGGGCATCCGATCTCAAAGGCGGTCAAAGGCATCGGGGTGCCCTGGGTCCGTGAGGTGACGAATACCTATCAGGTCGGCAAGCTGCGCGATCTGTTCCGCGAGGCACTGACCACCAATGCTCCCGGTCCCAAGGTCATCATCGCCTCGTCCGAATGCATGCTGAACCGCCAGCGCCGGGAAAAGCCCCTGCGCCAGAAGGCCATCGCCGAAGGCCGCCGCGTCGAGGCCCCGCGCTTTGGCGTCGATGAGGCGATCTGCACCGGTGATCATGCCTGCATCCGCCTGTCCGGCTGCCCCTCGCTCAGCCTCAAGCGCCTCGACGATCCGTTGCGCGACGATCCCGTGGCCAGCATTGACCAGTCCTGCGTCGGTTGCGGCAATTGCGGCGAGGTGGCCGATGCGGCCGTGCTCTGCCCATCCTTCTATCGTGCCGATGTCGTTCACAATCCGACCCGCTGGGAACGGCGCCGTGCCGCAGTCCAGGCACGCGTCATCGGTTGGCTTCAGGCCCGCCGCAAGGCCCGCCGCCTTGATTTCGAGGGCGTGGCATGACGCTGCAGCAGCCACTTTCCCCGCAAAAGCCCGATCCGTCGCTCGACGGCATCATCAAGCTTGCGATCCTTGCCGTGGGCGGGCAGGGCGGTGGCGTGCTGACCAACTGGATCGAGGCGCTGGCACGCGCAAATGGCTTTGCGGCCCAGGCCACCTCGGTTGCGGGTGTGTCGCAGCGTACCGGCGCCACGATCTATTACATCGAGATGTGCCCCGCGTCCGACCGGACGCCGATCTTTTCGCTGATGCCGGCAGCCGGTGATGTCGATATCCTGATCGCCGCCGAGATGATGGAGGCGGGCCGCGCCATCCTGCGCGGTTTTGTGACGCCAGATCGCACCGTTTTGATCGCCTCGACGCATCGCGTCCTTGCCGTGTCCGAGAAATCGGTGCCGGGCGATGGCATCGCCAGCACCGCCGAGGCAATGGCCGCGGCCGAGATCGCGGCGCGGCGCCTGCTCGCCGCCGATTTCGACCGGCTCGCGATTGAGGCGGGTTCGGTGATCTCGGCCAGCCTGTTCGG
>JBGSQL010000262.1:0-42892 GCA_041738105.1 Rhodobacter sp. | reverse complement strand
GGGCAGCGCGGCCCTGCTGGCGCAGGGGCGGGCGATCCTGGCCGGGTGCAGTGGCAGGCTTCCGCCCGCGCCGCGCGATCCTGCCATCCCGCCGATGCGCATCCCACGGTTGATTCACGGGGATGCGGTGCCCGGCAATCTGATTGCCAGCGCGGGCGGTCTTGTGCTCATCGACTGGCAATGCCCCGCCTCGGGCGATCCAAGTGAAGACCTTGCCACCTTCCTGTCGCCGGCGATGCAATGGCTCTATCGCGGGGCCGTGCTGACCGAGCGGCAGATCGCCGCCTTCCGTCTGGCCTATCCGGACCGTGCGATGATCGACCGCCTGGATACTCTGATGCCGCTTTATCGCTGGCGCATGGCCGCACATTGCCTTTGGAAAGCCGAGCGTGGGGCCACCGACTATGATCGGGCACTGCAACTGGAGCTGGATGGCGTTTCGGACTGAGCGACAAAGGGCGTGATTGATCCCCGGCGCTCGCGGGGCGTTTCACACCCAAGCGCCTCCGTGGGGTATTTGCGCCGAGAAGAAACGCGAGACAAGATCAGCGCGCACGGCGGCGCTACACGATCGACCCCAGCCACACGCCCAGCGCAAGGATGGCCGCACCCAACGCCATCCACGCCAGCGGCTGCACCGGTCGCTGCGGTTCGGGCACCGGCGGTTCCGCCTGCTTGATAAGTTGTGCTTCCACCAGACGGGGCAGCTTTGGCCCGAATCGCGCCAGCACAAGCGCGGTTCGACCCAGATCGCGCAGCAGTGCCTTGGGGCCTACGTTGTCCTTGATGTAGCCTTCGACGATCGGCCGCGCGACCTGCCAGATGTTGATATGCGGATCGAGACTGCGGGCGACGCCTTCGACCACCACCATCGTGCGTTGCAGCAGGATCAGTTCGGTCCGCGTCTCCATCCCGAAGCGTTCCGTCACCTCGAAGAGATAGGTCAGCAGCCGCGCCATCGAGATCCGGCTGGCATCCATCCCGAAAATCGGTTCGCCCACCGCGCGCAGTGCGCGGGCGAATTCGTCGATATCCTGATCGGCGGGCACATAGCCGGCTTCGAAATGCACCTCGGCAACGCGGCGGTAATCCTTGCGGATGAAGCCGAACAGGATCTCGGCATAGACGCGGCGGGTGTATTCGTCGATCCGGCCCATGATGCCGAAATCATAGGCGATGATGTCACCATTCGCGGCCACCTTCAGGTTGCCCTGATGCATGTCGGCGTGAAAATAGCCGTCGCGCAGCGCGTGGTTCAGGAACAGGTGCAGGACACGCGCCGCCAGGACGCGCCGGTCATGACCGGCGGCGTCGATCGCCTCGTTGTCGGACAGCGACAGACCCTCGGCCCAACCCAGCGTCATGACGGTGCGGCCCGACAGAAACCAGACGGGTCGCGGCACCTGAAAACCCGCGTCGTCCTTGGTGTTTGCGGCAAACTCGGCCGCGGCCGAGCTTTCCAGACGGAAATCCAATTCACCCAGAACCACGCCCTCGAAATGTGCGATAACGTCCGTCGGGCGCAGGCGGCGCGAGGCGGGCGAGAGCAGTTCGATCATCCGGGCCGCCAGGTAGAAGGCGTCGATATCCTTACGGAACGCGCGTTCGATGTTGGGCCGCAGCACCTTGACCGCAACCAGCTCGCCCGTATCCGCCAAGCGGGCGCGGTGAACCTGGGCGATCGAGGCGGCCGCCACAGGCTCGGAAAACTCGGAAAAGGCCTGATCGACGGGCACTTCCAGTTCGGCCTCGATCATCCGCTTGGCGATCTCGTTCGGGAAGGGCGGAAGCTTGTCCTGCAGATACTTGAGCTGGAGCGCAAGTTCCTCGCCAACCACATCGGGACGCGTCGAAAGGATCTGCCCGAACTTGATGTAGGCCGGGCCGAGGGCCGTCAGCGCACGCGTTGCGGGCGGAAGCGCCGGGTCGCCCTGCAGTCCAAGCCACTTGAATGGCCAGCCGAGGATGCGCGCGACCAGCCGCAGGCGCGGCGGCGCCTTGAACGCTTCGAGCACCACGAGCATCGCGCCGGTACGTTCCAGCGTCGCGCCAGTCCGGACAAGGCGCCAGATGTTGTGCGGGCCGCGCACCTACAGCTTCCAGCCCGAGTGCAGCGCGGCGACGCCCATCGTCAGGTTTCGATATTTCACCTGCCCAAACCCGGCAGCGCGGATCATCGTGGCAAAGGCTTCCTGATCGGGGAACTTGCGGATCGATTCGACCAGATACTGATAGCTGTCGCGATCGCCCGCCACGATCTGCCCCATGACCGGGATCACGTTGAAGGAATAGCGGTCATAGACCCATTGCAGGCCGGCATTCGGGATCTGGCTGAACTCCAGCACCATCAGGCGTCCGCCGGGACGCAGCACGCGAAAGGCCTCGGACAGGGCATCGGCGATCCGGGTCACGTTCCTGATCCCGAAGCTGATCGTGTAGACATCAAACGTATTGGCCGCGAAGGGCAGGGCCATCGCATCGCCCACGATCCAATCGAGCCGGTCTGCCATCTGATCGGCTTCGGCCCGCTTGCGGCCTTCGACCAGCATCGACTCTGTCATGTCGAGCACGGTCGCCGTTGCCCCGGGCGCGCGCTTGAGGAAACGGAACGCAACGTCTCCGGTCCCTCCGGCCACATCGAGCAGACGTTGACCGGGCCGCGGCGCAAGCCAATCCATCATTGCATCCTTCCAGAGCCGATGGACGCCGCCCGACATCAGGTCATTCATGACATCATACTTCGACGCAACACGGGTAAAGACACCGTGCACAAGGCCCGCCTTCTGGCCCTCGTCCACTGTCTGAAAGCCGAAATGGGTCGTCTGATCGTTGTCGCTCATCTTGGCCCTGCCCGGAATGCGTCCCGGCAGGGATATAGCCTGCCGAGCGCAAGGACAAATCCCTAATCTGCCGCAGCCTTGGGGCGCGACCATGCCACTCGCCCCTGCGTCTGCTTTCCCGTATGAGGATCAGAGCGCTTCCAAGCACCTGCTTCAGCCAGAAAAGGACGTGCCATGCCAGAACTGCCCGAGGTCGAAACCGTTCGCCGCGGCCTCGAGCCTGTGATGACGGGACAGATGATCCTCGGGGCCGAGGTGCGGCGCCCCGATCTGCGTTGGCCCCTGCCCGAACGGATGGCCGAGCGATTGACCGGACAGCGGGTTTTGTGTCTGCGGCGCCGTTCGAAGTATATCCTTGCCGATCTGTCATCGGGCGAGACGCTGCTGATCCACCTTGGCATGTCGGGACGGATGCTGGTGTCAGGCGGTGTCCTGGGGCAGTTTCATCATGCCCATCCCACACCGGCAAAGCATGACCACGTCATCCTGGACATGGGGGGGGGCGCCCGCATCACGTTCAACGATGCCCGACGCTTCGGCGCGATGGACCTGGTTGCAACCGCGACCGCCGAGGCGCATCCATTGCTGGCTGCATTGGGGCCGGAACCCTTGGGGAACGCGTTCGATGAGACCTATCTCGTCGCCCGGCTGAAAGGCCGCAACACGCCGATCAAATCGGCGCTGCTGGATCAGAAGATCATCGCGGGGCTGGGCAATATCTATGTCTGCGAGGTTCTGTTTCGCGCCGGGCTGGATCCCCGGCGCCGGGCCGGGCGCATTTCCGCGGCCCGTGTGGCAGGACTGGTTCCGATCATTCGCGAGGTTCTGGCCGAGGCGATCGCGGCGGGTGGGTCTTCACTGCGGGACTATCGCCAGACCGATGGTGAACTTGGCTACTTCCAGCATGCCTTTCGTGTCTATGATCGCTCAAACGCGGCCTGCGTGACACCGGGGTGTGGCGGGGTGATCGGCCGCATCGTGCAGTCGGGTCGGTCTTCTTTCTTCTGCCCGTACTGCCAGAGATGACTTGATCCGCATCCTCGCACTGCTACCAAGCAGAGGCGCCACGCAAAAGGAGAGCCGCCATGGCCTACAAGACACTGCTTGTCGAGGTGAAGGAACACGTCGCACTTGTCCGTCTCAACCGGCCAGACGCATTGAACGCCTTGAACCAAGAGCTGATGTCCGAACTTGCGACAGCGCTGAGTGCCCTGGACGCGGACGACACTGTGCGCTGCATCGTGCTGACGGGTTCGGAAAAGGCCTTTGCGGCCGGTGCCGACATCAAGGAAATGGCCGAGAAGACCTTTGTCGAGGTGTTCAAGGATGACCTTTTCGGCCCCGAGGCCGAGGCGATCCAGCGGGTGCGAAAGCCGATCATCGCGGCGGTGGCAGGCTATGCGCTGGGCGGCGGCTGCGAACTGGCGATGATCTGCGATTTCATCCTTGCCGCCGATACAGCGCGCTTTGGGCAACCCGAGATCAATCTGGGAATCGTCGCGGGTATGGGCGGCACGCAACGCCTGACGCGGTTCGTCGGCAAGTCCAAGGCGATGGAGATGCACCTGACGGGCCGTTTCATGGACGCGGAAGAGGCCGAGCGTTGCGGACTGGTCAGCCGGATCGTGCCAGCGGAGCGGCTGTTGGACGAAGCAATGAAGGTAGCGCACAAGATTGCCGAAAAATCCGCCATCACCGTCATTGCTGTGAAAGAGGCGGTGAACCGCGCGCAGGAAACCACGCTGCGCGAGGGGCTGCTGCTGGAACGGCGCCTGTTTCACGCCATGTTTGCGACCGAGGACCGAAAGGAAGGGATGGCGGCCTTCCTGGAAAAGCGTCAACCGCAGGTCCGCGATCGCTGAAGAAGGGGGGCGTTTCGCGGTTGACTTGCCTGCGACTCGGCCCTAAAGACCCGACTTCAGATTTACACGAACCGATGAATCGGAAGTCGACAGATGGCAAATACGCCCCAGTCCAAGAAGCGCGCCCGTCAGAATGAGGCGCGTTATGCCGTGAACAAGGCGCGCCGCTCGCGCATTCGCACGTTCCTTCGCAAGGTCGAAGAGGCGATTGCTTCGGGTGATCCTTCTGCCGCGTCCCAAGCGCTGCGCGCGGTCCAGCCGGAACTGGCCCGCGGAATCACCAAAGGTGTCGTGCACAAGAACACGGTGGCACGAAAAATGTCTCGCCTGTCGTCGCGCGTGAAGGCGATTGCGCCCGCCGCTGTCTGACACAAGGCCACTTTGACCAAGCCAGAAAGGCGTCCCATCCGGGGCGCCTTTTTGCTGTAGCGGGAAGCTGTCATCGGAGTGTTGCACAACATCCTCACGCCGCGCCGGATTCGCTCGACCAACCCCTGAGTCAAGAGAGATGTTCAGTTGCGGTCCCGCGCCGGCAGTTGCTACCCTTGCTGAGCGATTCACATCGTCCTGGGGGGACATGGGAAGATTGCGAACAGTCGATTCTGGTCGAAGGCCACTGCCGGCCAAATGTGATTAGGAAAAACTGTTTGGAATTAACCATTTGGAGTGTGTGACGAAGTGGGGCTTCGTCATCTTCCAAAGACTGAAGCAAGCGGGTGGCCAACGCCATCGTGCGCCTTCATGTCATGTCCCACGACACTGCGCGTGCCGCCTTTGCAATTGGCTTCGGCCAATCCTGCCGAGGGTGACACAGATACGCTTGGACCGGAACAACCCGGCTCGAGTGTGCCCGTTGCTGGTGTCTGGGGTTCGTGTTGTCGCGGGGACGGCGAGTGGCAACAGACACGTGACAACACACACGGGCAACAAGAATGACCGATGATACCTGGGGACATGTACGCAATGATTTGCTTAAAAGGATTGGCAAGAACAACTTCGTGACATGGATCGAGCCGCTGCGGCTTGCCGAGATCACCGAAGGTGTCGCCCGATTTGAAGTACCCACCGTGTTCTTCGGTGATTGGGTTTCACGAAACTACTCTGACCAGATCCGGGCGAACCTGAATCGTCTGGGTCAAGCGGTCGAGCGGGTAGAATTCGCTGTCAGCACTGCTGGCCGCGCCAATGGAACCGTCGCCCCACACCCCCGGCTCACCACAGCCCCCAAGGCAAAGACAGGCCCGGATGAAGAGTTCAAGGGGGCGGCGCTGGATGCACGCTTCACCTTCGACAGCTTCGTGGTGGGCAAGCCAAACGAACTGGCCCATGCGGCGGCGCGCCGTGTTGCCGAAGGTGGGCCGGTTACCTTCAACCCGCTTTTCCTTTATGGTGGGGTTGGTTTGGGAAAGACGCACCTGATGCATGCGATCGCGCATGATATCCAGGCCCGCAATCCCAACCTTCGCGTCCTTTACCTGTCGGCCGAGCAGTTCATGTACCGCTTCGTGCAGGCCCTGCGCGAGCGTCAGATCATGGGCTTCAAAGAGCTGTTTCGTTCAGTGGATGTGCTGATGGTTGATGACGTGCAGTTCATCGCCGGCAAAGACAGCACCCAGGAAGAGTTCTTTCATACCTTCAATGCCTTGGTCGATCAGAACAAGCAGATCGTCATTTCGGCCGACCGGGCGCCGGGCGAGATCAAGGATCTTGAAGACCGGATCAAGAGCAGGCTGCAATGCGGGCTGGTCGTGGATCTGCACCCGACAGATTATGAACTGCGGCTTGGTATCTTGCAGCAGAAGGCCGAGTTCTACCGTCAGCAGTATCGTGGACTGATGATTTCCGACGGAGTTCTCGAGTTTCTGGCCCATCGCATCACGACGAACGTCCGGGTTCTCGAAGGCGCGCTGACACGGCTGTTTGCCTTCGCGTCGCTTGTCGGGCGAGAGATTACGCTGGAACTGGCGCAGGATTGCCTTGCCGATATCCTGCGCGCGTCGGATCGCAAAATCACCGTCGAAGAAATCCAGCGCCGCGTGGCGGAACACTACAACGTGCGGCTTTCAGATCTGATTGGCCCGAAACGGGTCAGAACGATTGCACGGCCACGCCAGATCGCGATGTACCTGTCCAAGCAACTGACGCCGCGCAGCCTGCCCGAGATCGGACGCCGCTTTGGCGGCCGCGACCACACGACGATCATGCATGGCGTGCGCCGGATCGAAGAGCTGATGACGATGGACTCGCAGCTCTCGGACGATTTGCAGATGCTGCGGCGCCAGTTGGAAGGCTGAGCGCTGGTGCAGGGCTTGACGACCCTGTCAAACCAACAGACAGTCCGAAAAAGCTTGAGAACCGGCGGAAAACGGGTAGCTTTCCTGTCCCTGCCGGAAACAGGCGGGTCTCCAAAGGGAAACGTGGGATATGAAGATCAGCATCGAACGCGGCGCGCTTCTGAAGGCCGTGGGGCAGGCCCAATCGGTGGTAGAGCGGCGCAATACGATCCCGATCCTTGCCAATGTGCTGATCGAAGCTGAGGGCGCGCAGGTCAGTTTCCGCGCGACCGACCTTGACATCGAGGTGGTGGACAAGGCGCCCGCCCTTGTCGAGCGCCCCGGCGCCACAACGGTTTCGGCCGTCATGCTGCACGAAATCGTTCGCAAGCTGCCCGATGGCGCCTTGGTCAATCTGTCGGAAGACAGCGCGAATGGCCGGTTGATCATTGCCGCCGGTCGATCGACCTTCAACCTTGCCACCTTGCCCAAGGAAGACTTTCCGGTCATGGCAAGTTCTGAATACACCACGAATTTCTCTGCCCCAGCCCCCGTGCTTCGCCGCCTGTTCGACAAGGCAAAGTTCGCGATTTCCACCGAAGAGACGCGCTACTACCTGAACGGCGTCTATCTGCATGTCGCACAGGCTGAAAGTGGCCCGGTGCTGCGCTGCGTCGCCACCGACGGGCATCGCCTGGCGCGGATTGATGCGCCGCTTCCCGACGAGGCGCAGGGCATGCCGGGCGTGATCGTTCCGCGCAAGACAGTGAATGAACTGCGCAAGCTTCTCGACGATGACGAGGCTCAGATCGCCGTTTCGGTTTCCGAAACCAAGGTTCGCTTTGCGACACCGGCGATCATGCTGACTTCAAAGGTCATCGACGGCACCTTCCCCGACTATACCCGCGTGATCCCGACCGGCAACACCCGTCGGCTGGAAGTCGATGCCAGCGAATTTGCCAAGGCCGTGGATCGGGTGGCCACCGTTTCGTCCGAACGCTCGCGTGCGGTCAAGCTGTCACTCGACGACGATCGGCTGGTTCTGTCCGTGAACGCGCCGGATAGTGGCGCGGCGGAAGAGGAGCTTGCGGTCGCCTATGGCGATGAGCGGCTGGAGATCGGCTTCAACGCCAAGTACCTGCTCGAGATCGCAAGCCAGGTCGATCGCGAAAATGCGGTCTTCATGTTCAACTCGGCTGGTGATCCCACCCTCATGCGCGAAGGCAACGACATGTCGGCGGTCTATGTCGTCATGCCGATGCGTGTCTAGCGCCGTGCAGCCGGGGCCAGGGTCCTTGGCGTGCGAGATTGTTCCAGACGGAAAAAGGGCGACGGGTGGCAGGCCTTGCGATCACCGCACTGACGCTTTCGCACTTCCGATCCCACCGGACCGCGCGGCTGGCATTGGACGGCAGGCCGATTGCGTTTTTCGGGCCGAATGGCGCCGGCAAGACAAACATCCTTGAAGCTGTGTCGCTGCTGTCGCCAGGGCGCGGGTTGCGGCGCGCCAGCCCTGCAGAGATCGCCCGACGGCCCGAAGCGATTGGCTGGAAGGTGGCGGCGACGGTTGTTTCGCCCGATGCCCGGCATGAGGTCGAGACCTGGAGCGAAGCCGGCGACGGGCGACAGATCAGGATCGACGGCAAGACCGCCACCCAGACCAGCCTGGGGCGGATTGCCCGGATTCTGTGGCTGGTTCCGGCGATGGATCGTCTTTGGATCGAAGCCGCCGAGGGGCGCCGGCGTTTTCTTGATCGCATGACGCTCAGCCTGTTGCCGGATCATGCCGAAATCTCGCTTGTCTATGAAAAGGCCATGCGCGAACGCAATCGTCTGCTGCGCGACGAGGTGACCGACGCCGCCTGGTATGACGCGCTCGAGGCGCAGATGGCCGAGGCAGGCGCCGCCGTTGTAGCCAATAGGGCGGCCTGCGTCGCCCGCCTGTCCCGCGCCCAAGAGGGGGCAGAGACGGCTTTTCCAAGGGCGGATCTGACCATTGCCTATTCCGAGCCACAACCGCAGGGCAAAGACGCATTGGCCCAGGCGCTGGCCGCGGGACGGCGGCGCGACATGACAGCGGGTCGTGCATTGATCGGTCCGCACCGGGCCGACCTGACGGCTGTCTACGCTGCCAAGGGGATGGCCGCCGATCAATGCTCGACAGGCGAGCAAAAGGCGCTGCTGCTGTCTCTCATCCTTGCCAATGCCCGCGCGCTTGCCACAGATACCGGCGCTGCGCCCCTGCTTTTGCTGGATGAGGTGGCCGCGCATCTGGATGCAGCGCGTCGTGCAGCCCTTTACGCCGAGGTAGTTGCGATGCAGGCACAGGCCTGGATGACGGGAACGGGACCCGAACTGTTTGCCGAGCTTGGGTCTAGCGCCCAACGTTTCGAGATCACGGAACAAGACGGGCAATCCACCGTGACGGAGATTACCTGATGACGATCTCGCTGCACGGTCTGTTGCTCTATTGCGGGGCACTGGTGATCCTGTTCCTGACCCCGGGCCCGGTCTGGGTAGCGATCATCGCGCGGGGATTGTCGGGCGGATTCAGCGCGGCCTGGCCGCTGGCTGTCGGGGTGGCGATCGGCGACCTGGTCTGGCCGCTTGCAGCGATCTTCGGGCTGAGCTGGATCCTGTCGGTTTACGCCGGCTTCATGGATCTGTTGCGCTGGGTGGCTGTCGCAATCTTCGTTCTGATGGGATGGATGCTGATCCGCCATGCTGGCAGGCCGATCTCGGCTGACAATCGGCTGACGCGGCCCGGCCGCTGGGCCGGATTTGCAGCCGGGGTCGCGGCCATCCTCGGCAATCCCAAGGCCATCCTGTTCTACATGGGCGTGTTGCCCGGGTTCTTCGACTTGCGCGCCATCACGGCACCCGACATCGCCGCGATCCTTGCCGTTTCCGTCGCCATTCCGATCATTGGGAACCTGACCTTTGCACTGATGATCGACCGGGTGCGTCGGGTTCTTTCATCGCCGGATGCGCTGCGCCGGATGAACCTGACGGCGGGCGCCCTGCTGATCGCGGTGGCCGCCGTGATCGCCCTTGCCTGACGCTAAATCTTGTGTCGATCGCGTGACATCCGGGCCCGGAACGACTATAAATCGCGCACAAGAACAAGGACGGGTCCGCATGGCCGAAGCTGCACAGAAACTTGACGACTACAACTCTGAATCTATCAAGGTTCTCAGGGGGTTGGAGGCCGTCAGGAAACGCCCGGGCATGTACATCGGCGATACCGATGATGGCTCGGGCCTGCACCACATGGTCTATGAGGTCGTGGACAACGGCATTGACGAGGCGCTGGCTGGTCACGCCACGGCCGTGTCCGTCAAGATCCATGCCGACAGTTCGGTTTCAGTGCGCGACAACGGCCGCGGAATCCCTGTCGATATCCACGCGGAAGAGGGCGTTTCGGCAGCCGAGGTCATCATGACCCAGCTGCATGCGGGCGGAAAGTTCGACCAGAACAGCTACAAGGTCTCGGGCGGCCTGCACGGCGTGGGCGTGTCGGTTGTCAATGCCCTGTCGGAATGGCTGGAATTGCGCGTCTGGCGCAACGGCAAGATGTATTTCGCGCGGTTCGAGCATGGCGACACGGTGGAACATTTGCGCGTCGTGGGCGATGCCCCGGGCCAGAAGGGCACCGAGGTGCGGTTCCTGGCCTCGACCCAGACGTTCTCGAACCTCGACTATGTGTTCAAGACGCTTGAAAACCGCTTGCGTGAACTGGCGTTCCTGAATTCCGGCGTGCGGATCATTCTGGAAGATGAACGCCCCGCAGAACCCCTGCGATCCGAGTTGTTCTACGAAGGCGGCGTGCGGGAATATGTGCGCTACCTGGATCGCTCGAAAACGCCAGTAATGCCGGAGCCGATCTACATCATCGGGGACCGCGGCGGCATCACGGTTGAAATCGCAATGTGGTGGAACGACAGCTATCATGAAACCGTGCTGCCCTTTACCAACAATATCCCGCAGCGCGACGGTGGTACCCACCTGGCAGGCTTTCGTGGGGCGCTGACCCGGACGATCAACAACTATGCCCAATCCTCGGGCATCGCCAGGAAAGAGAAGGTCGAGTTCACCGGCGACGATGCGCGCGAAGGGTTGACCTGCGTGTTGTCGGTCAAGGTGCCCGACCCCAAGTTTTCCAGCCAGACCAAGGACAAGCTTGTCTCCTCCGAGGTGCGCCCCGCCGTCGAAAGCCTGGTAAACGAGAAACTTGCCGAGTGGTTTGAGGAAAACCCCGGCCCGACCCGCCAGATTGTCGGCAAGATCATCGAGGCAGCCCTTGCGCGCGAAGCGGCCCGCAAGGCCCGCGAACTGACCCGGCGCAAGACCGCGCTCGATGTAGCCTCGCTGCCCGGCAAACTGGCCGATTGCCAGGAACGTGATCCGGCGAAATCCGAGATCTTTCTGGTCGAGGGTGACAGCGCCGGCGGTTCAGCCAAGCAAGGCCGCTCGCGTGCCAACCAGGCGGTGTTGCCCCTGCGCGGCAAGATCCTGAACGTTGAACGCGCGCGCTTTGACCGGATGCTGGGCAGCCAGGCGATCGGCACGCTGATTACCGCGCTTGGCACGGGCATTGGACGGGACGAGTTCGATATCTCGAAGCTGCGCTATCATAAGATCATCATCATGACGGATGCCGACGTGGATGGCGCCCACATCCGTACCCTCCTGCTGACGTTCTTCTTCCGGCAGATGCCGCAGGTGATCGAGGGTGGGTATCTTTATATTGCGCAACCCCCTCTCTACAAAGTCGCGCGCGGCAAGTCCGAGGTTTACCTCAAGGATCAGGCAGCGCTCGAGGATTACCTGGTGCAGATGGGCATCGACGGTGCCGTCCTGCGCCTTGGCACAGGCGAAGACATAACCGGCGCGGATCTGGCGCGGATCGTTGAAGAAGCCCGCGTCGTGCGCCGCAGCCTGCAGGCCTTTCCCACGCACTACCCCAGCCACATCCTTGAGCAATCGGCGATCGCCGGCGCCCTGGTGCCGGGCCAGGTGGACGCCGATGCTCAAGGCGTGGCTGATCGGGTGGCCCGGCGTCTCGATCTGATCGCAGTAGAATATGAACGCGGCTGGCAGGGTCGGCCGACCCAGGATCATGGCTTGCGCTTTTCCCGGATCCTGCGCGGCGTGGAAGAGGTCCGCACCCTGGATGGCCACGTTCTTCGCTCGGGCGAGGCGCGCCGGCTGGCCAGCCACACGCAAGCGCTGGATGAAACCTATGGCCTGCCCGCGCGGCTGATCCGCAAGGACCGCGAGCAGCCGATCCATGGACCCGTCGAGTTGCTTCAGGCAATTCTTGCCGAAGGTGAAAAGGGGCTGAGCCTGCAACGCTACAAGGGACTGGGCGAGATGAACCCGGACCAGTTGTGGGAAACGACGCTTGACCCCGAGGCCCGCACATTGTTGCAGGTGAAGATCGACGATCTTGCTGAAGCCGATGATATCTTTACGAAGTTGATGGGTGACGTTGTGGAACCGCGTCGCGAGTTCATCCAGCAAAATGCCCTCAACGTCGAGAATCTCGACGCCTGATCCTGATCGGGCGCTGCATACCCATGAAGGCACGGACCGTCCAAGGACGGGGCTGTGCACGCACGATGCGACGCGACATGCCGACGGGCGCCGTCTGCTGTTCCCGATGATGTGTTTGCCCAATCGCTGACCTGCCGCGATAACCTGATGGCAAAACCGTCAGACCTTGCGCCAGAACTGACTGGCGAACGATCGTTCACAAATCATCTCGGCCAATCCGATCAGGCTTGTTTGGCCTTCAACCAATCGTCGATCATCTCGCGTAACCGCACCCCGGAAAAGCTGGGAAAATGCCCGCCATGCACGATGCGTGCGGGCAGGTCGCGCAAACGTCGCATGGATCGCACATAGTCAGCGGCATCCGAGTGGTAGGTATCCTCGATCAGCGGCCCGTCGTAAACGATGTCACCCGAGATCAGTACCCCTGTCGCTGCCTCCCACAAGGCGATCCCGCCCGGTGAATGTCCGGGCGTATGGATCACCTCGAACCGCCGCGGCCCCAGAGGCAGGATATCGCCATCTTCCAGCAGTTGCGTCGCGGGCGCAGGTGTCACCTCATACTCTGCCGAGACGTAGGGTGCAGGTGGCAGAGTGTCGAAGATCTGATCGGTCACATAGGGATCTGCCAGCACGGCCTTTCGCTCGGGAACGGCCAGCAGATGCGCCTCGGCGCGATGGATCGCCCGGCGGGAAAACTCATGGTGACAGCCGATATGGTCAAAATGAGTATGACTCGCAACCGCCAGCAACGGCTGTTCCGTCACCAGCCCAACCCAGGCCCGCATCGACACAACGCCCATGCCGCTATCCACCAGCATGTCTTCGTCACCGCCCCGGATGTGCCAGCAATTGCAACGATAGAACGGCTGGATATGCGGCTCGTCGATCAGCGTGATGCCGTCGCCGACAGGCGTCACCCGCCACCAGTCCTCGGGTTTCGCGCGTTTCATTGGATCACCACGATCTCAGCGGTATCCACCGCCAGCTCCACCCTGTCGCCGGGCACGGCGTCGATCCCCAGCGGCAAGTGCGCCAGCAACTCCAGTCCTGCGGCCTCGACCCGCACCCGGCGATGGATGCCCTGGAACATCACCTCGCGCACCACCGCCTGCACCGGCACCCCGACACCCGGGCGCAGATGCGCAGGCCGGATACCGACCGTCACCGTGCCTGTGGCCGCCGTCGGCCCCAGATCGCCCAGCGCCGTCATCAGGCGTCCAGCCTCGGCCCGCGCGGGCACAAAGTTCATCTCGCCCAGAAAGGCCGCAGCGAACTGGCTTTTCGGGCGGCGATAGACACGTTCCGGCGCACCCTCATCTTCGATCTGCCCCTTGTTCATCACCACGATCCGGTCGGCGATCGCCATCGCTTCCTCCTGATCATGCGTCACATGCACAAAGGTTGCGCCGACCCGCCGCTGGATCGCCTTCAACTCCTCTTGCATCGTGCGGCGCAGGTTCAGGTCCAGCGCCCCCAACGGCTCGTCCAGCAGCAACACATCAGGCTCTACCGCCAAGGCACGCGCCAGGGCCACCCTCTGGCGTTGACCGCCCGACAGGTGCGACGGCCGCTTGTCCCCCGCCCCGGCCAGCCCGACCAGATCCAGCATTGCCTCGGCCCGCCGGTTGCGCTCGGCCCGGCCCTGCCCCCGCATCCGCAACCCGAACCCAACGTTGTCCAACAGCGTCATGTGCGGGAACAGCGCGTAATCCTGAAACACCGTTGTCGTAGGCCGCTGCGCCGCCGGAACCCCCACCATATCCCGCCCACCAATCCGCAAACTGCCCGACGAAGGGTCCGCAAACCCGCCAAGGATGTTCAAGAGCGTCGTCTTCCCGCAGCCGGACGGCCCCAGCAGCACACAATACTCTCCCGCCTCGACCACCAGCGACACACCCTCCAGCGCCATCGCTGCGCCATAGCGCCGGGTCAGGTTGCCGATTTCGATCCTTGCCGTCATGTCCGCCTCTTTGTGGCTAGTTCCACTGCCAGAAAGGCAAGTGCAGACACCAGAAACACCAGCGATCCCACTGCGTTCGTCTTTGGGTTCAACCCCGATCGCAGCAGGCTCCAGATCTCCACTGGCAGCGTCACATCGAAACGCGAAAGCAGGAACGCAATCAGGAACTCGTCCCAGGAAAACGTCACCGACAGCAAGAACGCCGCCAGCAACGCCGGCGCGATCATCGGTGCCGTCACCAGTGCCATCACGTGGCCTTCTCCTGCTCCCAGGTCGCGCGCAGCCCGCTCTGCCTGCACTTCAGCTGGCCCCAGCGCGGCAAAGCAGATCGCAAAGCAGAGCGGCAGGTTGATCACCACATGCCCAATCCCCACCGTCCACAGCGACAGGCCCACCCCAGCGATGTTGAAGCTCGCCAGCAACCCCAGCCCGATCACCAGATAGCTGACCGACAGCGGTGCCGTCAGCGCCCCCCGGATCATGGCCGCCCCGCGCAGGGTCGAATGCGCCAGCGCCCGCGCGGCCAGAAACCCGAAGAACAGCGCAATCAGAGACGAAATCACCGCCACGACAAGCGAGTTCAACAGCGCCGTCCGCAGATCGTCATCTGCCAGCACTTCGGCATGCCATTTCAGCGTCAGCCCTTTCAGCGGTGGCACCGGGAATCGCCCGTCCTGAAACGAAAACAGCACCAGCACGATCACCGGCAGAAAGATGAAGCCATAGATCAGCACCATGTATCCGGCACAGGCCGCGAAACGCCTCATCTGACCGTCCTCATGAAACGCGCGGTCAACAGGTAGGCCACCGTTACCGCCGCCATCAGGACGATCGACAGGGCCGAGGCCATCGGCACGTCCGCCGCCCGCCCGATCTGCAACATCACCAGTTGCGGCAGGGCCAGATCATTGCCTCCACCCAGGATCTGCGGCGTCACATAGTCCCCGATGCACAGCGCGAAGGTCAGGAAGGCCCCCACCGCCACCCCCGGCAGCGTCATCGGCCAGATCACATGACGAAACGTCGCCACCGGCCCTGCCCCAAGATCCGCCGCCGCGCGGCGCAGGTTCGGCGGCAGTTGGACAAGGCTGGAATAGATCGTCAGCGTCAGCAGCATCGTGAAAAAATGGGTGAATCCGATCACCACCGCCACGCGTGAATTGCCCAGCGCGAGCGCCGGCAAACCCACCGCGTCCAGCGTCTGGTTGACTACCCCCTGCTTGGCCAGTACCAGCGCCCAAGCGTAGGATCGGACGACGTAAGAGGTCCAGAACGGCAGCACCGCCAGTGCCAGCGCCAGCCGCCGCCACTTCGCCGGCACCTCTTCTGCAATGATCCAGGCCAGCGGATACGCCAGCAGCACCGACAGCACCGTGACTGTCAGCGTGATTTCGATCGAGTTCAGAAAGGCACCCAGATACTCGGGGTTTCCCAGGAACCGGGCGTAGTTTGCCCCGCTCCACGCGGCATCACCCCGCCGCAGGCTCAGCACGGCCATCACGCCGAAGGGCAACGCAAAGAACAGCAGCGTCCAAAGCATGGCGGGCGCCAGCAACCCCAGCGCCCGCCGTCGTTCAAGGCTCTCGATGCTTCGCGCCATTACTTCGCGAGGAACCGCGTCCACACGTCCTGCATCGCCGCATCAAGTTCGGCATCAGGCGCGGGATACAGCTGCGCCCGGGCAAGATATCCTGCCTGGTCGTCCCAGCGCAGCGCAGCTTTCTGCTCGGCTGTCATCACCTCGCCCGCCGCCGCATTCGCTGGCATCGCCCAATAGCAAGACGATGTCGCCAGCGCAGCCTGACCCTCGGGCGACAGCACATGCTTGACGAACTCTAGCGCCAGATCAGGTTTGGTCGAGTTGGCAAATACCCCGATGGATTGCGACCACCGCACAGCGCCCTGCTCGGGAATGATCCAGTCCAGATCGGGGTTTTCCGATACCAGACCCGCCGTCACCCATTCGCCTCCACCGACAAGGATATCAACCTCGCCCGTGGCGATCGCGGTCTGGCTGGCCACAACCTCGCCCACCGATGCCGCCGAGTCCTTCAGTGCCAGCAAGGCATCTTCAATCTTCGGCAGATCCGCAACCGTCAACTCGGCAGTCTTCAGGCCAAGGCCCACCGCCACCATCCCCATGACCGGCAGGTAGTAGTCATAGACGGCCAGCCGCCCCTTGAACGCGCCCGACCACAGCTTGGTCATGTCGGCCATCTCTTCAGCCGTCACCTTCGACTTGTTGAAGGACACGGTGTTATAGCCGAATTTCTCGGAGATCGCGTAGGTCTTGCCATCAATGACGTGGTTTGCGTCCATCTTCAGTTCAGGGAACAGCGTGTCATAGGGCAGTTGGTCCGTTGCCAGCGGGCCCAGAATCCCAGCCGCCACCGCACGCGGCACGTCGATGCCGTCGATCACCAACACGTCCCAGTCGCCCGGCTGCGATTGCTCGATCAGCGAAAGGGCAGCGCCCGTGCCCTCGTATTCCTTGAGGTTCACCTTGACGTCGAACTTCTCTTCAAACGGCTTGATCAGCGCGTCATCGGTGTGATCGCACCACACCAGCGCGTTCAGTTCCTGCGTCTGCGCAAGGGCACCGAAGGGCAAAAGCCCCACGCAGAGGGCCAGCGTCGAGATTGTGGTCTTCATCGGTCGTCTCCCTGATAGCATTGTTTCAGTCGGATAGATCTGTGTCAGTCAGCATCGCGTGCAAGCGGCATCGTCATGCAGTGCGCCGATCCTCCACCCTGCGCAAACAGACGCAACTCGGGGTCGAGAACCTTTATCCCCTCGGCCCGCAAGGCGGCATTGGTCGCCGTGGAATGACGCGGCGACAGCACCCGGCCATCACCCAGCGCCAGCACGTTGCAGGCCATGTCCGCCATGGTTTCGCGGTATCCGACGTTGATCAGCCGGATCTGATGATCGCGCAGCCAATCCAGAAAGTCGGGCGGCAGCGCATCGGTGCAGGCCAGCGCCAACCCCGGCACGCACATGGAAAAAATCACGTCCAGATGCAGGAAATGGTCGTCAAACGGTACCACCATCACCTCCCACCCTTCGGCGCGCAGCCAGCCGGCATATTGCTCGGCCCCGGCCAGTTCTGTGCGCCCGCCTGAGCAGCCGATGGCGGCCAGCCCCGGCCGGATCAGGTGAATGTCGCCGCCTTCGACGGTCCCGGCCGTCGCCATCTTCCACATCGCTCCGTAGAAGTTCAGGATCGACGCATACTCGCCGCGCCGCTGCGGCATCGCCAGCAGCGTCAGAACCGGCCCGCCAGGCGAAACCTGGCTCGAGTCCCGCGTATAGACCTGATATTTCAGATGCGGCTCGGGCGTCAGATAGTGGCATGTCACACCCGCCTCGGCCAAAGCCGCCTCGAACTCGGCATATTCTGCCGCAAGCGCCGCCTTTGCCAGCGGGACACCAGACGCCAGCGTCGCCCGGGCAATGGCGTTTGTCGGAATCCACGCGTAATTGTCAGGCCGGCACAGCAGCACATCCGTCAGCCGGCCCGTCTCTGATTGCAGCGTCCAGGTCATCACGGCACCTCCATCTGACCGATTGTGACAAAGGTTTCGCTTGGGTAAAATAGGAATGTCTCGAAGTTCACTTTGTCAGATCCGGAGTACTCCTTGACCCGCCCCGCTCTTGATGCCGCTGATTTCCGCCTGCTCAGGGTCTTTGTAACCATTGTCGAACGCGGCGGCTTTGCCGCAGCCGAATTGGCGCTTGGCCTCTCGCTCTCGACCATTTCGGGGCAGATGAAGGCGCTGGAAACCCGGCTTGGCCTGACTCTGTGCATCCGCGGCCGCGCGGGCTTTCGCCTGACCGAGGCTGGTGAAGCCGTCTATGCCGAAGCGCGTCAGCTGATCGCCGCCTCGGAAGGCTTCTCGACCCGCGTCGCCGGCCTGAAGGATCGTCTGGCAGGCCCGGTGCGGATCGGCACGCTTGATGCCATCGTCACCGATCCGCAGTCACGCCTGCCCCAGGCGCTTGCCGCCTACGCCAGGATTGCCCCGGAATCGGAACTCCGGATCGTGACACAGCCGCCAGATGCGCTGCTGCGCGACATCTCCGACACCGCGCTTGATGTCGCCGTCGGCAGCTTTCCCCGGATCGCGCTTGGCCTGACCTATGTCGATCTCTACCACGAACAGCACCTCTTTTACGCCGGTTCGGCGCATCCCCTGTTCACCACCCCCGATGCGATGATCGGCTACGACGAGGTGCGGCGGCACCGTCTGATCGGACGGCACTACTGGGGTGCGCGCGATCTCAAGATCTTTGCCGGCAACCGGGTCGGCGCAACCGTGTCCGAGATGGAAAGCGAGGCGATCCTGATCCTGTCCGGTGCCTTTCTGGGATATCTGCCCGATCACTACGCCCAACCCTGGGTCGCAGCAGGGCAGATGCGCGCCCTCGCTCCAGACAGGTTCGGCTATGTCGCCCCGTTTCAGTTGGCGTTCCGCCCTGACCGGATCGGCGTGCCCCGGATCGCGGCACTGGTTGATGCGATCGCGGCCGCACATGGCAATCCGGTGCCGCGTGCGCGCGATGGGCGCGCCTAGCCTTTGGTCTTTCGCAAGATCACACGGCGCGCCTTGTCTGGACCGGCAATCGTCTGCAGCGAACCCAGCGCCGCCAGTCGCTGCATCTGCGCATCGGCCGTGGATTGGCGCAGATCGACCATCACCACCCCATCGGGTGCAACGCCAGAGGCGAAGAACGGCATGTACCCGTCCACCGGAAAGTGAAACCCGCAAGACAGGAAACTGACCGCCACATCGACCGGTTCGACCGATCCGATGTCCTCGCGTTCGGGGTTCAAAGCACGGATGCGCCCTGCCGCCACCCCGTTCGCCTCGAGCATACGGCGCGCCACGTTGAGGCTGGAATAGGCGCTGGCACTTTGCTTGAAGCCGAAGTGGCGCGCGTCGTTCTGCTCCAGATCGATCAGAACCAGATCGCACCCGGTTTCGCGCGCCGCGAACAGATCGAAGAACGCATAGCCGCAGCCGATATCGGCCAAGCGGGCCGGCCGCAGCCCCGTGATCAGCGCCGAAAGCGCCTTGTACTCGGCATGGATCACCCCGGCCGCCCGGCGCGCGATCGTCTCGCCCAGAACATCGACCGCCGCCTCGATCGGCCCATTGTCGCCCTCGGTCCAGGATCGTATCACCTGGCCCGGTCGGGGAAGGTCAAAGATCACCTCGGATCGCTGCAGGATGATGTTCACAAGATCGGCCCGACCGAAGGCCGAAAGATCCAGCGCCCGGATGACCGGACTTTCCGCCTCGGCCCCAATGTCGATCCTGTCTGCCACCCGTCGTGTCCTTGTCCTGAGCCTGCCATGCGCCGATGCGCGAGGTTGGTCGAAAGCCGGCACGCTGGCAATCGGTCTTGGCGGGACAAGACCGACCGGACAACCGCGATGTGCCCAAATGGCCATGACAGTTGACACGACGGGTGGCGGCCTAGCTCTTGGCCCTGATGCCCTGAGACGAGACCCGGATGTTCCTTGTAAGCCCCGCGACCGTCCTGAACAGCGCAGCCCTCGACATGCGGCAGGTGCCGCGGCAGTTCCTCGGGCGCAGCCTGCTCTGGCCACTCCGGGGGGCGGGCCCCGGGTTGCGGCTGCGGATGATCTTCGAGGCGGAACTGCTGCGCTACCTCGGCGCGCTGCTGCCCTTTGTCTTTGGCGCGCTGATCTGGCGCGATAGCGCGCTTGCCATCGCGCAGGCGCCGCTCATCATGCTGCTGGTGGTCTATGCTGTCGAGATGCGGCTCTTGCGACTGACGCCAGCCGCCCGCAAGGCGCTGGTCGATCCAGCCGATGCCGAACGCGGCCTTGACCTGCTGCGCGCCCGCGCCCTGTCGATCCTGACCCGGATCGCGGCCCGGCGGGATCCCGCTGCGGGGCCGCTGCATCTTGTTGTCGAAACCTCGGACCTTGCGCGGGTTCCTCCCCTTACCCTCGTTTCCGTCCAGTCCGAGGACGGGCCGCATGTCCTGCGCCTGGACCCCACCGAAGAGGCGATGATCCGAGAGACGCTGTTTCAGCCACCGCTTGACGAACGCCGGTTGCACCGCATCAATCTTGCGCAAGACCAGGGCCTTCGCGACATCAGCCTCGATCCGCGATCAGTCTCGGCCCACGCCCGCCTTGCCGCGATGATGGGCTAGAAAACTGTCCGGCCCGGACAGGGCGACATGCAGGATCCTGGCTCAGCGCGCCAGACTCAGCACACGCCCGAAGGGTGGCAAAGGCGGTGGCACCCCATCGGGCACCGCCCACAGCACGGGCAGACCTCGGGGGGGCGAGCCACACGCACCCTCCAGATCGGTCAGCACCACCAGGATCGACGGGCGAAGCGCCTGCGCGGCCGCGATCATTGGCACAAAGGACGTGCCGCCCCCGCGCGGCAGATCCAGCGCCGCAAGCTGCACACGCCATCCTGCAGGGTCAAGCCGGACCGCCGGACGTGGCGCCTCGTCAAAGACGATCAGATGCACCTCTGCCCTGGCGCGCCGCGCGATTCCTGCCACTTCGCCCAGCAGCAGCGCCAGGCGTGCGTCATCGACCGAACTCGACGCGTCAAGCCCGACGACCACGCGCGGCACCTCCTGCATGCGGAGCGTTCCCGGCTGAAAGGCTGGCGCAGGACCGCCAGATACCCCGGCAAGAGCGTCCATCGCGATCCAGGCGCGGGCGGGCCGACGGTGCGTGCTGCGTGGCTCTTGAGTCACGTCGCGCGTGACGATGCTGCGCAAGATCACCTCCCACGGGGTCGTGGGCAAGGCAACGTCTGCCAGCCGATGGCCCAGAACGCCGATCCCCCGACCTGCCAGTCGACCTGCTTCCAGCGCGCGGGTCAGATGCTGCCGCCACAGCGCGGCGTCGTCCGCCTCGGCAGGCGCGCCCTTGGGTTTCTCTGGCGTCAGGTCGGCATCAAAGGCCGTCTGCCGGGCATGATCTCGCGCGCGGTCCGCTGCACGCCCTTGCCCCGGCCCATCCTGCATCAGCCGGATGTAAAGCCGGTCCACGTCCCATTCTGCCAACGCCTCGATTGCGGGCCCAGTCTGGCCCGTCACCTCGGCCAGCAACCCGGTCAGGGTCAGCGCCGGACGCGGCATCGCGTGCCCCGCTTGCTGCAACGCCTCGTTGACCAGGGCATCGGCGGCGATGGTGTAGATCATCCGATCGAATCGCTCGGCAAAGCGGGCCTCCATCGCCTCCATGCGGCGGCTGTGACGCAAGGCGACATGCAGGATGTGATGCGCCGCCAGACCGACCTGCTCGTGCCGCGGCAGCGTCTCGAAGGCCGGGCCGTAGAAGATGGTCGTGCCCTCGGTTGCCCCCGCAGGCCCACCGTCCCGATCCCGATGGTCACACCACAGTGCCAGGGCCGCCATAGCCGGATCCACCTCGTTCAGCGCCCGCAGCGCAGCACCGGCGCGGCGCGAGTGGCGGGTCATTCCAGCCCCGCCGCCTTGCGCTCGGCGGCATAGGTTGCGTAGGCGGGCGAGGCCAGAAACGCCTGCTGCCACCCGTTGTCCAACGCTTTGCGGATCAGCAACTCGAACCCATAGGTGCAAAGCTCGCCCAGCGGCAGGCGCGCCAACGCCGGGGTCGGGCGCAGCGTGGCAAGGTGGCGCACCTCGGCCATGATGTCGATGACACCCGGCAGATTGCCCGCATCGGCCACCGACACCAGGCCATAGACCAGCGCCGTCAGGCCATGCATCGTTTCGGGATAGAGCGCCAGGCGGTCGCGCCGCCCGGCCTCCAGCATGGCCGTGACCTGCACCGTCGCGGCGATGTCGTCGGCAATCAGGATGAACTCGGCTGCGGCCGCTTCGCCCACCGTGCCCGCGATCATCACGTCACGCAGGCGCCGGTCGGCCACTGCTGTCAGAATGGTGCTGACCCGGGCCCAGGATCGCGGCGTGCAGGCAATCATCTGGCCCCGCCGCAGCGCATCTTCGGTTGTCTCCAGCAAGTCCGGGCGGGTACGGATAAAGGTGATGACCGCCGGGTGAAGACCACGCGGCAGCGCATAGCGGGTCAGCCAGTCGGTCGCCTCGGCCCGCAGCGACAGGTGCACCAGCCGGTCCGACAGCGCCGTGCCCATCTCGTAGGCGATGGCGCCGTCCTCCACGCCATTGCCCGCAGCCACGATGAAGGTCTGGTCGGGCAACCTGTGCCGGCCGACGCGCCGCTCCTGCAACAGCCCATAGACCGTCGGTTGCAGCCCCGGCGCCGCCGCCGTCAACTCGTCAAGGAACAGAATCGCTGGCCGCGCCGGATCATCTGGCAAATCCTCGGGCCGGTACCAGACTGTTCGTTTTGCCTCGTGATCGTAATAGGGCAAACCGCGCAGATCCTGCGGCTCGATCGTTGTCAGCCGCAGGTCGAACAGCAACGCACCCGTCCGGTCCGCCAGTTGCTGCACGATCTCGGTCTTGCCGATTCCTGGCCGGCCATGCAGCATCCACGACACTGTAAGGGCGCCGGCGGCTTGGGCCTGCCAGCCCTGCCACAGCACGTCGAACGCCTCGCCAGCCGAAACCGGCATCGTGTTGGCTGCCATATGTCCGCCCTCCCGTGGGTCGATTCTAGACCGCACGCGGGGCAGGGCAAGCTGATGGGGCGTTCACATCACGCCCCTTCAGACCATTTCCATCCGGATCATTTGTCGAGACTGGTGAGCGGGGGGGGTCTCGAACCCCCGACCCCATGATTAAAAGTCACGTGCTCTAACCAACTGAGCTACCCGCCCTCACCGTCTCGAAAAGCGCAAGCCAGGCGAGCGCTTCCCATCGTGCAGCCCAGAAATGAACCGGATCTTGAACCAGAACCTCCGGATAAATCGGAAAATTCAGCTTCAGCCCGTCCCAGACAGGGTCACGCGACAGGTGCGCTTGGTAGAAACTTCATCCGACGCGGTCAAGGCCCAATCGGCAGCAAACCTTCGGCGCACTGGCAAAAGACCAAGGCCGCGCGTATATGGACGCGCATGAACGCGCATGACACCTCCTCTGGCCTGCCCTTTCTGAAAATGCATGGGCTTGGCAACGACTTTGTCGTGATCGACTCGCGCGGCCATCCGCCCGTGACGACCCCCGCACTGGCGCGGGCGCTGGGTGATCGCCACCGTGGCGTCGGATTTGACCAACTGGCCGAGATGACAGAGGCCACAGACGCCGATGTCGCGCTCGAGTTCTGGAACGCCGACGGCACCCGGGCCGGCGCCTGCGTCAATGCGACCCGCTGCGTCGCCGATCACCTGATGCGCGCTGGCGATCGTACGGCCCTGACGATGCGCACGGCGCGCGGTACGCTACGCGCCATCCGCCGCCCCGACGGGCTGGTCAGCGTCAACATGGGCCTGCCGCAGCTTGATTGGGCCTCGGTGCCGCTAGCGCGCGATACCGATCTCCAGCATCTGCCTCTGCCCGGCGATCCCGTGGCGGTTGGCATGGGTAACCCGCATTGCGTGGTCTTCGTACCCGACGCCGAGGCCGTCGATGTGGCCGGGCAAGGCGCGCGACTGGAACATGACCCGCTCTATCCACAAGGCACGAATGTCGAGTTTGCTTCGGTCACGGCCCCCGACCGCCTCAGGATGCGGGTGTGGGAACGCGGCACCGGCATTACGCTGGCCTGCGGCTCGGGCGCTTGTGCCGCAGCCGTCGCGGCGCATCTGCGCGGCCTGACCGGGCGACGCGTCACCCTCGACCTGGACGGCGGCAGCCTCGAGGTCGACTGGCGGGACGATGGGGTCTGGATGACCGGCCCCACCGCCCACGTGTTCGATGGGGTGCTGACCCCCGCCTTCCGTGCCGCCCACGCATGACCGCGCCCGTCTTTGCCACGCTCGGCTGCCGTCTGAACGCCTATGAGACCGAGGCGATGAAAGAGCTGGCAGCGGCGGCCGGGATCGAGAATACGGTCGTCGTCAACACCTGCGCCGTCACCGCCGAGGCCGTGCGCAAGGCCAAGCAGGAAATCCGCCGCCTGCGCCGCGCGCATCCACAAGCGACCCTGATCGTCACCGGTTGTGCCGCGCAAACCGAGCCAGAGACCTTTGCGGCCATGCCCGAGGTCACGCACGTCATCGGCAACACCGAAAAGATGCTGCCCGGCATCTGGGCGGCGCTCGGCACCCCTGACCTGATCGGCAAGACCGAAAGGGTGCAGGTCGATGATATCATGTCGGTGCGCGAAACCGCTGGTCATCTGATCGACGGTTTCGGCCGCCACCGCGCCTATGTCCAGGTCCAGAATGGCTGCGATCATCGCTGCACCTTCTGCATCATCCCCTATGGCCGGGGAAATTCCCGCTCGGTCCCGGCGGGGGTGGTGGTCGAGCAGATCCGGCGGTTGGTCGACAAGGGCTTCAACGAGGTCGTGCTGACCGGCGTGGACCTGACCTCCTGGGGGGCCGACCTGCCCGCTACGCCACGCCTCGGCGATCTGGTGCTGCGCATCCTGCGGCTTGTGCCCGATCTGCCGCGCTTGCGGATCAGTTCGATCGATTCGATCGAGGCGGATGATGCGCTGATGCAGGCCATCGCGACCGAGCCGCGCCTGATGCCACACCTGCATCTGTCGCTTCAGGCCGGGGACGACATGATCCTGAAACGGATGAAGCGGCGCCACCTGCGCGACGATGCGATCCGCTTTTGTGAAGAAGCGCGCCGCCTGCGCCCTGACATGATCTTCGGGGCAGACATCATCGCCGGTTTTCCAACCGAAACTGAAGCGATGTTCACGAATTCTCTGAAACTGGTGGACGATTGCGGTCTGACCTTCCTGCATGTCTTTCCCTTCAGCCCGCGCGAAGGCACCCCGGCCGCGCGGATGCCGCAGGTTGACGGCCCCGAGATCCGCGCCCGCGCCGCCAGACTGCGTGCGGCCGGCGAGGCACGCCTGGCGTTGCACCTGCATGCGCAGCAGGGCAGGACGCATCGCGTGCTGATCGAGAGCCCACGGATGGGCCGGACCGAACAATTCACCGAGGTCGTCTTTGCCGAGGATCAGCCGGAAGGCACGATCATCACCGCCACGATTGCCGGAATGGCCATGCCGCAGCTTTTGGCGGGCTGATCAGGCGCGCGGCGATATCCGAAAGGTCAGCTGCGGATGGTGTCACCCAGCTGCAGCTTCGGAGACAGCTCCACAATCTCGCCACCCGCAGACACGCCGGGCCGCTTGCCCGCGATGATCTCGGCGGCGATCCGACCGATCTGCAATCGGCAGGCGTCCATTGTCGCCAGCCTGCGCGGCAGCCCCTCCAGCAGCTCGACTCCGTTGAACCCGGCAAGCCCGACCCGGTCGGGCACGGCGATGCCTTCCTGCAGACAGTAAAGCAACCCGCCCGCACCGATCATGTCGTTGGAATAATAAAGGAAATCCAGATCTGGGCTGCGCTTCAGGATCGCCGCCGTCATCTCGCGTCCCTTCAACAGCGCGGAGCCGCCAGAGTAATACTCGTGATCCTCAAGCATCAGGCCCTCTGCGGCCAGCCCCGCCTCGAAACCCTCCAGCCGCTTTCTCGCACGATGGTCGTGCGGCATCATCGTGCCCAGAAAGCCGATCCGCCGGTGTCCGGCTGCGATGATCGCCTCGGCCATCTGGCGTCCGGCCCGGCGGTGCGAGATACCCACCGCATTGTCGACCGGTGTGCCGTCGACATCCATGATCTCGACAATCGGGATCCCGGCATTCTCCAGCATCGCGCGCGCTGGTGCCGTATGCTCCAGCCCCGCGATGATCACCCCCGATGGCCGCCACGACAGCATCTCGTAGAGCACGGTTTCTTCGCGCTCGGGCGAATAGTTGGTCACACCAACAACCGGCTGCAATCCGGTGTCGTCCAGCACCTCGGAAACCCCGGTCATCACCTCGGGAAAGACCATGTTCGACAGCGACGGGATGATGACAGCGACAAGGTTCACCCGCTGGCTTGCCAGCGCACCCGCGATCTTGTTGGGCACATAGCCCAGCGCCCGCGCCGCCTCCAGCACGCGGGCGCGTGTCGATTCCGACACGTCGCCGCGGTTGCGCAACACTCGGCTCACCGTCATTTCGCTGACGCCCGAGGCATCGGACACATCCCGAAGCGTCAGCATGCGGCGGTGGATTGAAGAGCTAAGGCGTGTCAAGCGTGATCGTCCCTATCGGGTCTGCCCGTTTGTACAGTTGTTACCCGCAAACTCTGCCCTTGTCCAAGCGCGCGATTTTGGTATTGTTACCGCTAACACGAAGATCGACGAACTCCCGCGCGTTCTGCAAGCTCTCACTTCGGCGCAAGGGATAAAAAGGGGGGGTGGTGGGCCAAAACGCGCCCCCCCTTTACTCTTCCCCCGCCCTGCCCCGAGGAACGGCTTGCAGATTGGCGTTTTTGCCCGCATGAAAGCCACGACTGGCCTCGTAGCTCAGGGGATAGAGCGGCCGCCTCCTAAGCGGCAGGTCGATGGTTCGAATCCATCCGGGGTCACCACATGTATCCCTTCGTATTATGCGAACTGGTCGGATTGGCTGTTCCGGAAGAACCGGACAATGCTTGGCGTCGATCGGGATCGAAAACACTGGTGCCGAAGTCTGTCAGAGGCCCCCGAGAAGCCCACAAACACCAGCCCTGCGCGATCTCAACCGAAACCGGCCTGGAAATCTGGTGCATCGGCTCTCTTGCCGCTGTTCCCATGCCGAGTCACTGTCGCCACCATTGCAAGAACCCAGGGGACATGACCGATGAGCAGTTTCGACCAAGCCGCAGTTGAACGGGCGCTGGATCAGCTTCCGCTCCGTTTCAGAGGCCCCGGCGGCGTCGCTGCGGTCGTGAAGGATGGCCGCGTGGTGGCCAGACGCGCGTGGGGATATGCCGATCTGAACAGGCGTCTGGCGATGGCAACGTCAACGCGTCTGCCGATCTGTTCGATCAGCAAGCAATTCACCTGCGGCGTCTTGCTCGATCAGATACCGGATCCGTCCATCCTCGACGGGCAGGTCGCAAGGTTCCTGCCCCGGTTTCAAGATCGGCTACCCACGGTGAAGCAGCTTTGCGACAATCAGTCGGGCCTGCGGGACTACTGGGCCTTGACCGTGCTGCAGGGCGCGCTTCCCGAGGGTGAGTTCCGTCGCGACGATGCCCTGCCCCTGCTGGCGCGGATGAAGACCGGTCATTTTCCAGCGGGTAGCGCCTATTCCTACTGCAACTGCAACTTCCGCATCGTTGCCGAGCTTGTCGAAACCGCTACGGGACGCGCCCTTTCCGAGCTGTATGACGAATGCATCTTCACCCCTGCGGGCATGACGACCGCAGCCCTGATGCCGGATACCCGGGTTCCGGCTGACGGCGTTGTTGGCTATGAGGGCAATGAGATCGTGGGGTACATCCCGGCGGCGAATGCCATCTACTGGATCGGTGACGCAGGCATCTCGGCCTCGCTCGACGACATGATCGCCTGGGAGGCCTACATCGATGCCACGCGCGGCGATCCGGACGGCCTTTACAACTGTCTGTCTGCAAAGCCGACCTTCAGCAACGGAACGGCCGCAACCTATGGATATGGGCTGAAGCACGAAACCGTCGCGGGTGTCGGGGTCACCGGCCATGCCGGTGCCTTGCGCGGGTTTCGGGCACATCGGCTGCACGCGACTGCAGAGCGGATTTCGATCGTCGTGATGTTCAATCACGAGGCAGATGCCCATGAAGCAGCCTCTTGGCTGCTGGAAGCGGCCCTTGGGTTCAGCGCCAGCGCCAAGACGCTGCCACCAACGAACTGGGATGGATTGT
The DNA here is from genome assembly GCA_041738105.1 of Rhodobacter sp. GTDB lineage: Bacteria > Pseudomonadota > Alphaproteobacteria > Rhodobacterales > Rhodobacteraceae > Aliitabrizicola. Next base: position 14,593 of record JBGSQL010000262.1, on the reverse strand, counting down.
GGCTGGATAAAGATCAGGGGCTGTTGCTGCGAACCGTTCAAGACCCGGATGGGGTCACGTTAAGCTATGGCACCACCCCTGATCGGCTTTCCGTTGATGCCAAGGGAACGGCCCGTGGAACCGGACTTGTGCTGCAGCGCAAGGGCGAGACCGTGGAAATGTCGCGCAGGGACGAAAACCTTCTGGTCGTCGCCCACCCGCTGACACCGGTCGAGATGGCGGAAGGAAGCGCCGTTGCGGGAAGGTATGCGTCAGACGAGCTTCAATCGACCCTTGAGATCGAAACGCGGGACGGGGGAACCTTTGCCGGATTTACCGGACTGCTCGGGTCCGGCCCGATGGAGCCGATGTATCCGGTCGCAACGGATGTCTGGGTCATCTCGACCCGCCGAAGCCTCGACTCGCACCCACCGGGCGACTGGACGGTGCAGCTGCACCGCGACGCGGCCGGGACGGTGCAGGGCCTTACCCTTGGCTGCTGGCTGGCGCGGCGCATCGGGTATCAGCGCATCGCCTGATCCGATCGAAGCTGTGTCTGGACGTGCAGGGCGTTGGTGGAACGCCCCGCAGCGGTTCAAGGTGAAAGACACGGGCAGGCTCATAGACCCGCCCGCGCCTGTCGTCAGTTCTTGGTCGTGTCTTCCAGGAAGAAGCGGCCAAGCGGGCTTTGGTAGAAGTTCTCGACGTTTGCCTGGGTCACGTTCCGATACGGGCTGTAGTAAAGGTCGATCCAGTTGACGTCAGCCTTCGCGATCGTCTGCAGCTTGACATACATCGCCTCGCGTTTGGCGGGATCAGCCTCGATCCGGGCCGCCGCGACAAGGTCTTTCACCTCGGCGTTCTCGTAGCGGGTGTAGTAGTTCAGGTTGACATCGTGCCCCAGGACGAAGGTGGTTTTCTGGTCAGGGTCCAGGATGTCGTTCGTCCAGTAGTTCACGGTAAGGTCATAGTCACCGTTTACCAGGGTGTCCCAGGTCTGGCTGGGATCTATTTTCTGCAGGTTGACCGTGACACCCGCTGCGGCAAGCTGCTGCTGGATCAGCACGGCGATCTGCTCGTCAACCTCGTCGCCTGCGTTGACAATATAGTTCAACGTCAGGTCGGACGCACCGGCCGCAGCCAGCAATTCTTTCGCCTTTACCGGATCAAGCGGTCGGCGCAGGTTGTCGGCGTAGTAGTAGAGCGCGCCCTTGGGAATGTAGGAATTCGCCTCTTCGCCAATACCGAACGTGATGGCCTCGACGATCGCCGTCTTGTCGATCGCCATGTCCAAGGCCTCGCGCACCTCTTTCTTGGCAAGCGCCGGGTTGGAGTGGTTGATGATAAGCGCGTCCTCGCGCGTTGACGGATCCAGCAGAACCTTCAGCTTGCTGTCCTTTTGAAGCTCCGCGATCCGCGAGAACGGCACGAAGATCGCCGCGTCCAGTTCGCCCGCCTGCATCTTCAGCATCCGCGTGTTGTCGTCGGGAACTGAAATCCACTCGACGCCGTCAAGCTGCACACGGTCGGCTTCCCAGAAGTTCGGGTTCTTCTCCAGCACGACACGGTCGCCGCGCAGCCATTCCTTGACGATGAACGCGCCAGAGGCGACCGGGCTTTCCGCATAGGCCTCCTGGCCCATGGATTCCATCCCCGCCTTGGAAACGACAGCAGTTCCCGGCATCGCGAGTGTCGACAGGAAAGGCGCCGACGGAGCCGAGAGGGTGACGATAAGGGTCTTCGGGTCGGGTGTCTCGATATTGGCGATGATCTTGTAGGTGTCGGACCACAGCGACCCTTCGTCGTCGCGGATACGGGTCAGGGTAAAGGCCGCATCTTCCGAGGTGATCGGCGAGCCATCCGAGAATTTCGCGTCCCGCATCGTGAAGGTGTAGGTCAACCCATCAGGTGAAACAGTCCAGCTTTCGGCAAGACCCGGCTCCAGTTTGGTACCCGTGCGATCGACGCGGACAAGTTGATCATAGACGTTCATGAACACCCAGAAGTCGATGTTCTGCGCCGTCATGATCGGGTCAAAGGTGGTGCTGTCCTCGCGCCGGCCAATGCTCAACACGCCTTCCGCTTCGGCCAGGCTCGTTCCGGCCATCAGGGTGGCAAAGGCCCCCAGTGCCACGAACTTCAGCAATCGAGATGTCATGATAGCAAATCCTCCGTTGGTTTTCTGGTTGGTTGGGCTTCATCACTAAGAACACAGGTCCAGCGCCGTCCGGGACTGGTCCGGGCAGCAGGCGGTGGATCCTCTCGGCAAACGGCCTGCGCATAGGCGCAGCGCGGATGAAAGGCGCAGCCCGAAGGCAGCCGCAGCGGGCTGGGCGGATCGCCCATCAGCGGATCGGTCGGCAGCGCGATATCGGGGTCGATCTCGGGGATCGAACGGATCAAGGCCGCGGTATAGGGGTGACGCGGATTGCGGAATACATCTTCCGTTGGCCCCTCTTCGACAAGGCGGCCAAGATACATGACCGCAACGCGGTCACAAAGCCGGCGAACGATGGCCAGATCATGCGCGATGAAGATCAGGCTCAGGTTCATCCGGGCCCGCAGTTCCATGAACAGGTTGATGATCTGCCCCTGGATCGACACGTCCAGCGCCGCCACACATTCATCCGCGATGATCATCCGCGGATCGACAGCCAGCGCGCGCGCCACGCCAACTCGCTGGCATTGCCCGCCGCTCAGCGATGCCGGTCGCCGCGACCCAAGATCCGGGCGCAGACCGACCAGCGTCAGCAACTCGTTCACGCGGGCCGGTATGGCCTGCGCTGAAACCTTGCGATGAACGTGCAGCACCTCTGCAATCGCTTCCGCCGCCGTCAGCTTGGGGTTCAGCGCGCCATAGGGATCCTGGAAAACCATCGCCGTTTCACGACGAAGCTGGTTCAGATCGGCGCGACGGCCATCGCTGACCCGAACGCCATCGAATGTCACAGTGCCAGAGCTTGCCCGCTCAAGCCCCAGAATGGCACGGCCAAGCGTGCTTTTCCCGCTGCCGGACTCGCCGACCAGGCCCAGCGCCTCGCCCGGACGCAGTTCCAGCGTCACGCCATTCACGGCCCGCACCGTCTGCTTGCCCAGACCGAAAGGAGCGCCCCCGCGCGCCGGAAATTCCACCGAAAGGTCATCGACGATCAAAAGAGGCGCTTCCCTCATGCTGTCACCCTTTCTGTCGCCGGGTGGAAGCAGGCCGCAACATGACCAGCGGCATAGGCCGTCTGCGGCGGCTGGTTGGTGCGACAGGTCTCTGTCGCCGCATCACATCTGGGATGAAACCGGCACCCCTTGGGCATTGCCCCGATATTGGGCGGCTGCCCGTTGATCGTATCAAGCAAACCCTCGCCACCGCCCGAGGTGGGCTGACAGCGGATCAGCCCTGCGGTGTAGCGGTGCACTGGGGCCGCCAGCACCTCTCGCTTCAGGCCGCGTTCACATAGCCTTCCGCCATAGAGGACAGCGATACTGCCGCAGGTCTGGGCAACGACACCGAGGTCGTGCGTGATAAGGATGATCGAGAGCCCTTGGGTGTCCCTTAGCTCCAGGAGCAGCCGAAGGATCTGCGCCTGAACCGTCACGTCAAGCGCGGTCGTCGGTTCGTCCGCGATCAGCACCTTCGGATTGCAGGCAAGTGCAACCGCAATCATTGCGCGTTGGCGCATCCCACCAGAGAATTCATGGGCGTAGGCATCCACCCTCCTGCTCGGGTCGGGAATACCCACCTGTTGCAGTGCCTGAACGGCCCGCGCACGCGCATCGCGCCGGGACAACCCTTCGTGCAGACGAACCGCCTCGGCGATCTGGTCACCGATCCGCATCACCGGATCCAGATGTGCGGTTGGATTCTGAAAGATCATGCCGATCCGGCCACCCCGAACCTCACGCATCCGGGCTTCGGGCAGATCGGTCAGGGTCTGCCCCATCAACGTGACACGCCCTGCCGTGATCGCCATCACGTCAGCGGGCAGAAGACGCATCAGCGCCCGGCAAGCCACCGTCTTGCCCGACCCGCTTTCCCCGACAAGCCCAAGGATCTCTCCCGGTGCCAGATCAAATGACAAATCCTCGACAATACGCTGGCCTTTCAAGGTGGCGATCGTCAGGCCCTCGACGGACAGGATGGGCGCGCTCATTGCTTCGCCCCCAGCCATTCACCCATGCCATCGGCAACAAGGCTGAACGCAAAGGCGAGCGCCACGATCGCCAGACCGGGAAACGTCGTCATCCACCAGGCCTGCGTGATGAACCCCTGCCCCTCTGCCACCATGATGCCCCATTCCGCTGTCGGCGGCTGCACACCCAGCCCCAGATAGCTGATCGACGCGCCCCCCAGCAGGACCAATACGGCGTCGGACATGGAGAACACGATGGACCCCACCAGCGCGTTCGGCAGCAGGTGGCGGAACATGATCCGGCCATGGCCGAACCCGAGGCTCCGCGCAGCCACAACGAAATCGGCGTTCTTCAGGACCAGGATCTGTGCCCGGATAAGCCGGGCGTAAGACACCCAGCCCACCAAGGCGAGCGCGATGTAAAAGCTTTTCAGCCCCGGTCCAAGGATAGCAATGATGGCGATGATCAGCACCAGGAACGGGAAGGCGAGCACAACATCGATGATCCGCATGAACACCACATCGACAACGCCCCCGAAATACCCCGCAACCGTGCCGATCGTCGTGCCAATCAGAAAAGGGAAGACCACTCCCAGGATGGCGATCTGCAAATCGACCCGCGTTGCCCAGATCACCCGGCTCAGCACATCCCGGCCGAAATTGTCGGTGCCGAAGGGGTGCATCCAGGACGGGGCAGCAAGGCGGGCCGTCGCATCCTGGTAGATCGGATCGTATGGCGCAATCAGGGGGGCCGCGACCGCCAGCAGAACGAAGCCCAGGAAGATCGCAAGGCCCAGCGCGAGGGTAATGCGGCCCGAGACGAAGCCGAGCAAGGGCGGGCGGGTGCGTGGGGCAGCAACGGCAGTCACAGTTTCACCCGCGGATCGATCGCAACGGTCAGAATGTCGGCCATGAAGTTCACCAGAACTGTCGCAACCGCAAAGACCATCGCGACGGCCTGCACCACCATGTAATCGCGCGAGAAGATGCCCCTGACCAACAGTTGGCCCATGCCGGGGATGGCAAAGACGGATTCGACAATGACCGTGCCGCCAATCAACCAGCCAATGTTCACCGCAAGCAGGTTCAGCGTCGGGACCAGCGCATTGGGCATCACATGGCGCCAGAAGACGGCACGCTCTGAAAGCCCGCGGGCGCGGGCGGCGGTGGCGTGATCCGAGGTCAGCTCGGCAATCAGGCTGGCACGCAGACTGCGCGTCAGAATGGCCGAGAGCGACAGCGCAATCGTCAGGCAGGGAAGGATCAGGTGCAGGATCTTGTCGGAAAGTGTCTTGCCATAACCCGACACGGGAAACAGGTCGAGCTTTACGCTGAACAGGATCATCAACATGATCGCGAGCCAGAATGACGGCATCCCAAGGCCGATGGTCGAGACAACACGCACACCCTGATCGGCCAGCGTTCCCCGCCTGCGTGACGCGATCGTCGCCATCGGCACGGCAATCAGCAGCGACAAAAGCACCGCTCCGGCAACAAGCGCCAGTGTCGGCTCGATTCGTGTCGCAATCAGCTTCAGCACATCGGTCTTGTAGACCAGGGACTTGCCCATATCGCCCGCGCCGATATTCTTGATGAAGTAGAAATACTGGATCCAGATCGGCTCATCCAACCCGTACTGGGCCCTGATCTTCGCAATGGCGGTGGGCGTCGCCCGGGTGCCAAGAAGCATCCGCGCCGGGTCGCCCGGGATCAGCCGGACCAGGACAAACGTAATCACGCTGATGCCGAAGAGAACGGGCAGAAACTGCAGCGGGCGGAACAGGACAAAGCGATAGCGGTGCATCAGGACCTCCCCCGCGCGATCTTGCTCGGGCCGAAGGCCAACAGGGCGTGCAGCCCACGAACTCCATTGCCGGTTCTGGTCATCATGCCGCCCGGTTGCGGTCCAGAAAGTCGATGAGCACCGGGTAATACGCGGCGGGCTCTTCGTAGAACGGCATGTGGGATGCGTTGGGGAAGACCTTGATTTCGGCCCGCGACAGATGCTGCTTCATTCGAAGCGAACAGGCTGGCGTCAGTTCGTCATGTTGACCGCACACGATCAGTGTGGGGGCCTCGATGCGATGCAGATCGGGAACGCGGTTCCAGTCTTTCAGGTTGCCGGTATACAGAAACTCATTGGGGCCCTGGATCGTCGTGTAAGGCCCCATGTTCCAATCACCCAGCGATCGGTTGACTGGCGCCGGCCACTCGGCAAGACGGCAGACATGGCGATAATTCAGCAGCGTAACGGCGGCCGCATATTCCGGATGATCAAAGCTTCCTTCCGCCTCGTGCCGCTGCATCATCGCGACCGTTTCTGCACCAAGCGCCTCGCGCAATCGGTGCAACTCGGAAATGAGGTGCGGCATGTCGGCATTGGTATCGGCGAGGATTAGCGTCTTCAGGGCGCCCGAATGGGTCAGGGCATACTCGATGGCCAGCCAGCCACCCCAGGAATGCCCAAGCAGGTGCACGCGGCCAAGGTACAAGGCCCGCCGCACAGCCTCGGTTTCGGCCACGTAGCGCGCAATCGTCCAGAGCGCGGGATCCGTCGGCCTGCTCGACGCACCAGTGCCAAGCTGATCAAAGGCGACCACACGGAAACCCTTGTCGACAAGACAGGAATGCGCCTCGCGCAGATAGTCGCACGGCAACCCCGGGCCGCCATTCAGACAGAGCAAGACATCCTCGCCCGTCCCGAAATCATAGACCACGACCTCTCCGCCTTCGACCTCGACGGTGTAGCGCCGATCCGCCTCCATCTCACGCCACATGTCTTGCCTCCGACCCGCCCGTTCCGGGCACCTGCTGTGAATCCATGCTCGGCATGATCGAGTTTGACCGATCGCCTGTCCCAACGCACGATGTTTCAAAGTCAAAATAAATCATCGCCGCCACATGAAAAGGCAGCCGCCTGGTTCTGCTGATATTTTGAGCAGTATGGCTCGAATCCGGCCTTGGATCTGCCTTGGCAAATGCATCGGGCAAGATTTCGCGGCTGCCCAGACAATGGGGCCACGTCACCGCTCACAGGGACCGAGACCACCGATCAACCCCTTTATTCTCCGAATCGCGGGCGATCGCTGTTGAACTACGGGCTGGACGCGCCTCCATCCTGCGGCACGCTCGTATCGGTCGAGAATGTCATGGTTGCGGATGGCCTTGTGAAACCAGCGTAGCCCCGTCGCAGGGACTGCAACTGGCACTTTCCAGGAACGGCCGCATCCAAACACAAAAACAAAGGTGCTGTGGCTTTGGCGACCGATCACCAGGTCTTTTTGCTTCTTCACCGCCCGCACTGGCGGCAGCTTCACATGGTATCAAACGGCCCCGACAGTTGGCCCTCACGGCGATGCTGCATCAACCCAGGTCGCGGATTGCTTCGACGAGCACGCCTGGACAGGCACACCTGACCCACGCTTCCTGAACGCGTGAGGAAAGTTCCGGGCAGCCGTGATTTTGGCAAGGGCATCTGTCGGGAAACGGCCAGCGTCGCACTTTGCCTTGGCATTGGCACGCCCCAGAGCATAGGAGATCGCATATCCCCTGGCGATCGTGAACAGTTTGTCGAGCCGGTCACACCCACCACTGCGACTGCCGCCGCAGGCGAAAGAAAGGACGCACCTTGAAGATTTCCGATATGAACTGGGGGCAGGTCGAGGCCTACCTCAAGACAAACGATCTGGCCGTGCTTCCTCTTGGCAGTACCGAACAGCACGCAGGACTGTCGCTGTCAGTAGACTCTATTCTTGCGGAAAAGGTCGCGCTCGATGCGGCAGAACCGCTGGGCGTTCCGGTGTTTCCCCCGCTGGCCTACGGGATCACGCCGGGTTTTCTAGCCTATCCCGGCTCGATCAGCCTCCGCGTGCAGACCTATGTGGCCATCATCCGCGACATCCTTGACAGCCTCCGACTGCAGGGCTTTCGTCGCATCGTCATGGTGAATGGGCATGGCGGCAACACCCCGGCTGGAAGCCTGGCGATAGAATGGATGGCCGATCAACCACAGTGCTCTGTCAAGTTCCACAACTGGTGGAGCGCACCGGCAACAATGGCCAAGGTGCAGTCGTTCGATCCCGTCGCCTCGCACGCAAGCTGGATGGAGAATTTTCCCTGGACGCGACTGCCGGACGTGGTTCTGCCAACGCAACAAAAACCGATGATCGACCTCGAGAGGCTGCGAACGCTGAACCCCGAGGCCGCTCGTGCCTATCTTGGTGATGGCAATTTCGGTGGCTACTACCAACGATCCGACAGCGACATGCAGGCGATATGGGACGTGGCCATCCTCGAGACTCGCAGCCTGATCGAGGGGCCATGGTCTTGACAGATCGGGTCGCAATCCGGGGTGCCGGTTCAATCGCTGGCCACCGCGTTGCCGCGTCAGATCCACACTGCCTGCGGATCCACGATCCGGGCGCTGTTCCGCAAGCGTGCATGGGAGCAAGCGCATGAACATCACCTTCGACGGGCAGACCGTGATCGTGACCGGCGCAGGACACGGCATCGGGCGCGCGATGGCACAAGCCTTCTCGGCACGCGGGGCGGTGGTCTATGCGTGCGACATACGCGCCGAAGGCTTGGCCGACACAGTGCGGATGTCAGGCTGCAAATCCTTCGTCCTCGATGCGAGCGATCGAACGGCGGTTCAGGATGCGATAGGCCGAATTGATGCTGCGACAGGCCGGATCGACGTGCTGGTGAACAATGCCGGCGGCGTTTGCGGGCAGGCAGGTCGGCCGATCGAGGAAATCTCGGCAACCGATTGGCAATCGATCTTCGAGGCGAACCTGTCGAGCACCTTTTTCATGGCTCAGGCCGTCGCCCCGGTGATGAAGCGCCAGCACACGGGCCGGATCATCAACATCTCCAGCGGTGCCGGACGCACCATCAGTCTGACCGGGATTCAGGCCTATGCCAGCGCCAAGGCAGGGCAAATCGGCCTGACGCGCCAACTCGCCCATGAACTCGGCCCGTGGGGCATCACCGTGAACTGCGTGGCGCCGGGGTTCATCCGGTCCAACCCCACGACCGAACGCCAATGGGAAGCACTGGGTCCGGCCGGGCAGACGGCGCTTGTCGAAGGAATCGCCTTGCGCAAGCTGGGTACGCCCGACGACATTGCCCATGCGGTGATGTTCTTCGCCTCGGCCTATGCTGGTTGGATCACGGGCGAAGTGCTTGGCGTGGATGGTGGCAAATGACCGACGGCGCCTGCCGGTTCGACAGATTGGGCATCGCCGTTCGACAGACTGGGTAGCAGGGGCGCGCCATGACAGCAGATTTCCCGGAGATTACAACGCTCGCAGCCCAGTATCGCAGCGGCGCGCGCACCCCCGTTGACGTCGTGCAAGACGCCCTGTCGCGACTTGCGCACCTCGAGCCAAGCCTCAATGCCTTCGCCGATCCGATGGCGGCAATGGCCCTCGCCCAGGCCGAAAAGGCCACGTCGGACATCGTTGCGGGCCGGCCACTTGGGCCGTTGCACGGCATTCCGGTCGCCGTGAAGGATCTGATCGACGTGTCGGGTGTGGCCACCGGATATGGATCAAGGGTTCTGCCGCCGCGAATGGCGGAGCGGGATGCAACGCTGGTTGCGCGTCTGCGCGCCGCCGGGGCGATCATCCTGGGCAAGACGAACCTTCTTGAATACGCATATGGCGTCGCCCACCCCGACGTCGGGCAAACCAACAACCCGCACGACCCGTCGCGCACGGCGGGTGGGTCCAGCGGTGGCTCGGCGGCGGCGGTCGCGGCTGGCATCGTGCCTCTGGCCATCGGGACGGATACCGGGGGGTCGATCCGCATCCCCGCCTCCTATTGCGGGATCGTGGGCATCAAACCCACCTTCGGCCTTGTGCCGCTGGACGGTGTCTTTCCGCTTGCGCAAAGCCTCGATCACGCGGGCATATTGGCGCGACGGATCGGCGAGGCTGCGATCGCCCTGGCAGTGATTTCCGGCCAGACAATGGTCGTTGCGCCACGTTTGCCTCGGCGTGTCGGGTTGGTTCGTCGGCATTTCTCATCGACGCCGACGGGGAAAGCCGTAAGCGATCACGTCCTCAAGCGGATCGCGCATCTGGAACAAGCCGGCGTTGAGGTTCTGGACTTCGACCTTCCGGACCTGTTCCAGGCGAATGCCGCACTGATGCAGATCCTCCTTCCGGAAGCGGCCCTGATCCATGAAAGGCTCTATGCCCGCAATCCGGGCGGATACGCGCCCGGCACCCGCGCACAAATCGAGGCAGGCTTCACGACGACCGCTATCGACTACCTGCGCGCGAAGGCGTTTCAGGCAGCGTTGACCGCCGCCGTCGAACAGGCATTCGGCACGGTCGATCTGCTGGTCAGCCCCAGCGTTCCCTTCGTCGCGCCGCACGAAGACCCCGTCATCGTGGATGGCGAGGATAGCGAAATGTTGGCCAGCGGCTTTGCAAACCTCACCGGCCACCCGTCGCTCAGCCTGCCTTGCGGAATGATTGATGGCCTGCCCGTGGGGCTGCAACTGACCGGCGCGCTCGGGCAGGATGCACAGCTGCTTGCCTACGCGGCTTCGATCGAGAGCCTGGTTTCCTGAGAACGTCGGGGCAAGCCGATCCTACCGCTCGCCGCGCCGATAGGCGACCATCAGCGCCTCTGGCACCCGTGCCCGGCGCGCCACGAGCACCAGCGCAAGGATCGAAAGCACATAAGGCGCCATCAGGAACAGCTGATACGGCATCCCCGGCACAACATGGGCCAGCCGCAGTTGATAGGCATCGAACAGCGCGAACAGCAGCGCCCCGAGCAGCGCCTTGCCAGGCCGCCAGGAGGCGAAGACCACCAGGGCGATGCAGATCCACCCCCGCCCCTGCACCATCATCGGGAAGAAGCTGTTGAAGGCCGCAGTCGTCAGAAAGGCCCCGCCCACCGCCATCAGGGCCGATCCCACCACCACGGCGCCGATCCGGATGCGGATCGGGTCCAGACCCTGCGCCTCGACGGTATGGGGGTTTTCGCCCGTCATCCGCACCGCCAGCCCCAGCGGCGTTCGGTCCAGCACATAGGCCGTAACCGCCACCAGTGCCACCGCCAGATAGGTCGGCGCGGTCTGCGTGAATACGGCCTCGCCCAGAAACGGCAGATCCGACAGCACCGGGATGTGCAGCGGCTGGAACGGCTCGATCGTCGGAGGCAGGTCGCCCACCTGAACCCAGAGACGGTAAAGGTAGTAACTCAGCGATGACGCGAACAGCGTGATCCCCAACCCCGAAACATGCTGAGACAGACCCAGTGGCACCGTCAGCATCGCGTGCAGAAATCCCATTGCGGCACCGGACAGCGCCGCAATCGCCAGCCCCGTCCAAAGATCCGCGCCCATGTAGACGGTCAGCCAGCCAACCATGGCCCCCATGGTCATGATGCCCTCGATGCCAAGGTTCAGAACCCCGGCCCGTTCGCAGATCAGCGCGCCCAGCACACCAAAGATCAGTGGCGTCGCGATCCGCAGCACGGCAGCCCAAAGGCTCGCCGTCGTCACTATCTCGAAAGCTTCCATTCCCACCGTATCCGATATGTTGTGAACAGAAGCGCCACCAGCATCGTCAGCAGCGAGACCGAGACTATGACATCGGCGATGAAGCTTGGCACGCCAGTCGCGCGCCCCATGGCATCTGCGCCGACAAAGACGGTGGCAACAAAAACAGCGGCCGCCACAACACCCGCGGGATGCAGGGCGGCCAGCATCGCCACAACGATCCCGGCATAGCCAAAGCCGGGCGACATGGTGGTGGTCACATAGCCGGTCAGCCCGATCACCTCGATGCACCCGGCAAGCCCCGCCAACCCGCCCGAGATCAGCGCGACCGCCATCAGCCGCCGCGCCATCGGCACGCCCGCAAAGGCCGCGGCCCGGGGGTTCAGACCCGCGGCCCGCATCTCGGCTCCAAACACGCTGCGCGCCTGGATCAGCCAGATCACCGCTGCGGCGGCAAGGGCTACCAGAAGCCCCACATGCAGGCGCGAGCGTGGCACCAGATCAGGCAGCATCACCGATGTCGCGACCGGCACGGATTGGGGCCAGCCAAAGGCCATCGGGTCTTTCATCGGACCTTCGATCATCAAACCCACGAAAAGCAGCATGATGAAGTTCACCAGCAGCGTCACGACCACTTCGTCCACGCCAAAGCGCAGCCGCAGCAGAACTGGCCCGGCAAGAAGAATCGCACCAGCCAGCGCTCCCAGGATCATGAGTGCGGCAACCGCCAGAGGGGCAGGCCAAGTTGCCACGGTTCCGTGGCCGGCCCAGGCCGCCGCCAGCGCGCCCGCATAGAATTGGCCCTCAGCCCCGATGTTCCAGACGCGCGCACGAAAGGCCACGGCCGCGGCCAGCCCTGTCAGGATCAGCGGAGTCGCGCGCGTCAGGGTTTCGGTAATCGACAGGCGCGATCCGAAGGCACCGCGCACCATTTCGCCATAGGCCGCAAGAGGGTTCACGCCCGCCGCCGCAATCAGTCCGGCGCACAGCACCAGTGCCGCCAGCACCGCCAGAAGCGGGGCGGCAAGGGCCAGCCCCAGCGACACCTCGGCACGCCGTTCAAGCCGCATCCTGCCCCTCCCAGACACCCGCCATCATCAGTCCAAGACGCCGCGCATCGGCAGTCTCGGCGGCAACGGGGCTTGAAAGGCGGCCTTTCACGATGGCCTGTATGCGATCCGACAGTGCCGTCGCCTCGTCCAGATCTTCCGTGATCAATAGGATCGCCGCCCCAGCCGCCCGCGCAGCCAGCAGTTCGACATGCACGGCAGCGATCGCGCCTTCGTCCAGCCCGCGCGTCGGCTGGTTCGCAAGGATAAAGCGCGGCTGCCCGGCAAGGTTCCGGCCAAGGATCAGCTTCTGCATGTTGCCTCCCGACAGCGCCCGCGTCCGCGTGTCAGGCTCTGCGCCCCGAATGTCGAACCGCGCGATCAGGCTGTCCGCAAATGCCCGCGCCGCGCCGCGCTTCACGAAGCCTTTCGCAGAATAGGCAGGCTCTTGCAGCCGTTCGAGCACCGCATTCTCCCACACTGGCAGGTCGCCCACGACGCCTTCGGCATTGCGATCTTCGGGGATCCGGGCAAACCCTGCGCGCACCAGATCGCGCGGGGTCATGCGTGCAAGATCGGTTCCAGCCAGCGTCAGCACTCCGCCAGACGGTCGCGCCAGCCCCGAAAGGACACGCCCGAGCGTCGCCTGCCCGTTGCCCGAAACGCCCACGATGCCCAGCACCTCGCCCGCCCGGACGGTGAAATCAACCGCGTCGAGCGTCGTCTGACCCCCTTCGGTCACGCTCAGGCCCCGCGCCTCGATCACCACGTCGCCCGGCGCCTTGCGTTCGCGCTGCGGGCGCACCACGCGGCGACCCACCATCAGCTCTGCCAGTTCCGAAGGATCGGTCGCAGCCGTCGCACGTTCGGCCACCACCCGGCCGCCGCGCAGCACCACGACACGGTCTGACGCCGCCATCACTTCGTGCAGCTTGTGGCTGATGAAGATGATCGACAACCCCTCGCCCGTCATGCCGCGCAGGGTGGCGAAAAGGCGTTCCGCCTCGGGGCGAGCAAGGACGGCTGTCGGTTCGTCCAGGATCAGAATGCGCGCCTGACGGTACAGCGCCTTGAGGATCTCGACCCGCTGCCGCTCACCCACAGACAGATCGGCGATGCGGGCTTCGGGATTGACCGGCAGGTCGAAACGCGCGGCGATGGCCAACAGTTTCGCCCGCGCCGCCGCACGCTGGCTTTGAAGACGGGACAAGGGTTCGGCCCCGATGATGACATTTTCGAGCACCGTCAGGTTGCCCGCCAGCGTGAAATGCTGGTGAACCATGCCAACGCCCGCGGCGATGGCGGCGCGCGGTCGCCCCGGCGGCAGCGCCGCGCCATCTACCCGCACGTCACCCGAGTCGGCGGTGTAGTGGCCAAAGAGAATGTTCATCAGCGTCGTCTTGCCCGCGCCGTTCTCGCCCAGCAGCGCAAGGATTTCGCCCTGCGCCAGCGACAGGCTGACCGCATCATTGGCAACGATCGCGCCAAAGCGCTTGGTGATGGCATCGAGTTCAAGGACTGGCGTCACGGATGCCCCGCGATGGCAAAGGGGAAGTCGAGCCTCGGGGCCAGCGCTTCGATCATCGCGCCTATGCGCAGCAGCGTCCGGTCTGACCCGATCGGTCCCATGATCTGCACACTCAGCGGCAAGCCCCCGTCGGTTCCAAAAGGCAGGACCAGCGCCGGGCAGCCTGCGACATTGGCGATGCACACATTGGGGGCAAGCGCCTCCATGGCCGCAAAATGCGTCTCGGGATCGGCGGTTTGCATGGAAAAATGCCCGACCTTGGGTGGCGGACCCGACAGGATCGGCATCATGATGGCATCGCAGTCGGCGAACAGCGCCCGCGCGGCGGCCGCGATGCGCGCCATTTCGCGGCTGGCGGCGAAAAGAGCAGGGGCTGACGTGGCCCGGCCCTCGG
>JBGSQL010000229.1:0-18901 GCA_041738105.1 Rhodobacter sp. | reverse complement strand
GCATCGGCCAGCGGTTGCAACCGCCCGATGCGCCCGTAGCCCGTGGGCAAGCCCGATGCCGCTTCGACCGCCGCCCACCAATCCTGTGCGGCAAGCAGGCTTTCAAGCTGGAACTGCTTCTTGACGTTCCACTGTTCCGGCACATGCGGTGCCAACGCACCGACCACGCCCCCACTGGCCCCGGCCCCGATGGCCCGCGTCTCGATCACCCGCACACGCGCCCCGCGCAACGCCGCGCTCCAGGCGATGGACAGGCCGAAAATCCCCGCCCCGCGCACCGTAAGATCGGCCCTTGCCATGCGTCGCACCCTTGCCCATTGTCCGCCTCGATCGCGGGTGTAGGGCAAATGACGGCACACGACCAGACGGCGACGCTCGAATGGCGCGAAGGTGCGATCCCGGTTTCGACCGCCTTTGACGATCCCTATTTTTCTCTGGCCGGCGGGCTTGCCGAAACCCGCCATGTGTTCCTGTCCGGGAACGGCTTGCCAGCCCGGTTTCGCCACGGATTTCACATCGCCGAGCTTGGCTTTGGAACCGGCCTGAACATGCTTGCGACCCTTGCCGCCTGGCAGGCGACCGGGGCCGAGGGAACCTTGCGCTATACGTCGTTCGAGGCGTTTCCGATGGCGCCACCCGACATCGCCCGCGCGCTTGACGCCTTCCCGGAACTTCACCCCCTGGCGGATGCCTTCCTGCCACACTGGGCGTCCGATGCGCGGCAGTTCGCCTTGAACGGCATGGATGTGCAGATCGTGATCGGAGATGCCCGCGCAACCTTGCCAGCCTGGCCGAACAAGGCCGATGCGTGGTTCCTTGACGGCTTCTCGCCCGCCAAGAACCCCGAACTCTGGTCGGCACCGCTGATGGGACAGGTGGCAGCCCACACCGCCGCCGGCGGCACCTTTGCCACCTACACCGCCGCAGGCCATGTGCGCCGCGCACTGAGCGCCGCCGGCTTCACGGTGCAGCGGCGCCCCGGTTTCGGCGCCAAGCGCCACATGACGGCGGGCGTCCTGACCGAATGAACCAGAACACCCGCCTGGGCATTGCCCTGATGATCGCGGCCGTCTTCACCTTCTCTCTGCAAGACGCCCTCTCGAAACATCTTGCCGCCGGATACAACACGCTGATGGTGGTGATGATCCGCTACTGGGTCTTTGCAGCGTTCGTTGTGCTGCTTGCCGCACGTCGTCCCGGCGGGCTGCGACAGGGGATCAAGACGCGGCATCCTTGGCTTCACCTTGTCAGGGCGGCGCTGCTGATCGCCGAGATCTGCGTGATCGTCACGTCCTATACCCGGATCGGTCTGATCGAGACCCATGCCGTGTTTGCGGTCTGCCCGCTGATCATCGCCGCGCTGTCCGGGCCGGTCCTGGGTGAAAAGGTTGGCCTGGTGCGTTGGATGGCGATCGGCGCGGGTCTGGTCGGAGTGCTGGTCATCCTGCGGCCCGGATCGGGCGTGTTTTCCCCCGCCGCCCTTCTGCCGCTTGCCTCGGCTTTGATGTTTGCCCTTTACAGCCTGCTCACGCGGCGCGCGACCCAGGCCGAGGATGCCTTTCTCAGCCTGTTCTGGTCCGGCATCTTTGGCGCGCTGCTCATCACCGTTGCCGGGCTGCCGAACTGGCAACCCATGACAGGCCCGGATTGGGGGTGGATGGCGCTTTACGGCGGCCTCGCCGTGCTTGCCAATTGGTTGCTCATCAGGTGCTACGAAGTGGCCGAGGCCAGCGCGGTGCAACCCTTTGCCTACCTTCAAATCGTCTTCGTCAGCCTTGTGGGCATCCTCGTCTTCGGCGAAACGCTCAAGGCGAACGTGGTGCTCGGGGCGGCCATTGTGGTGGGCGCGGGGCTCATCACGATCCTGCGCACCCGCGCCAGGACAGGAACAGGACTATCGTCATGACCGAACAGGATACCCGTCTGGGCATCTGGCTGATGATCGCGACGACCTTTGTGTTCGCAATGCAGGATGGCATCTCACGCCACCTGGCGGGCGAATACAACGTCTTCATGGTGGTGATGATCCGCTACTGGTTCTTCGCGGCTTTTGTGATCGCTGTCGCCGTGCGCAAGGCCGGCGGCCTGCGTGGCGCGGTGCGCACCCGCTTTCCGGGGCTGCAGGTGACGCGCGGCCTTCTGCTGGCGGCCGAGGTCTGCGTCATGGTGCTGGCCTTCGTTCTGCTGGGCCTCGTCGAAAGCCATGCCGTCTTTACCTGCTATCCGTTGCTGATCGCCGCGCTTTCCGGCCCGGTGCTGGGCGAAAAGGTCGGCTGGCGGCGCTGGACCGCCATCGGTATCGGCTTCATCGGCGTCCTGATCATCTTGCAACCAGGGTTCCGGGTCTTTTCCCCGGCGGCCCTTGTGGCACTGCTGTCGGCTTTCCTCTTTGCGCTCTATGGTCTGCTGACGCGCTATGTCTCGCGCGGCGACAGCGCCGCCGTCAGCTTCTTCTGGACAGGCACGATCGGCGCTGTTGCCCTGACCCCGATCGGAGTGTGGAACTGGGAACCGATGACCCTGCCGGACTGGGGCTGGATGGCCATCTTGTGCTGCACTGCGTCCTTTGCGCACTACCTGCTGATCCGGGCCTATGAACTGGCCGAGGCCAGCGCGGTCCAGCCCTTTGCCTACCTGCAACTGGTCTTTGCCTCTGCGATCGGCATCTTCCTGTTCGGCGAGACGCTACGGCCCAATGTGGCAATCGGCGCGGCCGTCGTTGTCGCTGCAGGCCTGTTTACCCTCTGGCGCCAGCGCGTGCAGGCGCAGCGCGGCCGCCTCAGCCCTTCAGCTCGCCCGTCAGATTGATCGGGCCGGCCTTGCCCTTCAGCTTGGCCCGGTAAACAACCACCGACTCGGCAACCCGCATCACATAGGTGCGCGTCTCCGCGAACGGGATCATCTCGACCCAATCGACGACATCCACATTGGCTTGACGCGGATCGCCAAATTGCTCGATCCAGGCGCGCGGCCGCCCTGGCCCTGCGTTGTAGCCCGAGGCGATCAGCGCGATCGAGGGGCCGAACTCTTCAACCAGATCCCGCAGGTAAGCGGCACCCAGTGCCGCGTTGTAGGCCGGATCACGCGTCAGACGCGCCTTCTCGAAATCACGCCCGATCTTGCGCGCCATCATCCTTGCGGTTTCCGGCATCACCTGCATCAACCCGCGCGCGCCCGCCGGGCTGACAACTGCGGGATCGAATTCGCTTTCGCGCCGCGCGATCGAAAGCGCCAGCGCGCGGCTGACGGGCAGGCCATCGGGAACAAGGTCGGTCACAGGGAAATAGGCCCGCGATATGATCACGCCGCGTTCGGCCGCCTGTTTGCCGACCAGCACCGCAAGATGCGGCTCTCCCCGCGCCAGCGCCAATTCCCCAAGCTGCCGCAGGCCTTCGGCGTCAAGACCTTCGGCAAGATGCAGCAGAAACCGTTTCGCCTCTGTCCGATCTCCAGCCCGCAACAGCAGGATCGCAGCCTCAAGAACCGAGGATTGCGCAAAAGAGGCCGACTTCCAGTCTTGCCCACCGCCGCCGCCAAGAATGCGCGGGTGCATCGGAATGCCCGCACGCTCGGACGCAAGCAGGCCATAGTAGGCCGTCTGATGCTGCGCCGCACGTTCGTAGGCCGCCCGCGCATCACCTGACCTGTTCAGCGCCTCCAGCGCGCGGCCCTCCCAATAGGCAGCGCGCGACAGGCTGATCGGCGTGGCCACCGCCTTGCCCAGCGCCTGGAAATGTCCCAGCGCCGCCCCCGCATCGCCCAGGGACCGCAGCGCGATGAAGCCCGCGACAAACTCCAGATCGGCAAAATCCGCCCCGCTGGCAAGGTGGTGCGAGGATGCAATCTGATAGGCAAGGCGCGGCTCGCCATCCCGCAGGATCCGGCGCGCAAGCAGCGCCCGGCGCTTGGCCCAGGTCTCGGGCCGCCCCAGGGTTTCCGCGCTGGTGCTGGTCGCGACGATCAGGCTTGCGGCCTCGGCGTAGCGATCCTTGCGCATCCGCCAGATGAACCGCTCGTAAGCCAGCCCCGGATCCCCGCGCAACGCGGCGGGCACCGCCTCCAGTTTGGTATCCACGCCGGGCACATCCGCGCGCAAGGCCAGGCGCGCCTCTGCCAAGGCCAGCCAGCCCTTGTCCACGCGGGACAGCATCCGCGCGGCCTCGACCGCCTCACCATCCCACAGCAGGCGGTCCAGCCGGATCTGATGCACATCCGCCAGCGCCTGCGGATAGGCCGTAAGCAAGGCCTGTTCCTGTTCCGTGGTAAACGACATCGCGATCCAGGCCCTGACAGCCTCGGCGCGGGCAGCATCGGCCTGTCCAAGCGCGGACAGCGCGCGGATCAGCGCGAATGACCCCTCGACCGTCTGCGGCTGACCCCCACCGAACCAGGCGACGACCCGCTCGGGCGTCGTCGAACGCGCGACGGCCTCTTCGCCCTTGCGCCGCAGCAGCGCCAGCCCGGGCCAGTCTGCACGCCGTTGCAAAAACGCCTCATAGTCGCCCAGCAGCCCCTCGCCCGCGCGCAGCCGGTGCCATTCGACGATATCCTGCGCGATAGCGCCCTGTGCCGCCGCCTGCGCCCCGGCCCAGTCCCGGGCGCCCACATCCATCAGGGCCGCACGCAAGGCGCCAGCCTCATCCGCACCGGCGGGACCGGTGACCCACAGGATCAGGGCAAGGACTGCAGGGCGAAGCATGGCGCGGCTCAGGGCAAGATGGTGGTTCGACATGGCATGGTTTTGCCTCGTGTGCCCAAGGCCCGCAACACACAATCGCGCCAGATGAAAGACAACGCCAGAGAGGTGCCGGTTGGCAATGTCTGCGCCGCCCGATAGAAGGCGCCATTTGCAACGGAACGAGTCGTCGGCTGGTTCCACCGAGGAGGAGATGCGTGCCATGATCAAAGGGTCAATTCCTGCCCTGGTGACGCCGTTCAAGAACGGCGCCCTGGATCTCGACACGCTCAAGAAACTGGTCGACTGGCAGATCGGCCAGGGTTCGACCGGGCTTGTTCCCGTGGGAACCACCGGGGAAAGCCCGACGCTCAGCCACGAAGAGCATGAAACCGTCATCGAGGTTGTCGTGCAGGCGGCCGCCGGTCGCGTCCCGGTGATCGCGGGCGCCGGGTCGAACAACACGGCCGAAGGGATCCGTCTGATCCGCCACGCCGAAAAGGTCGGCGCCGATGCGGCCCTGGTCGTGACGCCCTATTACAACAAGCCGACCCAGACCGGGCTGATCGCCCACTACACCGCGCTGCACGATTGCTGCACGCTGCCGATCATCATCTACAACATCCCCGGCCGCTCGGTCGTGGACATGACGCCAGAGACGATGGGAACGCTGGCAAAGCTGCCCCGGTTCATCGGCGTCAAGGACGCAACCGGCAAGATCGAGCGTGTCAGCCAGCAGCGGATCACCTGCGGGCACGACTTCATCCAGTTGTCCGGCGAGGATGCCACCGCGCTTGGCTTCAACGCGCAAGGCGGAACCGGCTGCATCAGTGTCACCGCCAATGTGGCCCCCGCCTTGTGCGCCGCCTTCCAGGCCGCCACGCTGGCCGGAGACTACAAGACCGCCCTCGCCTATCAGGATCGTCTGATGCCGCTGCACGAGGCGATCTTCCTCGAGCCGGGGCTGGCCGGGGCAAAATACGGCCTCTCGCGCCTTGGGCTGTGCTCGGAAGAGGTCCGCCTGCCGCTTGTCGGGCTGACCGATGCGACCAAGGCCCGGATCGACGCTGCGATGCGCCATGCCGGCCTACTGACCTGACGGGCACCACGGCATGACCCTGGCCCACGGCTGGTCGGCCCTGTCCCACAATCTGCGCGGCAGCCTGTGGATGGTGGCGGCGATGGCCGGCTTCGCGCTTGAGGACATGTTCCTCAAGTCGGTCGCGCGCAACCTGCCGGTCGGCCAGATCCTGATGATTTTTGGCGCGGGCGGCATGATCGGCTTCGCAATCCTTGCGGCGCGCCGGGGCGAGCGGTTGTTGCATCCGGCGATCAGGTCACCCGCCATTCTTCTGCGCTGCGGGTTCGAGGTCGCGGGGCGGCTGTTCTACACGCTTGCCATAGCCCTGACGCCGCTTTCCAGCGCGTCGGCCATCCTTCAGGCGACACCGCTGGTCGTGGTGATGGGGGCTGCACTTATCTTCGGCGAGCGGGTGGGCTGGCGGCGCTGGACGGCCATCGCGCTGGGCTTTGTCGGTGTCCTGATCGTCCTGCAACCCGGCCTCGAAGGGTTCACGCCCCTGTCGCTGCTTGCGGTTCTGGGAACCCTCGGCTTTGCCGGGCGCGATCTGGCGACGCGGGCCGCACCACCGATCCTGTCCAACCTGCAACTCGGCATCTATGGCTTCGCCATGATGGTGCCAACCGGTGCGGCGCTGCTGGCCGTCTCGGGGGGCGCCGCCCTGCCGGGATTGGCCGACAGTGCAGGGCTGCTGGCCGCCACACTGATCGGGGTCGGGGCCTATTACGCGCTGACCGCCGCGATGCGCACGGGCGAGATTTCGGTCGTCACCCCGTTTCGCTACACCCGGCTGGTCTTTGCGCTGATGCTCGGCGCCTTGGCTTTCGGCGAGCGACCCGACGCCGCGACGATCCTCGGCAGCGCGATCATCGTGGCCAGCGGGATCTACACGCTGCTTCGGGCAAGGAGCCTTGCTCAGGCCGCGAATCGCCAGCGGCCCCCGCAGAGCACGCCAAGATAATCATCGTTAACAACATGATAAAAAACAATTTTCACGAAACGCTCGGTGCTTCGGAATTGTATTGTTGTTAAGGTTTGGCCGATGCCTTTCCCGGGCCGCAAACGTGACGAAAAAATGGCGAAATTCGGGTGCTTCTTGGGCACATGGCCAGGTTGGCCGCCACCCCCTCGCACCGGAGAGACACCCATGCTGATGCACACCGCCCCCCGCGCCACTGCCCCTCTTCCCACGACCACTGGCACCCCGATCCGCTCTGGCCTGCTCGACACCCTCCAGGTCGAGACGGCCCGCGGATGGTGCCCGGCAGGCAGCCTGCAACGCGGGGATCGGCTGCACAGCTTTGACGGCGGTTTGCGCACGATCGTTGCCGTCGATCGCGCCTGGATCCTGCCAGGTGACGGGGCGCTGCTGTCGGTTCCCCGTCCCCTCTTCAACGGAAGCTGCGACATGACCCTGCTGCCGGGTCAGCACATCCTGATCGACACCTGGGACGATCCCGATCTTGCAGACGCCGTTGTTGCCCTGATCCCCGCAGCGGCGATGCGCGGTCTTGGCGGCGCGGTGTGGCAGGCCATCGACCGGCCGGTCGAGGTCATCACGCCGGTGTTCGAAGACGAAGAGGTCATCTATGCAAACGGCGGCATGTTGCTGCATTGTCCCGGCGTTGCAACCGGCCCCGGCGCCGCCCCCGACGACAGCTTCTTCACCTGCCTCGATCTTGCCGCCGCCCGGGCGCTTCTTGCCCGCAGATACCCGCCAACCGACGCAGCCGCCGCCGTGTCGGTCGGTCCACGAGACTTGGCCCTGGCAGCATGAGCCCACACAGGGCATGGGTCAGAACGCCCAGTCGGCATCCTCGGTGAAGCAGATCGTCAACCATCGACTCGGGCCTTCGCCCCCCAGGGCGCGGCCCACCTCATCCCGGATCGCATCAAGCCGGGCAACCGAGCTGATCGACCAATCCGGTGGAACAAGGAAATGGATCTCGATCAGCACCGAACGCCCGACGCGCGCCACGTAGGTATAGGCATCGGCGAAACCATGGTGCGCCACCGCCTCGCCCGCCACACGGCGAACATGGGCATCCAGATCTTCGGGCGCCAGCAGGAACATGTCGCTGACGGCCCGGCGCAGATCAGAGAACGGCATCGGCAGGACGGCGATGCAGACAAGCACCAGGATCACGGGATCGACAAACGGCTGCAAATGCTCGTACCGCGTCCCCGTCAGGAACCATCCCACCCCAAAGGCCACCAGCAACGCGAAACTGATCGCACCCGACATCATCCAGCTTTTCACATCGAGCGCGATGAAACCCGAACGCAGCAAACGGTTGCGCCGCTTTTGCCGTGCTGCCATCACGACGCAAAGCAACGACACGGTCGCGGCGTAGACGACGGCCAGTCCAAAATCGGGATCCGTGCCACCGTCAAAGATAAGGATCAGCGCGCTGCCCATCGCATACAGAACCGCCAGCGTCAGCATCACGGCGTTCAGGGCAAGGACCATCGGCTCCAGATGCCAGAAGCCGAACTGGTAGCGCACCTGCCCGGGCTGATCCTCGTCGCGCCGCAGGGCATCTGTCATGATAAGGCGCGAAACCAGCAGTGCCAAACCGCCCATGGACGCGTCAATCAGCGCATAGAAGCCGTCAAACA
Source organism: Rhodobacter sp. (assembly GCA_041738105.1). Classification (GTDB taxonomy): domain Bacteria; phylum Pseudomonadota; class Alphaproteobacteria; order Rhodobacterales; family Rhodobacteraceae; genus Aliitabrizicola. The sequence goes on along the minus strand of JBGSQL010000229.1, from coordinate 10,526 downwards.
GTATCGCGAAGGATCCGGTCAGAACCCCGAAGGTCAGGCTGATGCACGACATCAGGATCAGCATCGTGATGGATGTGCGCAGCAGCGCCTGTTCCGCCTGACCCTTGCTTTCAGTTTCGTTCATTGCACCCACCAACCGCGACCACGCGACGCTATCAGCGCCACGTGCGCACGGCAACTTCGCGCACCCGGCACATCGACGCCGCGCAGCGATCCGGCCGCGACAGCCCTTGCACCACTGGACACCCCGCCCCCCCTCGCCTATCTCGGGGCGACCATGGCCCAGAAATCCGATCCCAACTCCAAGTCGATTGCCGAAAACCGTCGGGCGCGCTTCGATTACTTCATCGAAAGCGATCTCGAGGCAGGGATCATCCTGCAAGGGTCCGAGGTTAAATCTTTGCGGCAAGGCGGTGCCAACATCGCGGAAAGCTACGCCTCGGTGGAAGGTGGCGAGTTGTGGCTGATCAACAGCTACATCGCCCCCTACTTGCAGGCAAAGACCTGGGGTCACGAGGAACGCCGTCGGCGCAAGCTGCTTGTCAGCAAGAAGGAACTCAGCCGGTTGTGGAACGCGACAGCGCGGGAAGGCATGACGATCGTTCCCATCGCCATGTATTTCAATGATCGCGGCGTGGTGAAGCTGAAGATCGGCATCGCCAAGGGCAAGAAACTGTCCGACAAGCGCGATACCGAAGCAAAGCGCGATTGGTCGCGCGAAAAGGCCCGATTGTTGAAGCATGGCGGATAGCGCCGCTTTTTCGCTGACATTTTCCTGATTTTGCGCATAATCCTGCCGAGACCGGCGGCCACGGCCAACCGACCGGGCATCGCGAACACTCAACGGTCGGCAGGAAAGGGATCAAATGCTTGAAATCATCATCCAGCTCATAGCTGGCGCGGTCGGCGGAAATGTCGCCGGCGGTTTGCTGAAGAACCAAAGCCTTGGCACGCTTGGAAACTCGCTCGCCGGCATCCTCGGCGGCGGGATCGGCGGCCAGATCCTTGGCGCCGTGCTGGGATCGGGCGGCGCTGCCGCGGCAGGCGGCCTTGATGTCGCATCGTTCCTTTCGTCCATTGCCTCGGGCGGGATTGGCGGCGCAATCGTCATGGTGCTGGTCGGGATCATCAAGGGCGCCCTGTCCAAGGCGTGATCCGCGCCGGACGGGCCGCCGAGGCGGCCCGATGCCGCCCCTCAGTCGTGCAAGCCGTCTTGCCCAGCCTGCCCTCTGGCAGCTATGGGTTGGCATCACGAGGGAGGGCACGATGGCCGCCGACGACCCCAGAACGCTTGTTTCGACCGCCTGGCTTGAGGCGCACCTGAAAGACCCGGATCTGCGGGTGCTCGATGCGTCGTGGTATCTGCCCGATGCAGGGCGCGATCCAAAAGGGGAATACGAGGCGGCCCACATCCCCGGCGCCCGGTTCTTCGACATCGACGAGATCGCCGATCAGCGCTCGGCCTTGCCGCACATGGCCCCGCCACCGGAAAAATTCATCAGCCGAATGCGCGCGATGGGCGTGGGGGACGGGCATCAGGTGGTGGTCTACGACACGGCCGGCCTGCTTTCGGCCGCGCGTGTGTGGTGGACGTTCCGTCTGATGGGCAAGCTGGACGTGGCCGTGCTGGACGGCGGATTTCCGAAATGGCAGGCCGAAGGCCACCCAATCGAAGACATGCCGCCCATCGTCAAGGACCGCCACATGACGGTTCAGCGCAACGCCTCGCTGGTCAAGGACGTGACGCAGGTCGCCCATTCGTCCAAGCTGGGCGATGCCGAAATCCTTGATGCCCGGTCGGCCGCCCGGTTCAAGGGCGAAGCCCCCGAACCGCGCCCGGGTCTGCGGCCGGGGCATATCCCCGGATCAAAAAGCGTCCCGCACACCCTCGTCCTGAACCCCGATGGCACGATGAAGGATCTGGCTGGTCTGGCCGCGGTCTTTGCCGAAGCCGGCGTCGATCTGTCGAAACCCGTCATCACCACCTGCGGGTCGGGCGTCACCGCCGCGATCCTCAGCCTTGCGCTGGAACGGTTGGGCCATCGCAACCATGCGCTCTATGACGGCAGTTGGGCCGAATGGGGCATGTATGACGACCTGAAGGTTGCAAAGGGTTAGCGCAATGTTCGATGCACTGAAGCCGCAGCCCCAGGACAAGATCCTGCAACTGATGCAGATGTTCCGCGACGACCCGCGCGATCACAAGATCGACCTCGGCGTTGGCGTCTACAAGGATGCGACCGGCCTGACACCCGTCATGCGTGCGGTAAAGTCGGCCGAACGGAAACTGTGGGAAACGGAAACCACCAAGACCTATACCGGCCTTGCGGGCGAACCTGCCTTTCACGCGGCCCTGTCGGCCATGATCCTTGGCACCGCCGTGCCCCCGGACAGGATCGCAGCGGCAGCCACCCCGGGGGGCACCGGCGCCATCCGTCAGGCGCTGGAACTGGTCCGTCTGGCCTCGCCCGATGCCACCATCTGGCTGTCGGCGCCGACATGGCCCAATCATCCGTCGATCATCCGCTACCTTGGCCTAGCGATGGCAGAGTATCGCTATTTCGACCCGCTGACGCGCGGGGTCGATCGCGATGGCATGATGGCCGATCTCGCGCAGGTCAAACCCGGCGATGTGGTGCTGCTGCATGGGTGCTGCCACAATCCCACCGGGGCAAACCTGACCCTGCCCGACTGGTCGGCGGTGGCTGACCTGTTGCTGGCCAAAGGCGCCATTCCGTTCATCGACCTGGCCTATCAGGGGTTCGGCGACGGGCTGGAACAGGATGCCGCCGGCACCCGTCTGATTGCCGCACGCTGTCCCGAAGTGCTGATTGCCGCCTCTTGTTCCAAGAACTTCGGCATCTACCGGGAACGCACCGGCCTTCTGATGGCCCTTGGCAGCAGCGCCCAGCGCGGCACGCTGCAGGGCAACCTCGCCTTCCTGAACCGCCAGAACTATTCGTTCCCGCCCGATCATGGCGCGCGGCTGGTCACAATGATCCTGCAAGATCCGGCCCTGACGGCCGAGTGGAAGCAGGAACTCGAAGAGGTACGCCTGAACATGCTCACCTTGCGGCAGAACCTCGCGGATGAATTGCGCCGGCTGACCAACTCCGACCGATGGGATTTCCTTGCGCATCACCGAGGCATGTTCTCGCGCCTTGGGGCGACCGAGGCAGAGGTTGATCGGATGCGCTCTGAACGCGGCATCTACATGGTCAGCGACTCGCGCCTGAACATCGCGGGGCTCAACGCCGACACCGTTCCCATCCTTGCCAGGGCCATCGCCGACACCGTTGGTTAGACCCATAAAAAACCCGGATGATCGCCAGGATCATCCGGGTTTCTGTTTTGACAAGGACAACCATCCGGGCCGGGCACAGCGCCCGGCCCGAACCGTTTGTCAGCTGGTGTAGGCGCGCTCGCCATGCTCGGCCAGATCCAGCCCCTCGCGTTCCACTTCCTCGGTGACACGCAAGCCTACGGTCATTGCGGCCAACTTGTAGAAGATGAACGACCCGATGCCGCACCATACGATGGTCACGACGATCGCCAGGAACTGGATGTAAAGCTGCCCACCCATCGAAGCCGAGCTGTAGCCGATGCCCCCGAACGCGGCCCGGTCCACGATCGCCGTGCCAAGGGCGCCGATGATGCCCGCAACGCCGTGGATGCCGAACACGTCCAGGCTGTCGTCATAGCCCAGGCGATGCTTGACCACCGCGACAAAGAAGTAGGCCCCACAGCTCGCAACCGCGCCCAGAACGATGGCACCCACCGGGCCGGCAAACCCTGCCGCCGGCGTGATTGCCACCAGACCGGCGATCATCCCCGAAATCGCACCCAGAAGTGATGCCTTCCCGTGAAAGATCGTGTCGATCAGAACCCAGGTCAGGATCGCGCCCGCAGTCGCGGTAAAGGTGTTCATCACCGCCAGCGTCGTGCCACCATTGGCCTCAAGGTTTGACCCGGCGTTGAAACCGAACCAGCCAACCCACAGCATCGCCGCCCCGACCATCGACAAGGTCATCGAGTGCGGTGACATGTTGTCCTTCTTGTAGCCGATCCTTGGCCCGAGGATGATGCAGCCGACAAGACCCGCGATCCCGGCATTGATGTGAACAACCGTTCCGCCTGCGAAATCAAGCGCACCCCAACCGTAGATCATGCCATCCGAATCCCACACCATGTGCGCGATCGGAAAGTAGACGAAGGTCACCCACAGCGCGGTAAACAGCAACACCGCAGAAAACTTGATCCGTTCGGCGAAGGCACCGATGATCAGCACCGGCGTGATAGCCGCGAAGGTCATCTGGAACGCGATGAAGATATACTCCGGGATGACAAACCCGGCGCTGAAGGTGGCCGCCATCGAGTCGGCCGTCACACCCGCCAGGAACGCTTTGCCCAACCCGCCCCAATAGGGCGAGGCGGCATCACCGAAGGCCATCGAATAGCCCCAGAACACCCAGATCACCATGACAAGCGCTGTCACGACCGTGCTCTGCATCAGCACCGACAGCATGTTCTTCGTGCGAACCAGGCCACCATAGAACAGCGCCACACCCGGGACGATCATGAACAGCACGAGGATCGTCGAGATCATCATCCAGGCAACGTCGCCCTTGTCCATCACCGGCACGACTTCCGCCGCAGCCTCGGTCACAGCCTCGGTCGCCTCGGCCGTGGCCTCCTGCGCCCAGACCGGAAAGGCCGCGAATGACGCAGGCAGCGATGCGGCCCCGATTCGTTTGATCCAATCAGACATTTCTTGTCTCTCTTTCCCCATTTGGCCCATCAGAGCGCATCATCATCAAGCTCACCCGTGCGCACCCGCACGGCATGCTCGACACTGAGAACAAAGATTTTCCCGTCCCCGATCTTGTCGGTCTTGGCCGTTGTCCGGATCGTCTCGACGACGGCATCGGCAAGGCTGTCGCTGACCACGATCTCAAGCCGGACCTTCGGCACGAAGTTCACGGCATATTCAGCGCCACGATAGATTTCGGTGTGCCCGGACTGCGAGCCGAAGCCCTTGATCTCGGTCACCATCATGCCGCGCACGCCGATTGTGGTCAGCGCTTCGCGGACCTCCTCCAGCTTGAACGGCTTGATTGCTGCTATGATGAGTTTCACGTCGATCCCCTTCCGTGTTGCAGGCGGCCCGAAAGGGGGCCTACGGCTGTCTAGCAATGCCGCCAGAGCCGCAAGGCACAAGAAACCAACGCGGAACGCGGCACAGCCACCCCGCATTTTTGCCTGTTTTTTATACTATTTGATCTGTTCGCCTAATTATTAATCTTTTCATGCACTCGAATCGGTTGGGGAAGCGCTCCACATTCCCGTTCTCGCGCGCTACACTCCGTCAAAACCAAGCGCGCGCAACGAACGGGCGGATGAGGCATGAGCGTAACGGACAACGGGCGACCGGCACTGGTCGCGGACAGGCGATATGCCACCGCGCAAAAGCCTGCCAGCAGGAACGGCGGAAACGGCGGGTCCGGCCGCAAGCCGCCGGCGAACAAGTCGCGGTCCGCCCCCCGGCGCCGCCCCCCGCGCCGCAATCCGATCCTTGGCTTCTTTTCGGGGATTCTGCGCTGGATCGCGCGGGTCGCCTGGGCGATCGGCTGGCGGGTCGCCTTCTTGCTGGCGATCGTTGTCGGTTCGGTCACCCTTTATTTCTACCAGAAGCTGCCACCCGTAACCGAACTGCTTGACGGGCGCGCGCGCGGGTCGGTCACGCTGCTGGATCGCAACGGCGATGTCTTTGCCTGGCGGGGCGAAACCTTCGGCGGCCAGATCGACGCGGCCTCCGTTTCACCGAACCTGCGCAACGCCGTCATCGCGACCGAGGATCGCCGGTTCTTCTGGCACCTTGGCGTCAGCCCGCGCGGCATCATCAGCGCCATCCGGATCAACCTGTCCGAGGGCCGCGGCCCGCTGGAAGGCAACGGCGGCTCCACCATTACGCAACAGGTCGCAAAGCTGCTTTGCCTCGGCGTGCCCTATGATGCCGCCACCTGGAAGTCCGAGGCGGACTACGAGGCCGATTGCCGCAAGGGCGGCCTGACCCGCAAGCTCAAGGAAATGCCCTTCGCTTTTGCGCTCGAGGCCAAGTACACCAAGAACGAAATCCTTACGATCTACCTGAACCGCGCCTATCTCGGGGCCGGGGCCCGCGGGTTTGAAGCCGCGGCGCAGCGCTACTTCGGGAAATCTGCCAACAACGTCACCCCCGCCGAGGCGGCCATGCTTGCCGGGCTTCTGAAGGCGCCCTCGTACTATGCGCCAACCAACAACATGGCGCGCGCGCGCGAACGCGCCAACGTCATCATCGGCCTGATGGAAGAACAGGATTACCTGACCCCGGCCGAAGCTGACGCAGCCCGCGCCAACCCGGCTCGCCTGTCCGAAGCGGCCCAGACCCTGTCGGGTGGCTTCTTTGCCGATTGGGTGATGGAGTCGGGCCCTGCCTTCCTGACCAAGAACACCACGGAAGATGTCATCATCCGGACCACGCTCGACCAGAAGCTGCAGAAAGCCGCCGAAAGCGCCCTGGCCGATGTCTTTGCCACCAAGGTCAAGGACGGCTCCAAGGCGCAGGCCGCGGTTGTCGTGATGTCGTCGGATGGCGCTGTGCGCGCGATGGTTGGCGGTCGCAAGACCGAGCTTGCGGGGTCGTTCAACCGCGCAACCCAGGCGCTGCGTCAGACCGGATCGGCGTTCAAGCCGTTCGTCTATGCCGCAGCTCTTGATCTTGGGTACTCGGCCGCGGATTTCGTCGATGACTCTCCCCTCACGATCAACATCCCCGGCTCCGGCCCCTGGACGCCGTCGAACTATGATCGCGAATTCCGTGGCATCGTCACGCTGACAACCGCGCTGAAGGATTCGCTGAACATCCCCGCCGTCCGCGTGTCAGAGGCGGTGGGCCGCGATCTTGTCCGCCAGGTTGCCGCCAGCTTCGGCATCCGCAGCGATCTGGCCGCCGGCCCCGCCCTTGCGCTTGGCGCGTCCGAATCGACCCTGATCGAGATGACGGGCGCCTATGCCGGCATCCTGAACGGCGGGTCAGCCGTGCAGCCCTACGGCCTTGTGGAGCTGCGGTTGCAGGGCGAAGACACGCCGCTCATGGGACAGGAGGGCGGGCTGGGAGAACGGGTGATCTCGGAACAGGCCGCGCGCGAGCTGACCTACATGCTGACCCAGGTCATCGAGAACGGAACGGGTCGTCGCGCGGCCTTGCCCGATCGTCAGGTTGCGGGCAAGACCGGCACCACCCAGGCCGCGCGCGACGCCTGGTTCGTCGGCTTCTCGGCAGACTATGTCACCGGAGTCTGGATGGGATATGACGACAACACACCCCTGACAGGCGTCACCGGGGGCGGCCTGCCCGCCGAGATCTGGCACGAAGTGATGCTGCGCGTGCATGAAGGCGCGCCCGCAACGCCACTTCAGATGATCATCCCCGAACCGCGCATCCCGCCTTCGGCCGCCGCACAGCCGCAAGCCGCGACGGCGACCGAACAGAACCAACCGGATATGGCGGAAAGCATCCTGCGTGAAGTGCTTGGCGCGCTCGGGGTCAACAACTGACTCCCGGCAGCGTTTCTACGGCGCGAAGCGCACTGTCGGATCAGGTCTGGCGCAGGGTCGCGGTCAGCGCGTCGATGTTGCCGTTCTCGCGGTCCAGCATGGCACCGATCTCGGTCCGCTCCGACGCCAGCAGGTTCACACCTTCGATGATGATGTTGAAGAACAGCAAACGCCCTGATTTGTCCGACACATGCCAGCGCAGATCGAACGGTGCCTCGCCCTGAAGATACGCGGTCGAGATCACCTCGAAATAGCTCTTGACCGCTCTTGCATCGACAACCTCGATCCGGCCACCGATGAACTCGCGAAACCTGCGGCCATATTTGCGCGAAATATAACCCTGGAACGCCTTGGTGAAGGCGGCAACCTGCGCGCTGCTTGCACCACGGCCGGCCGGCCCAAGAACAGACCGCGCAATCACCGGCACATCGGAGTATCGCACGAACAGCGCCTCGAACTGCTGCAACATCCGCGCCTCCGAGGCGCCCGAGCTGATCACCCGGTTCACCTCGCCCACCACCTCGTCGATAAGGCCGCGCGCCTGGCCAACGCTCAGCGCCCAGGCGGCCCGTGGCAATGCGCCCAGAGTGCCAACTGCAACAAGACCGGCAAGGCCAAGGCCGATCACGTCCCGGCGTGTCAGATCATTCAGCATAGGGGTCCTCATACGGATCAACGAAATCAGCTGTCTCGGCGGTTTGCCCAAGTTCGAACCTTCTGTTCTGCAAATACAGCAGGCGGGCCTGGGCGTAACTGTCCGCACTCTCATATAGGATCGAATCGATGGTTGCCGAGTAACGATACCGTCGGCCCAGCCCCGCAGCGACCTGAATCCCCGTTGCGGCGTTCGCCTCGGCCGTCGGAAGGATGAAGCGCAACGGGTCAAACACAACATCCACGATCATACCAACCGTATCGCGCTCGGTTGACGCCCCGATCAGCGGCAACTCGACAAACCGTCCTTCGCCCACACCCCAGACCGCCAGAGTTTCGCCAAAGTCCGTCCTGTCACCCGGAATACCCATCGGTGTCGCTGGATCGAACAGACCCCCGATCCCGATCGTGCTGTTCACGGCAAAACGGATCGTATTCACCAGCGCGTCGTCCAGTTTGAACTGCAAAAGGTCATTCGCCACGTTGCCCGGCTCGCCAAGGTTCTGCGCAAAGTTCTGGACGCCCGTGCGCAGCGGCCCCGGCACAACCGTGCCATAGGCATTTGCCGATGGCCGCACCGCGCCCCTGTCGAGCGACTTGTTGAAGGCGTGGACTTTCCGGTTAGAGGCCTCGTAGGGGTCGTTTATCCCCGTAGGCGCCGCCGCCGGACCGCACCCACCAAGCACAGCCAGCCCGATGGCAAGTCCGCCAAGCGCGCGAAAGACGGCCCGTGGCGAGGCCACGGCGGGATGACATTGGCGTAGCGGCATATACTGTCTTTCTATCGGCATCAGGCGCGTGATCATAGCCTTCACACCCCTATGGCAAGACCTAAGTCGGGCCCGTCGGCAAGACAACGCCCAAACGTGGCCCAAGAATGACGGTTTGGTGTATTGCGGCGCAACACGCCCGATCCCTCAGCGGTCGGCTTGCCGCCCGCCCCACACCCGGATAGCCTCTGCGCGCCGATATCATCCCTGGAGGACACCATGACCCCGATCGAGACGCGCCTTGCGGACCTCAGCGTAACCCTGCCAGATGCCCCCGCCCCGGCGGCCAATTATGTGCCCTTCGTGACGGTGGGCAACCTGGTGCATGTCTCGGGCCAGATCAGCCAGGACGCGGGCGGGTTGGTAAAGGGTCGCCTCGGGGCCGACCTCGACATTGCCGCAGGGGCCGCTGCCGCACGGCTTTGCGCGATCAGCCTGCTTGCACAGGTCCGCAATGCCTGTGGTGGCGACTTCAGCCGCATCGTGCGCGCCGTCAAGCTGACCGGATTTGTCAACTCCACACCCGATTTCACCGATCAGCCCAAGGTCATCAACGGCGCGTCCGATTTCCTTGTCGCTGTCCTGGGCGATGCTGGCCGACATGCCCGGTCTGCCGTCTCGGCCGCCAGCCTTCCACTGGGCGTCGCGGTCGAGATCGAAGGCATCTTCGAGATCCGTCCATGACGCCATCCGCGCCCCTTCCGGACGCGTTCCGGCAGGTGCCGCTGGCGCATCGCGCCCTGCATGACCGGCGTGCCGGACGCCCCGAGAATTCCCGCGCCGCGATCCGTGCCGCGATCGAGGCGGGCTACAGCATCGAAATCGACGTGCAGCTTTCCTCTGACGGCCAGGCAATGGTCTTTCACGATGACGATCTGGATCGCCTGACGGACGCGACTGGCCCGGTTCGCGCACGCACCGTTGCCGAATTGTCGGCCCTGCACCTTCTGGGCACGGCGGAAACCATCCCGACCCTCGCCGATGTCCTTCACCTCGTCGGCGGGCGCGTCCCGCTGCTGATCGAGATCAAGGACCAGTCGGGCGACCTGTCGGAAACGGATGGCCGGCTTGAAGCGGCAACGGCCACAGCCCTGCAAGGTTACGCCGGCCCCATCGCGGTCATGTCGTTCAATCCGCGGTCCGTCACGCACATGGCTCATCTGGCGCCACAGGTGCCACGCGGCCTGACGACTGCGGCCTATGACGCAAAGAACTGGCACCCGCTGCCGCCTGAAATCCGTGATCGGCTGCGCGAGATTGCCGATTTTGACCCAACGGGGGCAAGTTTCATCAGCCACGAGGCCGCCGACCTGACGCGCCCCCGGGTCGCCAGCCTGAAGGCGCAGGGCAGCACCATCCTGTGCTGGACCATCCGATCGCCCGAAGCCGAGGCAACGGCCCGAAAGATCGCACAGAACATCACCTTCGAAAGCTATCCCGCCCCGAGCCCGGCTTGACGGGCCCGGGCGCCGACCCACCTGCTTCTTCTCTGCAGAAATATCCCAC
>JBGSQL010000228.1:0-5215 GCA_041738105.1 Rhodobacter sp. | reverse complement strand
ATGGCGAGGCGCTGCAGGCGCTCTACGGGCCGGTGGTCTTCGCGCTGACCCCGCGCGCCGTGCTCGAAACGGCTGTGCAGGATCTGCGGATCGCGCAGATGCGCCACGCCGCCGAAACGCGAAGCCCAGAGGAGGAAAGCTGCCGCAGCCTTGATCCGGCCCCGGCGCGGTACGGTCTTGCCATTGCAGCCGCGACCCTGCTCGGGGCGGCGTTGATGGTGCCGGGCGGCGCCCTTGGCCTGCTGACCTTGCTCGCGGTTCTGGCCATGCTCGCCGGCATGGGCCTGAAGGCCGCGACACTTCTTGCAACCCTGCGCAGCACACCCGCGCCGCCACGCCCCCCGGCAATCGCCCGGCTGCCCGTCGTCTCGATCATGGTGGCCCTGCTGCACGAGGCCGACATCGCGCCGCGCCTGGTTCACAGGCTTGCGCGCCTCGACTACCCCCGCGAACTGCTCGACATCCTGCTGGTGGTCGAGGATGGCGATACACAGACGCGCGACGCGCTCGCCGCCGTGGTCCTTCCCCCCTGGATGCGGATCCTCACCGTGCCGGGGGGCGCGCTCCGCACCAAGCCACGCGCGCTGAACTACGCCCTCGACTTCTGCCGCGGCAGCCTGATCGGCGTCTATGATGCCGAGGATGCGCCCGATCCCGGCCAGATCCGCGCCGTTGTCGACCGCTTTCACCAGCGCGGCCCCAAGGTCGCCTGCCTGCAGGGGATGCTTGATTTCTACAACCCGCACACCAATTGGCTCGCGCGCTGCTTCACGCTCGAATATGCCGCCTGGTTCCGCGTGATCCTGCCCGGCCTCGATCGGCTCGGTCTGCCCGTTCCGCTTGGTGGCACAACGCTGTTCTTCCGCCGCGCGGCGCTTGAGGCGCTGGGGGCCTGGGATGCCCACAACGTCACGGAAGACGCCGATCTGGGCATCCGCCTCTGTCGCCACGGCTACCGGACCGAGGTGATCGAAACGGTCACCCGCGAAGAGGCGAATTGCCACGTTGTCCCGTGGATCCGGCAACGCTCACGCTGGATCAAGGGCTACATGATGACCTGGCGCGTCCACATGCGTGATCCAGTCCGGCTTTGGCGCGATCTCGGGCCCAAGGGGTTCGCCGCGTTCCAGATCCTGATCCTCGGCAGCCTGATCCACGCGCTGCTGGCGCCGGCCCTACTCAGCTTCTGGCTCATCGCCTTCGGGCTTCCACATCCCTTGTCCGATGTGATCCCGCCCCTGGCGCTTCTGGGGCTGTTCGGGCTTTTCCTGCTGTCCGAGGCCGTCAACCTGACCCTCGGCCTGATCGCCTTGCGCCGCTCCGGGCAACGGCTGCATCCGGCCTGGCTCCTGACGCTGCACCTCTACCACCCGCTCGCGTCGATCGCCTCGATCAAGGCTCTGGCCGAACTGGTCTGGCGCCCGCACTACTGGGACAAGACCCGTCATGGCCGGCATGACGAGATCAGCGAAGCCTGATTGCCCCGGCATCGACCCGCAGGCGCGTCTCGAAGGCTTTCGAGATGTGGGTTTTCAGCGCCCGGTAGGCGGCATCGCCATCATGGGCGGCGATCGCCGCCACGATCGCGTCATGCTCGTCCAGCGCCTCTTCGTCCCGCCCCTCGGCCGCCAGCGAGGTCGTCGCCATCAGCGCCATCGACCGATGCACCAGGTCAAGCTGCTGGATCAGAAAGCGGTTGTGAGACGCCAGATGGATCTGGCGGTGAAATCGCTTGTTCGCCCGGCTCAGCGCCCGCGGATCCCCCCGCAAAAGCCGGCGATCCTCGGCCACCATGCCCTGCAACACCCGGATTTCCTCGTCCGAGGCATGGCGCGCCGCCAGCCGCGCCGCCAGTCCTTCCAACTCGGACCGCACGACGTAAAGCTCGGACAACTGGTTGTGATCCAACGAAGCGACAATCAGGCTGCGCCCATCCCGGGTCAGCATGGATTGTGTCTCAAGCCGCTGCAACGCCTCGCGCACCGGCGTGCGCGACACCCCCAGGCGATCCGCCAGTTCAGACTCCACCAGCCGGTCGCCCGGTTTGTAGAGACCCGCATCGATCGCCTCGAGGATCAGCGTATAGGCGTCCTTCTGGACAGGCTTCAGGTCTTTCATGTCACGGCTCCGTCATGTGCGGTGACTTAGGCACGCCGGGCTCACAGGATCAACCGGATTGATCCCGCGCCCGGCCCCGGCTATCCATGCCGCATGGTCGCACGCCACTTTCACCACATCGAGACCTGGGTCTTCGATCTCGACAATACGCTCTACCCGCCCTCGGCACGTCTCTTCGACCAGATCGAGGTGCGCATGACGGCCTGGGTCATGCAGGCGCTTGGCGTCGATCGGGCACGGGCAGATCACCTGCGTCAGCACTACTGGCAAACCTACGGCACCACCCTCGCCGGGCTGATGCAGGAACATGGCGTCGATCCCGCCCCCTACCTCAGCGATGTCCACGACATTTCACTGCACGCACTGGCGCCCGACCCGCAGCTTGCGGCCCGCATCGCGGCCCTTCCGGGGCGACGCATCGTCTATACCAACGGCTGCGCGCCCTATGCCGAACGCGTGCTGGCGGCGCGCGGCCTCACCGGTCTGTTCGATGCGGTCTATGGCGTCGAGCACGCCGGCTTCCGCCCCAAACCCGACCGCGCCGCCTTCGAGGCGATCTTTGCTGCCGATGGTCTGACCCCACAGCGCGCCGCGATGTTCGAGGATGATCCCCGCAACCTCGCCGCCCCGCACGCCTTGGGCATGCGCACCGTGCATGTCGCCCCCGATCCCGCCCCCGCGCCCCACATCCATCACCATACCGACGATCTCTCGGACTTTCTGTCGCAGCTGGCCACCTGATCCCCGGCCCGCGTTGAACCGGCACCGGTGCCGCCTATGTCCAAGGCTCACAGCAGGAGACACCGATGCCCCGTGCCGCCACAGCCCCGCGCTATCACTCGATCCCCGTTCTCGGCTGGATCGCCCGCGACATCGAGAAAAGCGACGAGAACATCTGGTATGCGCTGGTGATCGCGCTCACCCTGATCATCCTCGCGGTCAGCACCTGGGGCGTCATGGCCCTTGCGCTGACGGCCCTCGCGCTGGTGCCGATCGTGTTCGTCGTTCTGATCGCAATCACGCTGGGCTGACCCAGCCTCCAACCGGGCGCGAAAATGTCGCTTGGACGGCGCCAGCCAACCGGCCTATCTGGTGACAGGGCGAAGCAAAGGCAAAGCGATGGCGCGCATCACCACGGACATCCTCGTTTCCGGCGGCGGCGTCGCCGGGCTGACGGCGGCGGCAGCCTTCGGATCGGCCAGCTTTTCGGTGCTCTGCGTCGATCCCGAACCACCGATCACCGAACGCGACGCGGCAGGCGCCGATCTGCGCACCACGGCTTTCCTGCAACCTTCGGTCCCGGTGCTTCAGGCGGCGGGCCTCTGGGCGCGGCTTGAACCCCACGCGGCGCCACTTCAGATCATGCGGATCATCGACGCCGGTGGCGAGGTGCCCGAACCCCGCATCGTCAAGGATTTTGACGCCGCCGACATTTCCGATCAACCCTTCGGCTGGAACCTGTCGAACTGGCTCTTGCGGCGCGAAATGGTCGCCCGCCTCGCCGATCTGCCCAACGTTGCGTTCCGCCCCGGCATCGCCACCACCCGGCTCCTGACCCGCGAGGCCGAGGCGCTTGTCACCCTGTCCGACGGCACCCGCGTCTCGGCCCGCCTGGTGATCGCCGCCGATGGCCGCAACTCGACCATCCGCCAGGCCCTCGGCATCCCGGTGCGCACCACCCGCTACGGGCAAAAGGCGCTGGCCTTTGCCGTCGCCCACCCGATCCCGCACGCCAACGTCTCGACCGAAATCCACCGCTCGGGCGGCCCGTTCACGCTCGTGCCCCTGCCCGACCGTGAAGGCAGCCCGGCCTCGGCCGTGGTCTGGATGGAAACCGGCCCCGAGGCCATGCGCCTCGCCGCGCTGCCCGTCCCTGAATTCGAGGCCGCGATGACGACCCGCTCCTGCGGCATCCTCGGCCCCCTGACACTGGCCAGCCGCCGCACGCTCTGGCCGATCATCAGCCAGGTGGCAGAGCGCATGGCAGGGGAACGCTGCGCGCTGATGGCCGAGGCGGCGCATGTGATGCCGCCGATCGGGGCCCAGGGCCTGAACATGAGCCTCGCCGACTTGCGCGTGCTGCTCGATCTGGCGCAGGCCGAGCCCGACACCATCGGCAGCGCCGCCATGCTCGACACCTACCATCGCACCCGCCACTGGGAGGTGCAGGCCCGCATCACCGGCATAGATGCCCTCAACCGCGCCTCGATGCTGGGCGATCCCGCCTGGCGCGACCTGCGCGCCACCGCCCTGAACGCGCTCTACTCCCTCGCCCCCCTGCGCCGGACGCTGATGAAGGCCGGGCTTGGCGTGCGCTGATCGCGCTATAGCACCCGATCCACCACCGTCTGCAACCGCCCTAGGGTGCCCGGCACGTCATAAAGCTTGTCCAGCCCAAAGAGGCCAATCCGAAAGGTCCGGAACTCTGGCCCCTCGCCCACCTGCAATGGCACACCGGCGGCAATCTGCATCCCTTCGGCCGCAAACTTCTTGCCGTTCTGGATCTCGGGATCCTCCGTGTAGCTGACCACCACCCCCGGCGCGCCAAACCCCTCGGCCGCAACCGAGGCCACCTGCTTGGCCGCCAGCATCCCCCGCACGCCCTCGCCCAGTTTCCACTGCGCCTCTTTCAGCCGGCCAAAGCCATAGTCCTTCGTCTCGGCCATCGTGTCGCGAAACAGCGTCAGCGCATCGGTCGGCATCGTCGCGTGATAGGCGTGCCCCCCGGCCTCATAGGCCGCCATGATCGCCCGCCATTTCTTCAGGTCCAGCGCAAAGCTGTTCGCGGTCGTTTCCGCCAACCGCGCCTCGGCCCGCGCCGACAGCATCACCAATCCGGCGGCGGGTGAGGCCGACCAGCCCTTTTGCGGCGCCGAAATCAACACATCCACACCCGTCGCCGCCATGTCGACCCAGACGCAGCCACTCGCGATGCAGTCCAGCACGAACAGCGCACCCACCTCGTGCGCCGCCGCGGCCACCTCGGCGATATACGCATCCGGCAGGATGATCCCCGCGCTCGTCTCGACATGCGGTGCAAAGATCACGTCGGGCCGCCCTGCGCGGATCCGCGCCACCACCTCGGCCAGCGGCGGCG
>JBGSQL010000188.1:0-2123 GCA_041738105.1 Rhodobacter sp. | reverse complement strand
GCCGGTCGGGGGGGCGCGCGGGCCGCGCCAGAGGATAAGCGGTCACCCGGGGACGGACGACCGCGCCCGCAGGCTTTGCCGGTTGGCGCGGACGGGCTAGATCGGAAACAGAAAAAGACTTTGGAGCAGGACCGGATGTCCGACGCAGATGCGCTTGTGATCTTCACCCCCTCTGGCAAGAGGGGGCGTTTTGCCTTGGGAACCCCGGTTCTGACGGCGGCACGACAACTGGGCGTGGATCTTGACAGTGTGTGCGGCGGACGCGGCATCTGCTCGAAGTGCCAGATCACACCGGGATATGGCGAGTTTCCCAAGCACGGCGTCACGGTCAGCCCCGATGCGCTGTCGGACTGGAACGCGGTCGAAGAGCGTTACAAGACCATCCGCGGCCTGACCGAGGGTCGCCGCCTGGGTTGTCAGGCCAAGGTGATGGGCGATGTCGTGATCGACGTGCCGCCCGAAAGCCAGGTCCACAAGCAGGTGATCCGCAAATCGGCAACGATGCGCAATATCGTCATGGATCCGGCCACGCGCGCCTATTACGTCGAGGTGGCAGAGCCGGACATGCACGAACCGACGGGCGATTTCGAGCGGCTGGTGGCGGCCTTGCGCGACCAGTGGCAGATCGAGGATGTCGAGGCCGACCTTTCGATCCTGCGCCGGCTGCAACCCGCCTTGCGCAAGGGCAACTGGAAGGTGACGGTCGCCCTGCATCAGGGCGCGCATGACGCCCTGCCCCGCCTGCTGGACATCTGGCCCGGCTTTTACGAGGGCGGGCTTTACGGGTTGGCGATCGACCTTGGGTCAACCACGATCGCCGCGCACCTGTGCGATTTGCGCGACGGCACGGTGTTGGCGTCAAGCGGCATCATGAACCCGCAGATCCGGTTCGGGGAAGATCTGATGAGCCGGGTCAGCTATGCGATGATGAACCCGGGCGGCGATGTGGAGATGACGGCGGCTGTGCGGACCTCGCTGAATGGTCTGGTGCAGGCGATCGCGACCGAGGCATCTGTCGATCCGAATGCAATCTACGAAATCGTGTTTGTCTGCAATCCGGTCATGCATCACCTGTTGCTGGGCATCGACCCGGTGGAATTGGGTCAGGCGCCGTTCGCCCTTGCCGTCAGCAGCAGCCTGAGCTTTCCCGCGCGCGAGCTAGACCTTGGCGCGGTGAACACGGCGGCGCAGGTCTACATCCTGCCCTGCATCGCGGGCCACGTCGGGGCGGACGCGGCGGCCGTTGCCTTGTCAGAGGAACCCGAGAAGTCGAAGGACATGGTGCTGATCGTCGATGTGGGCACCAATGCCGAGATATTGCTGGGCAACGAGACCCGCGTTCTGGCATGTTCCAGCCCGACCGGCCCCGCCTTCGAGGGCGCGCAGATCTCGTCCGGTCAGCGCGCGGCCCCAGGCGCGATCGAGCGGGTGGAGATCGATCCCGTTACCAAGGAACCCCGTTTCCGCGTGATCGGGTCTGACCTGTGGTCCGACGATCCGGCCTTTGCCGCAGCCACGGCAACCAGCGGCATCACCGGCATCTGCGGGTCTGGCATCATCGAGGCGGTGGCAGAAATGCGCATGGCCGGGCTGGTCGATCCTTCCGGGCTGGTGGGGTCGGCCGCGCAGACCGGCAGTGCCCGGATGATTCCCGAAGGTCGCACCCACAGCTACCTGCTGCATGATGCCAACGCCGAAGGCGGGCCGCGCATTCTGGTCACGCAGGGTGACATCCGGGCAATCCAGCTCGCGAAATCGGCGCTTTATGCCGGGGCGCGCCTGCTGATGGACGAGATGGGCGTGGACGGGGTGGACCGCGTGGTGCTGGCCGGGGCTTTCGGCGCGCATATCAGTCCGAAACACGCGATGGTGCTGGGCATGATCCCCGATGCGCTGCTGTCGCAGGTGACCTCGGCCGGGAACGCGGCAGGCACCGGGGCACGTATCGCATTGTGCAACAAGGCGGCGCGAACGGCCATCGAGGCGACGGTCCAGAATATCCACAAGGTCGAAACCGCGATCGAGCCACGCTTCCAGGAACACTTCGTGGCCGCGAACGCCATTCCGCATGCGACCGACCCCTTCCCCGAATTGCACAAGATCGTCACCCTGCCCGATGTCAG
>JBGSQL010000170.1:0-11951 GCA_041738105.1 Rhodobacter sp. | reverse complement strand
AACGCAAACCGACACACGACAGAAAGTCGGTTCGCGCGCGCGCCCGGTCACGCGCGCGACGTCGGATCGGACGGGGTCTTGGCGCGCGGCTGTTTCTGATCCTGTTTGCGCTTGCTCTGGTCTTCGGGGCGCTTGGACTGTCGGGGCGTCCGGTTCCGCTGCCGGTCTGGGCGGTGGCCGAAGTCGAACATCGTCTGAATTCGGCGGTGACGCAGGTCATCCCGAAAGTGTCGGTATCGGTCGGGGCCATCGACATCACCATCGGCAATGATTGGGTGCCGCGCCTGCGCCTGACTGATCTTCGACTGCTGCGGGTTGGCGGGCAATCGCTGCTGACGCTGCCGGAAACCCGGCTTTCATTGGACCCCGGGGCTTTGCTCGGGGGACGGTTTCATGCCCGAAGTCTGTCGGTAATCGGGGCGCGTGTTGCGTTGCGGCGCGATGGGGATGGCCGGATCGACCTTTTTCTTGGCACTGACGATGCCCCAACCCCATCGGATCAGCGCATCGACAGTCTGGCCGCGTTCTTTGCCGCACTTGACCAGGTGTTCGAGCTTCCGGCACTTGCTGATCTGAAAACTGTCGAAGCCGAGGCGTTGAGCCTGAGTCTGACCGACGCTCAGGCGGGGCGGACCTGGGCCTTGGGCGATGGACGCTTTCGGCTGGACAACCGTGCAGACGAGCTTGCGGGGGAATTGAGCGCGACATTGTTGGCAAACAGCCCCACTCCGGCACAGGCGGTTCTGACCATCGTTGCCGAGAAAGGCACCGCTCGGGCGCGGATCACCGCAAAGGTGGATCAGGTTCCAGCGGCTGATCTGGCAGCGCAGACCGCCGTGCTGGCGTGGCTTGGCGTGCTGGATGCCCCGATTTCCGGGCAACTGGCGGCCAGTCTTGATTCCACAGGTCTGACGTCCCTCGAAGGGCGGCTTGAACTTGGGGCAGGGGCACTGCGCCCGTCAGACAGAACGTCGCCAATCGCCTTTGACCACGCGACGATCGGGTTGGGATATGATCTCGCGGCAGGGCGCATCCTGCTGACAGGATTGAGTGTTGAAAGTGGCACGGTGCGGTTGAAGGCATCGGGCCACAGCTATCTGATCGACTCTGCGGGGCACCCGATGACCGGACCCTTGTCGGGGCGGCGACCGGCCGCATTCCTGGGACAACTGGCGTTCTCTGAAGTCAGCATTGACCCTGACGGACTGTTTCAGGCCCCCCTGCAATTTGCCAAGGGTGCACTGGACGTTCGGCTTCGTCTTGATCCTTTCGTTCTGGATATTGGTCAGCTTTCGTTGACTGATGTCGGAAGGCGGGTATCGCTGTCGGGCCGGATTGCGGCGGAATCCGATGGCTGGCGAACCGCGCTGGATGTGTCTCTTGACCGGGTCACGCGGAACGGGCTGCTGCGGCTTTGGCCGTTGACCGTTGTTCCACCAACTCGCAACTGGATCGAGCGCAATCTGCTGGATGGACTGCTGACCGATGTGAAAGCGGCCTTCCGCTCGGCCCCCGGGACGGAAGCGCGGTTACACCTTGGCTACAGTTTTGCCGAAGCCAGCCTTAGGGTTCTGCCAACCCTGCCCCCCGTTGAAGGTGCGCGCGGGTATGCCACCATCGACGAACAGACCTATACATTGGTGTTGACCCAAGGTCGGGTCACCCCACCCGAGGGTGGCATGATTGATGTCGCCGGATCAGTTTTTGCCGTGCCAGATATCACGCAGAAGCCGGCGCGCGGTCAGGTAGATCTGGTGTCTGAGTCCGATTTGACGTCGATCCTGTCACTTCTCGATCAGCCGCCATTCCAGTTCATGACCAAAGCCTTGCTTCCCGTTACGCTCGGGCAGGGGCGCGCGCGGCTCAGGACGGCAATGTCGATGCCATTGGGAGGCAAACTGACTCTGGCCGACGTGGACTATACCGTCACCGGGACGGTGAGCGATTTCTCGACCACGCTGCTGGTGCCTGGAAAGACCATCACGGCCCCCGAACTGTCGGTCACCACGACTCCGAAAGGTCTCAGAGTTGCGGGACCGGGACTGATCGGCAAGGTTCCCTTTGATGTGACGCTGACCCAGGATTTTGCCCCGGCGGACAGTGACCCTGCGACGACGGCTGCACTGCCAACCGTGGTCGAAGGCACCATGACGCTGTCGGCGCTGGTCGTGGAGGAATTCGGACTTGGTCTGCCAGCAGGCATGATCAGCGGATCGGGAACAGCAGATGTGAGGGTGACGATGCCACGTGGCGGGGCCGGGCAATTGACGCTCGTGTCCGATCTCAACCGGATCGGGTTGACCATTCCCGAACTCGGCTGGACAAAATCCCCTGCGACCCGTGGACGGCTGGAGGCCTCTGTTCAACTCGGCTCACCACCGCGCGTCGATCGTCTGAGCCTATCTGGTGCGGGGATGGAAGCGGTGGGGACCGTCACCTTCCGCGACGGAGGGGGGCTGGACGTAGCAAGGTTTTCGAAGGTCAAGCTGAACGGTTGGCTTGATGCGCCTGTCGAGATCACAGGACGGGGCCCGAGCCGGGCCGTCGGGTTGGCGGTGACCGGAGGGACCGTCGATTTGCGGCGCATGCCTGAACAGCGGGGTAAATCTGCCGGAGCGCAGGGGAGTCCGCTGACCCTCGCGCTTGACCGCATGCAGATCGCGGATGGCATCACGCTGACGCGCCTGCGCGGAACCTTCTCGCTGTCCGGTGGATTTGGCGGCGATTTTCGCGCAGAGGTGAATGGTGCGGCCCCGATCACCGGCACTGTTACGCCGGCACGACAGGGCACCGCCGTCCGCATTCGGTCGGCCGATGCGGGCGCCGTGATGGCGGCGGCGGGGGTGTTCTCGTCGGCACGCGGCGGAAGTCTTGATCTGACGCTGATCCCGCGAGCCACTTCGGGTCACTATGACGGCCGGGCAGAGATCGCCGATATCCGGGTGCGCAATGCCAATGTGCTGGCCGAGTTGTTGAACGCTATTTCAGTGGTCGGAATTCTTGAACAGTTGAACGACACAGGCATCGTTTTTGCCACTGCGGATGCCGATTTCCTGCTGACTCCGAATGCGGTTCAGGTAAGCAACGCGGCGGCTATCGGCGCTTCGCTCGGGGTGTCGATGGCGGGCGTCTATCGAACGGCAGACAAGGGGTTGCAATTGCAGGGGGTTATTTCGCCGATCTATCTGGTCAATGGGGTGGGGGCATTGATATCGCGACGGGGCGAGGGGCTGTTCGGCTTCAACTACGCGCTTGGTGGCACGGCAGACGCGCCACAAGTCTCGGTCAATCCGCTATCGATCCTGACACCCGGGATGTTCCGAGAGATTTTCCGCAGGCCGCCTCCAGTCTTGTCTTCGTCGGGCGAGATCGTCAAACCTGCGCCGCGCGAAGTCAAACCGCGGCCTGAACGATGAACCTGTCGGATTTCGACTTTAACTTGCCGGAAAGCCTGATTGCCACGCGACCCGCGCGACCCCGTACCGCTGCGCGTCTGCTGGTCGCAGAGGGTGATACGATTTCCGATCGTCATGTGTATGATCTGGTTGATCTTTTCCGACGCGGAGACCGACTGGTCCTGAACAACACCCGGGTAATTCCCGCGCGCTTGTTCGGCCGTAGGCAAAGGGGCGATGCGCTGGCCAAGGTCGAAATTACCTTGCTGGAGCCCCTTGCCGAAGGCTGGCGTGCCTTGGCAAAGCCGTTGCGCAAGGTTCAGCCTGGCGAAGTGATCACATTTTCAGACCAACTTGCCGCAACCGTGCTGGCCAAGTCTGCGATGGACCTGACCCTGGATTTCAATCTGAGGGGGCCGGATTTTGATGCGGCACTTGCCGGTGCCGGTCAGATGCCGCTGCCACCCTACATTGCGGCCTTGCGAGCCGCCGACGCGCAGGACTCAATCGACTATCAGACGGTTTTCGCTAAAGCTCCCGGTGCCGTGGCGGCCCCGACGGCCAGCCTGCATTTCGACGATGCCCTGCTCGCGGCTCTGGCGGCGCGCGGAGTTAAGTTCACCGAAGTCACCCTTCACGTCGGCGCAGGCACCTTCCTTCCGGTCAAGGTCGAGGATGTGACCACCCACCGGATGCACGCCGAATGGGGCGAAGTGACCGAGGCCGCCGCACAGGCGATCAATGCCACACGGGCTGCGGGCGGGCGCATCATTCCCGTCGGCACTACCGCGCTGCGCCTGATCGAAAGCGCCACGGATCAGGCGGGCGTGATCCACCCCTGGCGCGGCACGACCGACATCTTCATCTATCCTGGCTACCGCTTTCGCATCACCGATGCGCTGATGACCAATTTCCACCTGCCGAAGTCCACGCTTCTGATGCTGGTTTCCGCCCTGATGGGACAAGACCGGATGCGCCGTGTCTATGAACATGCCATAGAACAGGGGTATCGGTTCTTCTCGTATGGCGATGCGTCGCTGCTCGTGCCGCCCGACAGCAAGCCGGGCTGATCCGAAGCCGGGACACGGGCTGAAGAAGTGTCGCAAGGACGGGAGTGATCGGAAGAATGAGGCGGACCATGCGATGCTGAAAGTTCTGGCCACATCCTGGGCGCTGCTGCTGGGACTTTTGCTGCTGATGGTCGGCAACGGCATGCAGGGATCGCTGCTGGGCATCCGCGGCACCAGCGTGGGGTTCTCGACCTACGAGATCTCTTACGTCATGTCGGCCTATTTCGTCGGCTTCCTGTTCGGCTCGCGCATGGCACCCGAGATGATCCGCCGCGTCGGCCACGTGCGCGTCTTTGCGGCCCTTGGCTCGCTGATCTCGGCCGTCCTGATCATCTTTCCGGTCCTGCCCGACTGGGTTGCCTGGGCGGTGATGCGGGCGCTGATCGGCTTTTGTTTCTCGGGCGTCTACGTCACGGCGGAAAGCTGGCTCAACAACACCGCCACGAACGAGACGCGCGGCCAGGCCATGTCGCTTTACATGATCGTGCAGATGATCGGCATCATCACCAGTCAGGCCCTGCTGAACATTCCCGATCCGTCGGGCTATGCGCTGTTCATCCTGCCGTCCGTGCTGGTGTCGCTGGCCTTCACCCCGATCCTGCTTGCCGCCACGCCGGCGCCCGTGTTCGAGACGATCCGGCCCTTGCCCTTCAGCCAATTGTTCCGGATCTCGCCGCTGGGCTGCGCCGGGATGCTTGTGACCGGTGGCATCTTTGCCTGCATGTTCGGAATGGCGGCGGTCTGGGGTTCGATGATCGGCCTTACCGTGCGCGAAATCACCATCTTCATTGCGGCGGTGTACGTTGGCGGACTGGTGTTCCAGTATCCGATCGGCTGGGCGTCGGACCGGATGGATCGGCGCAAGCTGATCCTTGGTGTGTCGGTGGTGGGCGCGGTCGCGATGCTTGCGACCTTCGTTCTGACGCTGCCCTATGTGGCCCTCGTGGGGGCGGCGATCATCCTCGGCGCCGTCATCAACCCACTTTATTCGCTGCTCATCGCCTATACCAACGACCATCTCACGAACGAGGACATGGCGGCGGCCAGCGCAGGGATGATCTTTCTCAACGGCCTTGGCGCGATTGGCGGTCCGGTGGTGGCCGGCTGGATGATGGCCCAGGTCGGGCCCGGCGGCTTCTTCTTGCTGATGGGATTGCTGTTCAGCGTGCTGGCAACCTATGCGGCGTGGCGCATGACGCGGCGGGCGGCAGCCCCGGCGGGGGCAGGCTTTGCGCCGATCGTGCCGTCGGCTTCGGCCATGGCGGTCGAGGCGGTGCGCGATCGTGCCGGTGAGGCGCGGGCGTGACGCAAGGTTGCGGCATTGGGGATCACCTGTCAGGATGCTCCCATGCGCGGGAGGGCGATGATGGCAGACCCGGTCGAGGTTCTGGACTTCTGGCTGGGGGATGTCGGCCCGGACGGCTGGTATGCCGGCGGTGACGCGCTCGACCAACTCTGTCGCGAGCGGTTTCTTGACCTGTGGCAGGCGGCAGCAGCGGGCGGCCTCGATCACTGGGTCGATGGCACGGTGGCAAGCCTCGCCTATCTGATCCTCACCGATCAGATACCGCGCAACATCCACCGCGGCACCGCGCAGGCGTTTGCCACCGATCCGCTTGGCCTTGTCGCGGCCCGCCGTGCGGTCGCCGAAGGCTGGGACTTGGGCGCGCCGGAACCCGAACGGCAGTTCTTCTATCTACCTTTCGAGCACAGCGAGGACGCCGCCGATCAGGCGACCGCCGAGGCGCTGATGCGCGAACGCCTGCCTGAAACGGGGGCCGAGAACGTGCTGCACGCCCGCGCGCATCGCGCAATCATCGACCGTTTTGGCCGCTTTCCGTTCCGCAACGCAGCCCTTGGCCGTGTCAGTACGCCCGAGGAAGAGGCTTTCCTTGCCGAAGGCGGCTACGGCCGCGTGGTGGAACAGTTGAAGGACAAAGCCATGCGCTAGGCTCATGGCGCTGCGGCGCGTCCCGCGTTGCCGCGGCGACAAAAATAGTTTAACGGCAAACTACTTTTCCAGAGGAGGGGAACCGTGGCTGCCAAAACCTTCGACGTGATCGTGATCGGCTCTGGTCCGGGCGGCTATGTGGCCGCCATCCGAGCTGCGCAACTTGGCAAGTCCGTTGTGATTGTGGAGCGGGAGAACCTCGGCGGCATCTGCCTGAACTGGGGCTGCATCCCGACCAAGGCGATGCTGCGGTCAGCCGAAGTGTTCCACCTGATGCACCGCGCCAAGGAATTCGGGCTGGCGGCCACTGGCGTCAGCTATGATCTTCCCGCTGTGGTCGCCCGCTCGCGTGGGGTGGCGAAACAGCTTTCGGGTGGCATCGGCCATCTGATGAAGAAGAACAAGATCACCGTGATCATGGGTGTCGCGACAATCACCGCCAAGGGCAAGGTATCCGTCGCCACCGACAAGGGCAGCGAAGAGCTGACCGCGCCGGCGATCATCCTGGCCACCGGCGCGCGCGCCCGCGAATTGCCGGGGCTCGAGGCTGATGGCGATCTGGTCTGGACCTATCGCCACGCCTTGCAACCGGTGCGGATGCCGAAGAACCTGCTGGTCATCGGATCTGGCGCCATCGGCATCGAGTTTGCCAGCTTCTTCAATACCCTGGGCGCCGATACAACGGTTGTCGAGGTGATGGATCGCGTGCTGCCGGTCGAGGATGCCGAAATCAGCGCCTTTGCCCGCAAGGCATTCGTCAAGCAAGGCATGAAGATCCTCGAGAAGTCCACCGTCAAGAAACTCGACCGCGCTCCGGGCAAGGTGACCGCCCATATCGAGACGGGTGGCAAGACCGAAACGATGGTGTTCGACACCGTGATCTCTGCCGTTGGCATCGTCGGCAACGTCGAGGATCTGGGGCTCGAGGCGTTGGGCGTGAAGATCGACCGCACCCATGTCGTGACCGACGACTACTGCCGCACCGGCGTCGAGGGGCTTTATGCCATCGGCGACATCGCCGGTGCGCCCTGGCTTGCGCACAAGGCCAGCCATGAAGGCGTGATGGTCGCCGAACTGATCGCCGGCAAGCATCCGCATCCGATCAAGCCCAATTCCATCGCCGGCTGCACCTACTGCAACCCGCAGGTGGCCAGCGTCGGGCTGACCGAGGAAAAGGCCAAGGCGGCCGGGCATCAGATCAAGGTCGGTCACTTCCCCTTCATCGGCAATGGCAAGGCCATCGCACTTGGCGAATCCGAAGGCATGATCAAGACCATCTTCGATGCCGCGACGGGCGAGTTGCTGGGTGCCCACATGGTCGGGGCCGAGGTGACGGAACTGATCCAGGGCTACGTGATCGGCCGCACGCTGGAAACGACAGAGGCCGAGCTGATGGAAACCGTCTTCCCGCACCCGACGCTCAGCGAGATGATGCACGAGTCGGTGCTGGATGCCTACGGCCGGGCGCTGCACTTCTGACGCCGCGTCCTGTCCGTGCTCATTGATCGACCTGCTGACGCCGGGACAGGGCGCATGCGTGCGATTTTTCGCTTGTTCACCCATTGTTCACATATTCCGATTGGAGACTCCGCGCGGCTCGCCTATGTATCGCGATTGTGCAGGTAGGGGCTGAACATGGCCGAGCAGAAATTCATTTCGGTGCGCGGCGCGCGCGAACACAATCTGAAAAGCGTGGATGTCGACATTCCGCGCGATCAGCTTGTGGTCATCACCGGCCTGTCCGGGTCCGGCAAATCGAGCCTCGCCTTCGACACCATCTATGCCGAAGGCCAGCGCCGCTATGTCGAATCGCTCAGCGCCTATGCCCGGCAGTTTCTCGACATGATGGGCAAGCCCGACGTGGA
This sequence comes from Rhodobacter sp., assembly GCA_041738105.1. Taxonomy (GTDB): domain Bacteria; phylum Pseudomonadota; class Alphaproteobacteria; order Rhodobacterales; family Rhodobacteraceae; genus Aliitabrizicola. Next base: position 3,670 of record JBGSQL010000170.1, on the reverse strand, counting down.
CCATATCTCGGGCCTGTCGCCCGCGATCTCGATCGAGCAGAAGACCACCTCCAAGAACCCGCGCTCCACGGTAGGCACCGTCACCGAGATCTACGACTACCTGCGCCTGCTCTTCGCCCGCGTCGGCACGCCCTTTTCTCCGACCACCGGCCTGCCGATCACCGCGCAGCAGGTGCAGGACATGGTCGATGGCGTGATGACGATGCCCGAGGGCACGCGCGCCTATCTGCTCGCGCCGATCATCCGGGACCGCAAGGGCGAATACCGCAAGGAGTTTCTCGAACTGCGCAAGCAGGGCTTCCCGCGGGTCAAGGTGGATGGCGCCTTCCATGATCTGGAAGACGCCCCGACGCTGGACAAGAAGTTCCGCCATGACATCGACGTCGTGGTGGATCGCATCGTCGTGCGGGACGGCATCCAGACCCGCCTGGCCGACAGCTTCCGCACCGCGCTCGACCTGGCGGATGGCATCGCCATTGTGGAAACTGCGCCGGCCGAGGGCGAAGGCGATCCGGTCCGCACCACCTTCTCGGAAAAGTTTGCCTGTCCGGTCAGCGGCTTCACGATCCCCGAGATCGAGCCGCGGCTGTTTTCGTTCAACGCCCCCTTCGGCGCCTGCCCCGCCTGCGACGGGTTGGGGGTGGAGCTGTTCTTCGACGAGCGGCTGGTGGTGCCCGATCAGGGGCTGAGCCTGCTGCAAGGCGCGCTGGCCCCCTGGGCCAAATCCAAGTCGCCCTATTTCGTCCAGACCATCGAGGCGTTGTCCAAGCACTATGGCTTTGACCGCAAGGCCAAGTGGAAAGACCTGCCCGAGGCGGTCCGCCAGGTGTTCCTCTACGGCTCGGGCGATCAGGAGATCGCCTTCCGCTATGACGAGGGCGGGCGGATCTACCAGGTCAGCCGCGTGTTTGAAGGCGTCATCCCCAACATGGAACGGCGCTACCGCGAGACGGACAGCGCCTGGGTGCGCGAGGAATTCGAGCGCTATCAGAACAACCGGTCCTGCGGCACCTGCCACGGCTATCGGCTCAAGCCCGAGGCGCTGGCGGTCAGGATCGCCGGGCTGCATGTCGGCCAGGTCGTCCAGATGTCGATCACCGAGGCGTTCGACTGGATCGCCACCGTGCCCGACAGTCTGGGCCCGCAAAAGAACGAGATCGCCCGCGCCATCCTGAAGGAAATCCGCGAACGCCTTGGTTTTCTTGTGAATGTCGGCCTGAACTACCTCACGCTCAGCCGCAATGCCGGCACGCTTTCGGGGGGCGAATCGCAGCGCATCCGGCTGGCAAGCCAGATCGGGTCGGGTCTGACGGGCGTGCTTTATGTGCTCGACGAACCCTCGATCGGCCTGCACCAGCGCGACAATGACCGGTTGCTGACCACGCTCAAGAACCTGCGCGACCAGGGCAATACCGTGCTGGTGGTCGAGCATGATGAGGAAGCGATCCGCGAGGCCGATTACGTGTTCGACATGGGGCCGGGCGCGGGGGTGCATGGCGGGGTGGTGATCAGCCACGGCACCCCGGCGCAGGTCGCGGCCGATCCTGCCAGCCTGACCGGGCAATACCTGTCGGGCGGGCGCGAGATCGCCGTCCCGCGCACCCGGCGCAAGGGCAACGGCAAGAAGGTCACCGTGGTCGGCGCCACCGGCAACAACCTGCGCAACGTCACCGCCGAGTTTCCGCTGGGCAAGTTCGTCTGCGTCACCGGCGTCTCTGGGGGCGGCAAATCCACCCTGACGATCGAGACCCTGTTCAAGACGGCGGCCGGGCGGTTGAACGGCGCCCGCGAAACGCCCGCGCCGTGCGAGACGATCAAGGGGTTCGAGCATCTCGACAAGGTGATCGACATCGACCAGCGCGCCATCGGCCGCACGCCCCGATCAAACCCCGCCACCTACACCGGCGCTTTCACCCCGATCCGCGACTGGTTCGCAGGCCTGCCTGAATCCAAGGCGCGCGGTTATCAGCCCGGTCGCTTCAGCTTCAACGTCAAGGGCGGGCGCTGCGAGGCGTGCCAGGGCGATGGCCTGATCAAGATCGAGATGCACTTCCTGCCCGATGTCTATGTCACTTGCGAGACGTGCAAGGGCGCCCGCTATAACCGCGAGACGCTGGAAATAAAGTTCAAGAACAAAAGCATCGCTGATGTTCTTGACATGACGGTTGAAGATGCGCAGGGCTTCTTTCAGGCGGTTCCCAGCATCCGCGAAAAGATGGATGCGCTGGTGCGGGTGGGTCTGGGCTACATCAAGGTCGGCCAGCAGGCGACGACGCTTTCGGGCGGCGAGGCGCAGCGCGTCAAGCTGTCCAAGGAACTCAGCCGTCGCGCCACCGGCCGCACGCTGTACATCCTCGATGAACCGACCACCGGCCTGCACTTTGAAGACGTGCGCAAGCTGTTGGAAGTGCTGCACGAACTGGTCGAGCAGGGCAATACGGTCGTGGTGATCGAGCACAACCTCGATGTGATCAAGACCGCCGACTGGATCATCGACATCGGCCCCGAGGGTGGCGATGGCGGCGGCGAGATCGTGGCCACCGGCACGCCCGAAGATGTGGCCAAGGTCGAACGCAGCCACACCGGACGCTACCTGAAACAGATGCTCGCGCCCCGCCGTGTTGCGGCGGAATGACAACGCCTGCGCTGGAATGACGGGGGCACGCCACGCACAAGTGGCGTGATACTGCGCGCCGTGGCAGCCTTGGCACGAACGCAGGCCGGGGCCACCAGATGACCGATTTCGAGACGATCAGGCGGCGCGCCCAGAAGCCGCCGCGCCGCAGCGGCTGGATCGGGCGCAGCCTGCAGGCGCTGGTGATCCTGCCCGCGCTCGGGCTGTTGTGCCTCGCGCTCTGGTTCCACTTTGACGGCACGCCGCGCAACGCGCTTCTGGGCCTTGTCGGGCTTGCAACGCTGGGGCTGGGCTGGCTCTGGGGGCAGGGCCGAGGGCGCGAGGTCTGGCTTTATGCGGCGGTGATCGCGCTGGCGGGGATGGCCTGGTATCAGGGCCTGCGCCCCTCGAACGACCGGGCCTGGACCGACGATGTGGCCCACGGCGTCACGTCGGACATCCAGGGCAGCATCGCCACGCTGACCAACGTGCGCAACTTCGACTGGCGCACGGCCGAGGATTTCACCCCGCGCTGGGAAACCCGCAGCTACGACATCGACCAGATCACCGAGGTGGATCTGTTCACCTCGACCTGGGGCAACCCGCTGATCGCGCATGTGCTGATCGGCTTCGGTTTCGCCGACGGTCAGCGCCTGGTGTTTTCGTCCGAGATCCGGCGTGAGCAGGGCGAGGCCTATTCGCCGCTCGCCGGCTTTTTCAGGCGCTACGAGCTGGTGATCATCGCGGGGGATGAACGCGATCTGATCCGCCAGCGCACCGACGTGCGCGACGCCCCGCCCGAGATCGTCTCGCTGTTCCCGCTGACGATGCGGCCCGAGAAACGCAAGGAATTGTTCCTCGAATACCTGTCGCTGGCCGATACGCTGTCCGTGCGCCCGCGCTGGTACAACACGGCGACGACGAACTGCACCACCGTGCCCTGGCGGCTGGCCCGCGCCCTGGCACCCGGCATCCCGCTGAACAGTGACGTGCTGCTGTCGGGCCATTTCCCGCGCTACCTGTGGACCCTCGGCGCGCTCTCGCCCGGCGTGCCGC
>JBGSQL010000137.1:0-1937 GCA_041738105.1 Rhodobacter sp. | reverse complement strand
GCCGATGCGGCGGCGGTGGCGGCGGCCCTTGGCTGCAGGCTCGATACCGTGCCGATCGAGGGCGCGCGTGCGGCGGTCGGTGCGGCGCTGGCGCCCTTGTTCGCCGGCTTGCCCCCCGGCATCGCCGAGGAAAACATCCAGTCGCGGCTGCGCGGGCTGATGCTGATGGCGCTGTCGAACAAACTGGGCGGGATGCTGCTGACCACCGGCAACAAGTCCGAGGTGGCGGTCGGCTATGCGACGATCTACGGCGACATGGCCGGCGGCTACAACCCGATCAAGGATCTCTACAAGACCCGCGTCTTCTCGCTCTGCCGCTGGCGCAACGATCACCACCGTCCCTGGATGATGGGGCCGCCGGGCCAGGTCATCCCGCCCCGCGTCATCGACAAGCCGCCCAGCGCCGAGTTGCGCCCCGACCAGAAGGATGAAGACAGCCTGCCCCCCTATCCCGTCCTCGACGCCATCCTCGAAGGGTTGGTGGACCGGGACGAGTCGGTGGCGGATCTGGTCGCCAGGGGCTTTGATCGCGCCACGGTCAAGAAGGTGGAGCACCTGCTGTACCTCAGCGAATACAAGCGCTTTCAGTCCGCCCCCGGCACCCGCCTGTCAACCCGCGCCTTCTGGCTCGACCGACGCTATCCCATCGTCAACCGCTGGCGCGACGACGGCTGAACCGCCGTCATGGTCTTGTGACACCCTTGCGTGTAGGCTTTGCCATCTCATCAGATCGGAGCCGTCCCATGCGCCTTGTCCTTGCCTCCCTGGCCGTTCTGTCGGCAACCGGCCCCGTCGCCGCCGAAACCACCCTGCGCGTGATGAGCTTCAACGTCTGGGGCGGTGGCGCGAACGAAGACAAGGGCATCGAGGAAACCGTGGCCGCCATCCGCGCCGCTGGTGCCGATATCGTGGGCCTTCAGGAAACCCGGGTGGAACCCGATCCCTGCACCGCCACCGACTGCGCCGCAACCGGCCCCAGCGTGGCCCCTTTGATTGCGGCGGTGTTGGGCTGGCACGTGTATGACCAGACCGCAGAAAACCCGGCACTCTGGGCCAATGCAGTGATCTCGCGCCATCCGATCGGCCCCGCATCGCCGAACGATCTCGGTGTGCCGATCGAGGTCGAGGGCCGAACCGTCTGGATCTTCAACATCCATCACGATGATGAACCCTACCAGCCGTATCAATTGCTCAGCATCGAATACGGCCCCGCGCCCTTCATCACCACCGAGGCCGAGGCGATCGACTTTGCCAGCCAGACCCGCGGTCCCGCGATGGACCTGCTGGCGCAGGACATGGCGGCGGCCGAAGGGGCTGCTGCGATCTTCGTGACCGGCGATTTCAACGAACCTTCAGGTCTGGATTGGACAGCGGCCGCCGTGGCGGCTGGTCGGCATCCGGTCGTGGTGAACTGGCCCACGACGCGGCGTCTCACGGATCAGGGATTCATCGACGCCTATCGCAGCGTCCATCCGGATCCGGTGGCGAAACCTGCCTTCACCTGGACGCCCTCCTATGACGAGGCCACGACCGACGATCACCCCGACCGCATTGATTTCGTCTTTGCCAGGGGGCAGGGATTGACCGTCACCGATGCCGCGATCCTGGGCGAAGACGGCCCGCGCAGCGATATCGTCGTCACCCCCTGGCCCTCGGATCACCGCGCCGTGGTGGCCGAAGTGCGGTTCTGAAGCGGGGCAAACCAACGTCGGGCAGCCTGCGACAGGCCGATTTCGCGTTCAAATCCTTAAGATCTGGTCAACAAAAACAGGAATAACACGCCTTGTCAGGGACTTGGCAAGCGTTACACCTGTGCGACATCTGCCTCAGACTTGCGACACCACACAGGCGCCCGCCAGCCGTTCCACATCCTCGCGCCGGCACAGGGCCGTGGCCTCGGTCATCACCGCCGCCGCCGCCGCCGCCACCCCTTCGGC
>JBGSQL010000124.1:0-5178 GCA_041738105.1 Rhodobacter sp. | reverse complement strand
GCTGGAGGCGCCGATGCTGCTGGGCGGTGTGGCTGGCGAGAGCGTGCGCGCCACGCTGTGCCGCTGCGGCGCCTCAAAACGCAAGCCGTTCTGCGATGGCAGCCATGCCGAGGCGGGGTTCACGGCCTCGGGCGAGGCGGCAGTCAAGGAGTCTGCCCCGCTGGCCGCGCGGGATGGCGTGGTGGATCTGATGCCGCAAAAGGACGGGCCCCTGAAGGTTGTGGGGAACCTGGAAATCGTCTCGGGCACCGGCAAGACGCTGAACCGGGTCACGCAGGTTTTCCTGTGCCGCTGCGGCCAGTCGAAGAACAAGCCCTACTGCGATGGCAGCCACAAGGCGGCCGGGTTCGTGGCCGACTGACGGGGGTGGCGGGTGGGGCGCGTTCAGTGCCAAATCAGCCGGTCGTCGAACGGATATGTGGTCAGGTTTTCGTATCCGGTTTCGGTTACAAGAACTTGATCTTCCAGCTTTATCGAGAAATCTCCGCCCTCGGGGCTGACCAGCGCCTCAACGCAAAGGACGTTGCCGGGTTCCAAGACCACATCGAAGGCGCCTTCGGTATAGCCGTCGGGATAGGTAACATAGGGCCATTCATCACACAGGCCAACGCCGTGCATCTTGCAGGAGTATTTCTGCTGCCAGTATTGCGGGTCGAGCTGGTGGCCGCCGTGCACAAGCTCTCGGATCGAGACGCCGGGTTTCAGCAGGGCCATGTTTTCGCGGATGTGATCGCGCGCATGATGCATGGCCGAGATCATCGCGTTGGTCGGGCGTTGATCGCCCACCCACCAGGTGCGCGAGATGTCGATGCACATGCCATAGGCGCCGATCAGGTCGGTGTCGAAGGCCACGATCTCGTTCGGGCGCACGATGCGGGGGCCACATTCCTGGAACCAGGGGTTGGTGCGCGGGCCGGAGGCCAAGAGGCGCGTCTCGATCCATTCGCCGCCGCGCTTGATGTTCTCGGCGTGCAGGACGGACCAGATGTCATCCTCGCTCATCCGGCCCTGCGGCACGCCCTCGCGGGTGGCACGTTCCATCACGGCGATGGCGGTTTCGCAGGCGTGGTGGGCGCAGCGCATGGCGGCGAGATCATCGGGGCCTTTCACGGCGCGGGCCCGTTCGGTGACCTCTTCGCCCTCCCTCACGTCAAAGCCCGCGCGTTCGAGCGCGCGCAGACCGGCGATCATGATCTTGTCCACGGCAAGCCGACGGTTGGTGCCGGCGTGGGCGCGCATCACCTCATCCACCTGGGCGGCAAAGCCGTGGGCGGCGTCTTCGCCGCGGTCACCGGTGGAGTTGTAGAAGAAGGTCGCGCCGGAGCGGATTTCCTTGATCAGCGGGTTGAAGGTGACGAGGAACGGGGCGTTCTTGTATTCCCAGATCACCATGTGGCCATCGGCGCAGAGCAGCACGGCGCGGAACGGGTTGTGGGTGTTCCAGAGCTGCATGTTGGTCGTATCGGTGGCGTAGCGGATGTTCAGCGGATCGAACAGCAAGAGCCCGCCATAGTCGCGCGCGCCAAGCGCCTGGGTCAGCCGGCGCCAGCGATACTCGCGCATCCGGGCGAGATCGGGCGGGGTCAGGCCGGCCGCCTGCCATTCGGCAAAGGCGAGCTGGGTCGGCCCGATTTCAACCCGGTCGTTGTCATTCGGGCTGCCGTCGGCCAGGCTGGCGCCCCGGCTGGGGTCGATCTTGCGGCGGTCGGCGTAGTGTTGGTTCATGGCGCGCCTCGGGCTGGGGTGCCGCAGCGTCCTATGGTCCCTGGATGATCGCTTGCCCGGGGACGACGAGAGGGCGTCGGTTTCGCGCGCCGCCCGTCGATGCCGGTCAGATCATCGCCAGCATCCGCTCGCCCATCGGGCTTTGCGACAGCGTGAGGAACAGGCCGGTCAGGGCCATCAGTTGCGCGCTGCGCCGCATATCCTCGCCCCGGAAGATGCCTGCGGCCATGGCGGCCAGACCGACGGGCGCGAAGACCACGACCATGGTGGCGTTCAGGGCGTGAACAGCGAGGCGCATCTGGGTCGAGGGCGGCGCCTCGGGCAGGTCCGGCAGGGGGGCATAGAGGGCCGTGCGGATCCGGGTCAGGTCGGGGTTGCTGAGGCGGGGCAGGTCGGGCACGTCGTTCGCGATGGCTGCGGCCAGGTCCTCGGCCGCATTCACGCTGTCCAGCGTGCCCAGTTCGGTGTCGGTTTCGGGGCGGGCATAGCGCATGGGCAGCGGCGCCTCGCGCGCGTTCATCTCGGCCGACATGCGGTTCAGCAGGCGATCGACATCGGTGCCTTGCGACAGGGCGGGGGCGGCCAGATCATGCTCGGGCAGTTGCTCGACGAGTTGGTCGATCAGGTCAGAGGTGACGGGCTGATCGGTTTCGTGCAGCAGCAACGCGTCGATGGCATAGCGGCCGGCAAGGCGATCGGTGATCTTGCGGCAGAGCGCGGCGCGGCGGGCCGAGAGCGGTTCGTTGTCCGCGCCGATCGAGTTGTGGCCGACGGCCACGGTCAGGCAGACCGGATGGGCGCCGGGCAGATCCTCGGCATAGCTGAGCACGATCCGCGTGCCGTCGAGATCGAAAGAGGCGAGATCGTCGCAATCCCAGGTCAGCGCGCGCTGGGTGGCCGGATAGCGCGCGAGCGCCAAGTCAAGCTCACGCACGACATGGGCGAAGTTCAGCGCGGGTTTGCCGGCGAACAGCATCTGGGCCAGGGTGCTGATGTTGCGGTCACTCATAACGCGTCCTCCATCTGAAACACCCTGTGGTTGTGACAGCCGAATGGGTCCGCTTTGCGCAGGGATTGTGATATTAACGTGTCGTTAAGGTTGATTTTGCCCTGTTTCTGCCGCATTGACAGCGGCCCAAATGCCCCGGCTTTGTTTCCCTGAGACAGTGGATCTGGCCAAATAGACCTGTCTTTTCAGACAGGTTTGTCCGTGACGGGCCCGCCCGCGCCCGGATGGTGGGAAGGTGGGGCTGCCGTTGTCGCTCAACCTTAAAGCGAAAAGGGCGCGCCGATGTGGCGCGCCCCTGGTGTGTCGTGGTCCGCCGATCAGCAGGAGTAATACATCAGGTACTCGATCGGGTGCGGGGTGTGTTCGTAGGCGTAGACCTCTTCCCACTTCAGCGCGAGGTAACCTTCGAGCTGATCCTTGGTGAACACGTCGCCCGCCAGCAGGAAGTCGTGATCCTTGTCCAGCTCTTCCAGCGCTTCGCGCAGGCTGCCGCAGACGGTCGGGATCGCGGCCAGTTCCTCGGGCGGCAGATCGTAGAGATCCTTGTCCGAGGCCGGGCCGGGGTCGATCTTGTTCTTGATGCCGTCGAGTCCGGCCATCAGCAGGGCCGCGAAGGCGAGGTAGGGGTTGGCCGAGGGATCGGGGAAGCGGGCCTCGACGCGCTTGGCCTTGGGGCTTTCGGTCCACGGGATCCGGACGCAGCCCGAGCGGTTGCGGGCCGAGTAGGCGCGCAGCACCGGGGCCTCGAAGCCGGGGATCAGGCGCTTGTAGCTGTTGGTGGACGGGTTCGTGATCGCGTTCAGCGCCTTGGCGTGCTTCAGGATGCCGCCGATGAAGTAGAGCGCCTCTTGCGAGAGATCGGCATACTTGTCGCCGGCGAAGAGCGGCTTGCCCTCTTTCCAGATCGACATGTTGACGTGCATCCCGGTGCCGTTGTCGCCCTTGATGGGTTTTGGCATGAAGGTCACGGTCTTGCCGTAGGCGTGGGCCACGTTGTGGATCACATACTTGTACTTCTGGATGTTGTCGGCCTGTTCGGTGAGGCCGCCGAAGATCATCCCGAGTTCATGCTGGGTCGAGGCAACCTCGTGGTGGTGCTTGTCCACCTTCATGCCCATGCGCTTCATCGTCGAGAGCATCTCGCCGCGCAGGTCTTGCGCATCGTCCACCGGGTTGACGGGGAAGTAGCCGCCCTTGATGCCGGCGCGGTGGCCGGTGTTGCCGCCCTCATAAACGGTATCGGTGTTCCACGAGGCATCGACGGCGTCCACTTCGTAGGACACCTTGTTGATGCTGACCTGGTAGCGGACATCGTCGAAGATGAAGAACTCGGCTTCGGGACCGCAATAGAAGGCGTCCCCGATGCCTGAGGACTTCAGGTAGGCCTCGGCCTTTTGGGCCGTGCCGCGCGGGTCACGGCTGTAGGGCTCGCCAGTGTCGGGCTCGACGACGTTGCAATGCACGCACAGCGTCTTTTCGGCATAGAACGGGTCGATGTAGACCGACGAAGCATCGGGAATGAGCTTCATGTCGGACTGGTCGATGGATTTCCAGCCGGCGATGGACGAGCCGTCGAACATGAAGCCTTCTTCAAAGAAGTCTTCATCCACGAGGTCCGCGACCAGCGTCACGTGCTGCAGTTTGCCTTTCGGATCGGTGAAGCGGATGTCGACGTATTCGACCTCTTCTTCCTTCATCAGTTTCAGGGCGTTCTTGACCGTGCTCATCTTTGGGCCATTCCTTCTGCCAGAGGGTCGTTGCGCCGGGTGGTCCTTGCGGATCGGCCGGGCGGAGTTGCGTCAGATCGCGTCATCGCCGGATTCACCGGTGCGGATGCGGATTGCCTGTTCGACGGACGAGACGAAGATCTTGCCGTCGCCGATCTTGTCGGTACGCGCGGCGGCAATGATGGCTGCCACGGCGGCGTCCACCATGTCATCGGCCAGAACCACCTCGATCTTTACTTTCGGGAGGAAATCGACAACGTATTCGGCACCGCGGTACAGTTCGGTGTGGCCCTTCTGGCGCCCGAACCCCTTGACCTCGGTCACCGAAAGCCCCTGAATGCCGGCCTCTTGCAGGGCTTCCTTCACTTCGTCGAGCTTGAAGGGCTTGATGATCGCTTCGATCTTCTTCATGGGCCGACTCCTCCCGGTAGCGTCCGTTCCGCAGGTCAGTGACCACTTTCGCGGAAGCGCCACAATTGGGCAGGGTGTGGTTGCGGAAAGCGGGCGGAGGTTTCCGGTTAGTGCGCCTAAAATATAGGCGAAGTGATCTTCTGATGAGCGGTTTATGAACGGATCGGACGCGCGCATGACATATCTTCTTACATCTGCCCAAATGCGCGCCATTGACGCGGCGGCCATCGCCAGCGGCGAGGTCACAGGGCGCACCCTGATGGAGCGGGCGGGAGCCGCCGTGGTGGAGGCGATCGCGGCGCACTG
>JBGSQL010000115.1:0-10630 GCA_041738105.1 Rhodobacter sp. | reverse complement strand
GCCCAAGCCGCGCCGGCACGGTCAGCACGCGCCCCTCTGCGGGCACCACGACATCGCCTTCCTGCATCTGCTGGCGGATCACGGACCGGGTCGAGTCCAACTCGGCCACCGTATTGCGCACGACGCTGACCGCCGTGCGCGCCAGATCCACGGCCTGCACGGTCGTCGATCCGCGCGCCAGCAGCGTTTCGCTTCTGGCCAGTTCGGTCTCGGCATTGGCAAGTTCGGACCGCGCCGCCTCCAGCCGCGCCTCGGCGGCCGACAGCTGCAACTCCAGCTTTTCGTCCACGATCCGCGCGATCACCTGCCCGGCGGCAACCGCCGTGCCTTCGGACACATCGAGCGAAACCAGCGTGCCGCCGATCCGGCTGCGGGCCGGAACGACGTACCGGCTTTCGATCCGGCCAAACAGCGCCTTCATTTCAACGATCTCGATCGGACGCAACTCAACCTCCGCCGCAAGGGCAGGAAGGGCGGGTGTCGTGGCAACCAGCGCCGAGAAGAGGATCGGCCGTATCGAAGACAGCATCGGGGCACCTTTCAGGTCTGACAGGGCTCAGGCGTTGGACTGGTCGCGAAAGCCCAGCTTGCGGAACGCGGTCGCCGCCGGACAGAACCCGGTGAACGCCGATTGCAGCAGGTTCGCGCCAACAAAGGCCGTCAAGGCCAGAAACCATGGCGACACCCACCACGCCAGCGCCAACGACAGCAACACCATGAAGCCTGCAAAGGCAGTAACCGCTTGATTTACAGTCATTTCAATCTCCTGTTTCCTGATGCGTCGACTTCAGCTTGTCGATCCCGAGCGCTTGCATCGCAAGACGTTCATAGAACGGTTCGGACTTGCCCATCTTGATCTTGCGCAAGAAATACTTCTCGAACCCGATCTTTGCGTAATGAACCCACTTGCCCTGCGACGACCAGTTCACGTTGCGCGGCGGGATCTGCGGCTGCGCCACAAAGGCCACCCCCCCATCGCCGAAATCGGCAAGGCAGACCGCGTTCCAGGTGCCCACTTCGGTCGGCTCCTGGCCTTTCAGCAGGCTGGCGATGTTATGGGCCGTGGCCGTCACCATGCTTTCGATCATGAACCCGGTCTTCGGCACACCCACCGGCACCGGCGTCGGTCCCATCGGTGGAATTGCCACGCCCACGCCCACGGCAAAGACATTGCGGAAGGTCGGATTGCGCTGATGTTTGTCCACCAGGATAAATCCGCGCGGGTTGGTCAAGCCCTCGATCCCACGCACGGCCTCCACCCCGCGAAACGCCGGCAGCATCATCGAAAAGGCAAAGGGCAGATCGTGGAGCTTCTTCGTGGACCCGTCCTCGTTGACCTCCTCGACATGCATCACCGCAGCCTCGACCGATTTCACCTTTGCATTGTTGATCCATTTGATGTGCTGAGCGCGCATCTGGCTTTCCAGCAGGCCCTTGGTGTCGCCCACGCCATCCAACCCCAGATGCCCGATGTAGGGCTCTGAGGTGACAAAGGTCATCGGAACACGGTCGCGCACCTTGGCGCGGCGCAACGCGGTCTCGAGAATGAACAGAAACTCATAGGCCGGGCCGAAACAACTCGCCCCCTGCACGGCCCCGATGATCACCGGGCCAGGCTTGGCGACAAGCGCCTCGAACACCTGTTTCGCCTGCATCGCATGGTCAACGGTACAGACGGACTGGGTATGTGCCTCTGGTCCCAAACCCTCGATCTCGTCAAAGGCCAGCTCCGGGCCCGTGGCGATCACCAGATAGTCATAGCCCACCGAGCCGCCATCCGTCAGTTCCACCCGGTTTTCCGTCGGATGAACCCGCGCCGCGCCCTGCGTCAGCAGCGCGATACCGCGCCGCTCCATCACGTCGGTCAGGTTGACCTCGACATCATCGCGGTCCCTCCAGCCCACCGCCACCCATGGGTTCGACGGCACAAAGCTGTAGCTGTTACCCTTTGTGATCACCGTAACCTGATCGTCTCGCCCAAGCTGGTCCTTCATCTCGTAGGCCATGATGACCCCGCCAAGCCCAGCTCCCACAACAACTATATGTGCCATCACTCCCCCTCCAAGGCGCAAAGGATCCAGCCCAGAATGAGTCGATCCGCGAGGTGAGACATTACATGATCAAACTCACATGTTCAAATGTATAAATGTATGGCGCAAATGTTTTCAACGGCAGGTTTGGCGCCGGCCGGCGTCACCAGGACGCGGGAAAGTCACCTGCCTTGATCCCCAGATGCTGAAGGTCAACCTCTTTCGGGCTGTGATGGATGCGTACCGCACCCGTCGCACGGAAGGCCGCAGCGATCAAACCCAGCGCCATGACAAGCGTTTGAAGGGAATGTGTCATTTCAGGTGATCCTTCTGATCTACCTGACACATATAGGCACTCACCCCCACCCGAAGCCTGGCCCTGCATCACATGCCCGACATGCCGTCAGCGCAAGGCTAGTCCTCGTCGCCGGCAACCTGGCTCAGCACCTGCCCCTTGCCCCGGCTGCGCAGGATCAGCGGCATCACCAACGCGAACGCCGCAAGCAGCAGCAGGCCGGCGGCGATGGGCGATGCCACCAGCGTCATCCAATCCCCCTGGCTGATCGCCAGCGCCCGGCGCAGTTGCTGCTCGGCCATCGGCCCCAGGATCAGGCCCACCACAACAGGGGCGATCGGGTAGCCGAACAGCCGCATCAGATAGCCCAGCACGCCGAAGATCAGCAGCATCGACAATTCGACCGGCGAAGGGTTTGCCCCGATCGTCCCCAGCGTGGCAAACAGCAGGATCCCGGCATAAAGCCACGGCTTCGGGATCGCCAGCAGCTTCACCCACACCCCGATCAGCGGCAGGTTCAGAACCAGCAGCATGATGTTCGCGATCAGCAGCGAGGAAATCAGCCCCCAGACCAGTTCCGGATTGGTCGCGAACAGCAAGGGGCCCGGTTGCAGACCGAACTGCTGAAAGCCCGCCAGCATGATCGCGGCCGTGGCTGTCGTGGGCAGGCCCAGCGTCAGCAGCGGAACCAGCGTTCCGGCGGCGGCTGCATTGTTGGCAGCCTCTGGTCCGGCAACGCCTTCGATCGCGCCATGCCCGAACTCCTCGGGATGCTTGCTGGCCCGCTTCTCGGTCGCATAGGACAGGAAACTGGCCACATCCGCGCCCCCTGCGGGCATCGCCCCGATCGGAAATCCGATGGCCGTGCCGCGCAGCCAGGATCGCCACGACCGCGACCAGTCGCTGGCCGACATCCAGACCGACCCCTTGACCTTCAGCACCGTATCATCGGCGCGCAGACCGTCTCCGGCCACGAACAGCGCCTCGCCGACCGCGAACATCGCCACCGCCAGCGTCGTCACCTCGATCCCATCCAGAAGCTGCGGCACGCCAAAGGACAGCCGCGCCTGCCCGGTCAGCCCGTCGATCCCGATCACGGCCAGCCCCAGCCCCACGAAGAGCGAGGTCAGCCCCCGCAGCGTGGACTCGCCAAACGCGGCGGAAACGGTGACAAAGGCCAGCACCATCAACGCAAAATACTCGCGCGGCCCGAAGACCAGCGCAAACTTGACGACCGCCGGCGCGATCAGTGCCAGTGCCAGCGTCGCCAGCAGCCCAGCCACGAATGATCCGATCGCCGCCGTGGCCAGCGCCGGCCCGGCCCGGCCGGCCTTGGCCATCTTGTTGCCTTCCAGCGCGGTCACGATCGACGCGCTTTCTCCCGGCGTGTTCAACAGGATCGACGTGGTCGATCCGCCATACATGCCGCCATAGTAGATCCCCGCGAACATGATCAGCGACCCCGCCGGATCAAGCCCATAGGTGACCGGCAGCAGCAACGCCACTGTCAGCGCCGGCCCGATCCCCGGCAAGACGCCCACGGCCGTGCCCAGCGTCACACCGATCAAGGCATACATCAGGATCATCGGATCAAGCGCGACCGACAGGCCCTGCAAGAGAAAGTCGAATGTGCCCACGTCAGCCCCCGAAGATCAGGTGTTCCAGCGGCCCCGCCGGCAGGTTCAGCCGCAACAACCCGTCAAACACGCCATAGACCGCCAATGCAAACCCAATCCCGAACGGCAGGGTCAGCACAAGGCGACGCAAACCGAACCCGGCGGCGGTGCACGCAAACAGGATGCCCGACGCGATCGCAAAGCCCGCGACGTTCAGCAGCGCCAGTTGCAGCACAAGCCCGGCGACGATCCACAGCAAAGGCACGACCTTCTGGCGCGGACGCGGATCGAACTCGCCGCGCCAGGCCGCCAACGCCGTCCAGGCGGACAGGACCAGCAGACACCCTCCGATGAACCGGGGCGCAGCATCCGGCCCGACACCCGAATAGCCGCCGCGATCGGGCAACCGCGCACCCTCCCACAACAACAGCAGGCCAAATCCGGCCAGCGTCAGTGCGATGGCAAACGCCGCCCCATCGGGGCGGCGCTCCAGTTCCGAGGGAAAGCGCTTCATTTAACCAGGCCGATATCCTTGAGGATCGCCGTGGTCGCCACAACTTCCTTAGCCAGTTGTGCCTCGAAATCGGCCCCCGCAAGGTAGGTGTTGGCCCAGCCCTTGTCCGCAAGCGCCTTGGTCCAGCCCGCCGATGCGTTCAGCTTCTCGATATCGGCCATCACTTGCGCTTTCTGCTCGTCCGAAAGCCCGGGCGCGGCCGCAACCATGCGCCAGTTCTGCACCACCACGTCAAACCCGGCCTCGGCCAGCGTCGGGGCATCGACACCCTCGATCCGCTCACCCGAAGACACCGCGAGCAGGCGCATCGTGCCGGCTTGCACCTGGGGCAGAAACTCGCCCAGGCCCGAAATGCCCGCCGTCACCTGATTGCCCAGGATGGCCGCCAGCGCCTCACCCCCGCCCGAGAAGGCGACATAGTTGATCTTGGTCGGATCGACCCCGGCCGCTTTCGCCAGAAGCCCCACGGTGATGTGGTCCACGCCGCCGGCGGAACCGCCGGCCCAGCTGACTGCGCCAGGATCTGCCCGCAGCGCCTCAACCAGCCCGTTGATGTCCTGAATCGGCGACGCGGCCGGCACCACGATCGCCACCGCTTCGCCCGTCAGCCGCGCGATCGGGGTCACATCGGCCAGCGACACCGGCGAGCCGTTGGTCAGGATCGCCCCGACCATGACATAGCCCCCGACGATCAGCTGGCTCGGGTCGCCCGCCGCAGTCGAGGCGAACTGCGCCAGACCGACGGTGCCACCGGCACCAGGCACGTTTTGCACCTGCACATTGCCTGCGATCCCTTCGGCCTGCATCACCTCTTGCATGGTGCGCGCGGTCTGATCCCATCCACCGCCCGGCCCGGCGGGCGCCATGATCGTATAGTCTGCCGCCAGCACCGGCACCGCGAGTGCAGCTGACAGCACCATGCCCAGAATGACATTCTTCATCGTCGTCCTCCCTTGCGCCCGCAGTTTCGCGGGCCTCTCCATATGCGGCAACCCTCTTGCGGGTCTGCCCCCGGGTCAGCAATGCGGTCGCCCTGTTCCAGACGGTCCGCGGCCTGCCACCCAGCTTGACGGTCACTTGTTATTGCCACCCGGTCAATCGCAGAATTCCGATCCTGCGCCCGCCGCGGCTCACGCGGGGTGCAGTCAAGGGCAACCCCGGCGCAAACACCCGCCCGGCGCGCACGGCCGGGCGGGGGGCGATTGCATCAGGCGGCAGCCCTCACCGGTAGGGATAGCCCGCCTTCTCCATCGTCGCGGCATAGGTCTTGAACGCCTCGACAACCCGCCCGGCCCGCGGGCTGGTCGCCGCGATCTCGTCCCAGAACGCCGCACTGTCGCTGACGACCTGTGCCCATTCCTCATCGGGCAGCGAGGTCAGCTCCATCTTCTCGCCCTCGACCCGCAGCTTGGCCTCGCCGCCCCAATACCAGACGTTCCGGTAGTAGTGCGACTGGTCGATGGTCGACTTGAACAGTTGCTGAAGATGCGGCGGCACCTTGGCCCAGCTGGCGGTGTTGGCAAAGTACGATCCGCACCACGCCCCGGTGACCGAGTTGGTCAGCGCATAGTTGCACACATCCGCCCAACCCACCTCATAGGCCTCGGTAAAGCCGCACCAGGCCACGCCGTCCAGCTCGCCGGTCTGCAGCGCGACCTCGACATCGTCCCACGGCACGGTCACGGGGATAAGCCCGTATTGCGACAGGAACTTGCCGGCGGTCGGCACGCCGAACACGCGCTTGCCGTTCATGTCGGCAAGGCTGCGGATCGGATCCTTGGTGAAGATGTGCAGCGGATCCCAGGCCCCCGCCGACAGCCAGGTCACATTCTCGACCTCGCCATAGGCTTCGGCCCAGATCTCGTTCAGCCCGTAATAGGCGAACAGCGCCGGCAGATCGAGGCTGAAGCGCGTGTTGAACGGAAAGTAGCCGCCGAACACCGAGATATCGACCGGCGATGCCATCGTGGCATCGTCGGACTGCACCGCGTCGATCGTGCCATTCTGCAACGCCCGGAACAGCTCGGCCGTCGGCACCAGCTGATCGGCATAATACAGTTCGATCTCCATCTCGCCGTTGGCGGCGATGTTGAACGCCTCGATCTGCGGCTTGATCACATGCGCCCCCAGCGGAGCCCCGGAATAGGTCTGCAAGCGCCACTTGATCGGCGCGGATTGCGCGTTGACATAGGGCGCGGACAGCATCGCGGCCCCGCCCACGGCAGCCCCCGCCATGAACCGGCGGCGGCTGGCGAGGATCTTTTCGGACGGGCTGTCGGGGTTGATAAGTCTGGTCATTTCTCGTCTCCTTGTTGATGGTTTGCGTTCGACGGTTCGCCCGCCCTTCTGGTTATCTGTAGACGTAGTGGGGCAGCCACATCGCGATCTGCGGAAAGACCATCACCAGGATGATGGTCAGGATCATCATGATCACGAATGGCCAGATCGACTTGTAGATATCCACAAGCGTGATCTCTTTCGGCGCAAGGCCGCGCATCAGGAACAGGTTGTAGCCGAACGGCGGGGTGATGTAGGCGATCTGGCAGGTCATCGTGTAGAGGATCCCGAACCAGATCATCTGCCCGTCGATCCCAAGGTCAAGCCGGTCCACCAAGGGCACATACAGCGGCGCGACGATCACCAGCATCGCCGTATCGTCCAGGAACATCCCCATCACGATAAAGCTGACCTGCATCATGATGATGATCTGCCAGGGCGACAGATGCCAGTTGCCGATGAACACGTTTTCGATCGCCCGCACCGCGCCGATCCCGTCGAACACCGAAGAAAAGGCCAGCGCCGCCAGGATCAGCCACAGGAACATGCAGGAAATGGCCAACGTCCGCTCCGCGGTGTCCCGGATCAGGCGCATCGAAAGCCGCCCCTTGATCGCGGCTGCCAGCGTCGCGGACGTGGCCCCCACAGCCGAGCTTTCGACAAGGCTGGTGTATCCCGAAACGAAAAGCCCCGTCATCGCAAAGAAGATCACGAAGGGGATGATGCCAGCCCGAAGAAGCGCAAGCTTCTCGCCCAGCGGCATGTTCAACTCTTCATCGGTCAGCGCCGGGGCCAGCGCCGGGTTCGCCTTGACCCGGACATAGATGTAGATGCAAAACAGCCCGGCCATCACCAGCCCCGGCCCCACCCCTGCCAGCCACAGCTGGCTGACCGGCTCGCGCGCAATCACACCGTAAAGAACCATCACCACCGACGGCGGGATCAGGATCCCCAGGCTCGACCCGCCCTGCACCACCCCGGTGATCAGCACCTTGTCATACCCGCGCCGCAGCATCTCGGGCAGGGCAATCGCCGATCCGATCGCCATGCCTGCCACCGACAACCCGTTCATTGCCGAAATGATGACCATCAGCAGGATGGTCCCGATCGCAAGCCCCCCCGCCATGCGCCCGAACCAGACATGCAGCATCTTGTAAAGGTCTTCGGCGATGCCGGACTCCGACAGGATGTAGCCCATGTAGATGAACAGCGGCAGCGTCAACATCGGGAACCAGTTGAACAGCTTGAACGTCGCATTGAAGGGCATCTCGATGCCCCCCGTCCCGTAAAGCAGCAGCGCCGTGCCTGCCGCGACAAAGCCCACGGCGGCAAAAACCCTCTGGCCGGTCAGCATCAGCGCCATCATCGACGCGAACATCAGCAGGGCGATCATTTCATAGCTCATGCGCGGGCCATCCCGCGCAAGGTGGCGACGTGCTTGAACAGCAACGAGAACGATTGCAGCAGCATCAGGATGATGCAGGCCACCATCAGCACCTTGATCGGCACCATCGACGGGTTCCAGATCGAAAAGCGGCGCTCGTCCGTGTCGATCGCATACTGCAGCGACGACAGCGATCCCCACAGCATCACAGACAGATAGAAGATCAGGCACAGCACCGTCACCGCATCCATACGCGCCCGCCCGCGCTCGGTGAACGAGGCATAAAGCAGGTCCATCCGGACGTGACTGTCGTTCTTCAGGGTCATCGCCCCGCCCATGAAGTAATAGGCCGCCAGCATGAACTGGGCCAACTCGACGCACCAGTGCAGCGGTATGTGGATGACGTTGCGCGTCACCGCATCCAGCAACAGCACCGCGACCATCGCAAAGATCAGATACATCGCCACATGGCCGACCCAATCCGACAGCCGGTCCACCACCCGCACATATCCCCGCATCAACTCAGCCATGCCGTCCGTACCCCGTCCCGGCCCTTCGGCCATTTGTCTGCCTGTTCCGCCTCATCCGATGGCTACCCCAGCCGCGACCAGCGTCGCGCCAAGGACAGGATCGGACAGGTCTTCACAAAGAAGCATTCCCACGTCGCCAAGTCGACAGACTCGGTGCGCCGCGACCCGGCCGATCTTGCTGGCATCGGCCACCAGGATGGTGCGGTTCGCGTTTGCCATCATCGCCCGGGCGATCTGCGCTTCCTCGAAACTCGTATTCGTCACACCCGCATGGGCATCAACCCCCACAGCCGAGATCACCGCATAATCCGCCTGATACCGCGCGATCTGCTCGATCGCGACCGGGCCCACCGTCTGGCCGCTTTCCGCCAGAAACTGGCCACCCAACAGATGCAGCATCGGGTGCCCTTCGGCCCGCCCCATCATCGCGGCGATCTGCAGCGAATTGGTCACGATCGTCAGTTCCGCATGGTGTGTCAGCGCCTCGGCACAACTGATCGTGGTCGATCCGGTGTCCATCAACAGCATCTGTCCCGGCTGCACGAGCGCGGCCAGTCGCGCCGCAATGGCCCGCTTGGCGGCGGCATTCTGCGCCAGCCGGTCGCTGAAGCGGCTTTCCACATAGATGTGCCCCGGCCGCGCGCCACCATGCACCTTCTGCACCAGCCCCGTGGCCGCAAGGGTGGCCAGGTCGCGCCGGATCGTCTCGGCCGACACGCCAAAGCGCGCGGCCAGCGCCTCGACCGATGTCAGCCCCTCTGCCGCCACTGCATTGGCAATCATTGTCTTGCGTTCGGCGGGCTTCATCGCGGCTCCTGACAGCGGATGTTAACCCGCCGCCCGGTCGCCGAGTCAACAGATCAGCGCCGCGCGCTGCCCACTATCTGCGTCACGCCCCGGAAAAGCTGCCTGAATGGTCATTTCGTGGTTGCACCACGCCCCCCACCCAAAACTCGGGCGCGATCTTGCCGGGCCGTCAGTTCAAATCCTTCAGCAGCCGCCCATGCCGGCGCACCTCGCCCAGAACCGCCCCGAAGGTTGCCAGATCCCGGCCCTGCAACATCGGTAACAGCTTGAGGAACGCATCCGCCGTCGCCACCGTGTCACCGATTGCCGTGTGCCGGGCCTCCTCCGGGATCGTCACCCCAAGGCGATGCGTCAGCGCATCCAGGCTGTGCGCCTCCTGCTGGCCGAACACCACCGCCGACAACAGCACGGTATCCAGGATCGGGTTCTCGAAGCGCAGTCCAAGCTCGCCCTCGCGCCGGCGCAGAAACTCCATGTCGAACGGCGCGTTATGCGCGATCAGAACGGCCCCGGCCGCAAAGTTGTGAAACCGGCGGCAAACGTCCTGAATGTCGGGCGCGTCGGCAACCATCGCATCGGTGATGCCATGCACCTCGGTCGAAGACGGCGGGATCGGACGTCGCGGGTTCACCAGCGTGTCAAAGACCTCACCCTCAACCCGGCGACCGTTCACGATCCGCACCGCCGCCAGTTGCACGATCTCGTCCCCCTGCGCCGGCAGAAGTCCGGTCGTTTCGGTGTCGAAGACCACATAGTTCAGGTCTTCCAGCCGGGCATCGGCCACCTTGTCGTTGCGCGATCGGGACAGCAGGTCGAAATCATAGACCACCGCGCGCGCGATCGGCTTCGGGCGCCGTCCCGCGCGGCGCGCCCGCGGGATCGGCAGGCAAAGCGAGGCCATGCCCTGCGGCCCATGCTCGGGCCAAAGCTCGGTCGCATGGGTGGCCAGCACGGTGCGCCCGGTGACATCGGCCATGTCCACGTCCAGCGGTTCATCCAGCAGCCGCTCGATCTCGCCCACCGACATTGGCACGCCGGACCAGATCAGGCGCAGCATTGCCCCCGGCCCGTCCTCGTCCGCGGTCAGCCGAAACTGCCGCACACCGGCCCCGGACGCGATCCGGCTGGCCAGCGCCACCAGCAGCGCGATCACCTCGAACGCGTTGCAGCGCAGCAG
>JBGSQL010000094.1:0-1958 GCA_041738105.1 Rhodobacter sp. | reverse complement strand
CCGGCGCGGCGCTGCTGGCGGCCCTGCAGGCGGCCGGGATGCCGGATTCGGTGCGCGTGGTGCCGGTCGAGTGCCTGTCGAATTGCACCCGGGGCTGTACCGTTGCCCTGCGCGGGGCCGGGAGGTGGAGCTATGTCTATGGCAATCTGGAGGCCGGGATGGTCGATGTGCTGATCGACGGCGCCACCCGCTATGCCGCTACCATAGACGGTCTGGTGCCGTGGCGCGACCGGCCCGAGCATTTCCGCAAGAACTGTATCGCGCGCATACCGCCGCTGGAGGGCCACGATGACTGAACTGGTGAAGGTGCCCGTGACCGTGATCACGGGGTTTCTGGGGGCAGGCAAGACCACGCTGGTGCGCCACCTGCTGCAAAACCCGCAAGGCCGGCGGCTGGCCGTGGTGGTGAACGAATTCGGCGATGTGGGCGTGGACGGCGAGATCCTGCGATCCTGCGCCCTGCCCGACTGCCCCGAGGAAAACATCGTGGAACTGGCCAACGGCTGCATCTGCTGCACGGTGGCCGATGACTTCATCCCGACGATCGAGGCGCTGATGGCGCTGGATCCGCGCCCCGATCACATCCTGATCGAAACCTCGGGCCTTGCCTTGCCCAAGCCGCTGCTCAAGGCGTTCGACTGGCCCGCGATCCGCAGCCGGATCACGGTGGATGGCGTGATCGCCGTGGCCGATGCCGAAGCCGTGGCGGCCGGGCGGTTCGCGCCCGATCTTGCGCGGATCGAGGCGCAGCGCGCGGCCGACGGATCGGTGGATCACGAAACGCCCCTGGGCGAGGTCTTCGAGGATCAGATCGCCTGTGCGGATCTGGTGCTGCTGACCAAGGGAGATCTGGCCGGGGTCGCGGGCGTCAGCGCGGCACGTGCGGTGATTGCCGCCGAAGCCCCGCGCACGCTGCCGGTGATAGAGGTGCTGGAAGGCGTCATTGATCCGCGGGTGATCCTGGGGCTGGGGGCGGCGGCAGAAGACGATCTGGCGGCGCGCCCATCGCATCACGACGACGAGGCCGAACACGATCACGAGGATTTCGACTCGGTCGTCATCGAGATCGGCGAACAGCATGACCCCGAGGCGCTGGCGGCGCGGGTGGCAGCGCTGGCTGACGCGCAGCGCATCCTGCGGGTCAAGGGCCATGCTGCGGTGGCAGGCAAGCCGATGCGCCTGCTGGTGCAGGCGGTGGGCGGCCGGGTTCGGGTGCAATACGATCGGCCCTGGGCCCCGGGCGAAGTGCGCCAGGGACGCCTCGTGGTGATCGCCGAGCATGACGACATCGATGCCGATGCGATCCGTCGCGCCTTGGCGGGATGACAGCGATGCGGCAACACGCCGGCACAAGGCGGCGCAAAAGCCCGCGCACTGTTCCGGCATCACTCGGGCAAGAGGGGTATTTGAGCCGAAACGAAGCCCGGCGTCGCGTGCAGCCGGACAGGCGGGTGCCCTGACATGCATGTGATCTTCCGCGAAAGCCACGGGCTGGAGGAAACGGCGGCGCCGACCGATCTGGGCCAGAGCCCGGCGGATCTTGTGGTGCTGTCCTTCTCGGACAGCGATCTTGGCGCTTTCGCGGCCGGCTGGCACCGGGCGGCGGGCAAGCTGCCGTCGCTGCGGCTGGCCAACCTCGCCGCGCTGGCGCACCCGCTGTCGGTCGATACCTATGTCGAGCGCACGCTGTCGGGGGCCAAGGGCATCCTGATCCGGCTGATCGGTGGCCGCCCCTACTGGGCCTATGGGCTGAGCCAGGTCGAGGCGCTGTGCCGCGCCAAGGGCATCGCGCTGGCGGTGCTGCCGGCGGACGGGCGGGCGGATCTGCAACTGGATGCGATCTCGACCTTGCCGGGATCGACCCTGAAGCGGCTTGCGCACCTGTGCGACACTGGCGGTGCGGTTGCGGCGCAGGCGGCGCTGGCGCAGATGGCACTGGCCGCAGGGCTTTATGCCGG
>JBGSQL010000070.1:0-3915 GCA_041738105.1 Rhodobacter sp. | reverse complement strand
GGGAGGCGAGGCCCCGGCCGCAGGCGGGGCGCTGGCGCTGTACGAGGCGCCCATCGGCGCAATCTTCATGGCGCCGGACAACCACGTGATGGAAGCGGCGCACGAGGCTCCGGCCTGGGTCAAGGTTTCGCCGTTCGTGGCGATGCTGCTCGGATTCGGCGTCGCCTATCTGTTCTACGTCGTCAATCCTGCCCTGCCGGTGGCGCTGGCGCGTCAGCAACGCTGGCTCTACCTGTTCCTGCTCAACAAGTGGTACTTCGACGAGATCTACGACCGCGTCTTCGTCCGCCCGACGCTCTGGCTCGGGCGCGTGCTGTGGAAACGCGGCGACGGTGGGACGATCGACGGCGGCATCAACGGCCTCGCGATGGGACTTGTGCCCTATGTCACCCGTCTCGCCGGGCGGGCGCAATCGGGCTACGTGTTCCACTACGCCTTCGCGATGGTGCTCGGGGTGCTGGCGCTGAGTCTGTGGCTGACGATCCGGACCGGCGGCTGAGATGAACAACCTCCTGTCCCTGATCACCTTCCTGCCGCTGATCGGCGCGGTCGTGCTGCTCGGATTCCTGCGCGGCGACGACGCCATGGCGCAGAAGAACGCCAAGCTCCTGGCGCTGTTCACCACGTCTGCGACGTTCCTGTTGTCGCTGTTCGTGCTGGCCGGGTTCGAGCCGCGCGACACGGGGTTCCAGTTCGTCGAGGAGATGCCCTGGCTCGGCGGGCTCACCTACAAGATGGGCGTCGACGGCATCTCGGTGCTGTTCGTGATGCTGACCACCGTCCTGATGCCGATCGTGATCGGCGCCTGCTGGGGCGTGACCGACCGGGTCAAGGAATACATGGTCGCGTTCCTCGTGCTCGAGACGCTGATGCTCGGGGTGTTCTGCGCGCTCGATCTGGTGCTGTTCTACATCTTTTTCGAGGCCGGCCTGATCCCGATGTTCCTGATCATCGGCATCTGGGGCGGCAAGGACCGGATCTACGCCTCGTTCAAGTTCTTCCTTTATACCTTCCTCGGGTCGGTGCTGATGCTGGTCGCGATGATCGCGATGTATCTGCAGGCCGGCACGACCGATATCGCGGTGCTGCTGACCCACAGCTTCGGGTCCGAGACAATTTCGGTGCTGGGCTTCCAGGTGATCGGGGGGATGCAGACGCTGCTTTGGCTTGCCTTCTTTGCAAGCTTTGCGGTCAAGATGCCGATGTGGCCGGTGCATACCTGGCTGCCGGACGCGCACGTTCAGGCGCCGACCGGCGGATCGGTCATCCTGGCCGCAATCATGCTGAAGATGGGCGGCTATGGTTTCCTGCGGTTCAGCCTGCCGATGTTTCCCGTCGCCTCGGACCTGCTGGCGCCGCTGATCTTCTGGATGAGTGCGATTGCGATCGTCTACACCTCGCTGGTGGCGCTGGCGCAATCGGACATGAAGAAGCTGATCGCCTATTCGTCGATCGCGCACATGGGCTATGTGACCATGGGGATCTTCACCGCGAACCAGCAGGGGCTGGATGGCGCGATCTTTCAGATGGTGTCGCATGGCTTTGTCTCTGGCGCGCTGTTTCTGTGCGTGGGCGTGATCTATGACCGGATGCACACGCGCGAGATCGACGCCTATGGTGGTCTGGTGAATCGAATGCCGGCCTATGCGCTGATCTTCATGTTCTTCACGATGGCGAACGTGGGCCTGCCGGGAACGTCGGGTTTCGTTGGCGAGTTCCTGACGCTGGCGGGCATCTTCCAGGTCAACACCTGGGTTGCGGCGGTGGCGGCGACGGGGGTGATCCTGTCGGCTACCTATTCGCTCTGGCTCTACCGTCGGGTGGTGTTCGGCGATCTGATCAAGGAAAGCCTGAAAACCATCCAGGACATGACAGCGCGGGAAAAGGCCATGTTCGCGCCCCTGATCGCGATGACGCTGCTCTTGGGTGTCTACCCGAGCCTTGTGACCGACATAACCGGCCCCTCGGTGTCGGCGCTTATCAATGATTACCAGGCGGCGCTGCCGGTCGATGCGACCACGCGCTTTGCCTTGAACTGAGGGACGACGTCAATGACCCCCGCCGATTTCCAGATCGTGCTGCCCGAAGTGCTGATTGCGGTCTATGCGATGGCCGCGCTGCTGGTCGGTGTCTACACCGGCAAGGACGACACCGGGCCGGTGCTGGTCTGGACCACGTCGGGCCTGTTCCTGCTGATCGCGCTGTGGATCGGCGTGGGGGGCGACGGCCAGCGCGAGGCTTTTGGCGGCATGTTCATCGACGATGCCTTTGCCCGCTTTGCAAAGGTCACCGTACTGCTGTCGGCGGCGGCCGTCCTGCTGATGAGCCGGGATTACATGATGCGCCGCGATCTGTTGCGCTTTGAGTATCCGGTGCTGATTGCGCTGGCGGTGGTCGGCATGATGATGATGGTGTCGGCTGGCGATCTGATGTCGCTGTACATGGGGTTGGAGCTGCAATCGCTGTCGCTTTACGTGATCGCGGCGCTGCGGCGCGACTCGATCAAATCCACTGAGGCGGGTCTGAAGTATTTCATGCTGGGCGCGCTGAGCTCGGGCCTGCTGCTGTATGGCGCGTCGCTGGTCTATGGCTTTGCGGGAACGACGCTGTTTTCGGGCGTTCTTTCGACGCTGGCAGACGGGGCGCCGCTGGGCGTGTTGTTCGGGCTGGTGTTCATCGTGTCGGGTCTGGCCTTCAAGATCTCGGTTGCCCCGTTCCACATGTGGACGCCCGATGTTTATGAGGGGTCGCCCACCCCGGTGACGGCGTTCTTTGCGACCGCGCCCAAGATGGCCGCGATGGCGCTGTTGGGGCGGGTGGTTCACGACGCCTTCGGGGCCATTCCGGGCGACTGGGGGCAGGTGATCGCGGCGCTGGCTGTGGTGTCGATGTTCCTTGGCGCGGTTGCGGCGATCGGGCAGCGCGACATCAAGCGGCTGATGGCCTACTCCTCGATCTCGCACATGGGATTTGCGCTGATGGGCCTTGCGTCGGGAACGGCGGGCGGCGTGCAGGCGATGCTGATCTACATGTCGATCTACATCACGATGAACATCGGCACTTTCGCCTTCATCCTGTCGATGCAGAAGGACGGCCGCCCGGTGACCACGATCGACAGCCTGAACCTGTATTCGCGGCGCGAACCGATGCGCGCGCTTGCCATGCTGATCTTGATGTTCAGTCTGGCCGGGGTGCCGCCGACGGTGGGTTTCTTCGGCAAGTTCTATGTGCTGAAAGCGGCCGTTGACGGTGGGATGACCTGGCTTGCGGTGGCCGGGGCGATCGCATCGGTGATCGGCGCGTTCTACTATCTGCGCCTGGTGTTCTACATGTACTTCGGCAAAGAGGGCGAAACGCTCGATGGCCAGATGCCGGCGGTGCAATGGGTGATGCTGGTCGGGTCGGCAGCGGCGATGGTGATCGGGGTTGTGAACCTGTTCGGGGTCGAGGCGCTGGCGGCCGTAGCCGCGGAAACGCTTGTCCGTTGAGTGCTGGCCCGATGGCGTGACGCGGATCACGCTTGGGTCCGTGGACAGCACGAATGCCGAGGCGGCGCGGCGGGCGGCGGACCTTGATGGCCCGACCTGGTTTCTGGCGCAGGAGCAAACCGGCGGACGCGGGCGGCGGGGCCGACCCTGGGCCAGCCCGCGCGGCAATTTTCATGCAACCTTGTTGCTCTACCCGACCGAGCCGACCGAACGGGTGGCACTGCGGTCGTTTGCGGCGGCGCTGGCCCTGCGGGATGCCTGTGTCGCGCTGACCGGTCTGCCGCAGGCGTTTGCGCTGAAATGGCCGAATGATGTGCTGTTGAACGGGGGCAAGCTGGCAGGGATCTTGCTGGAGGGGCAGGGCCCGCCGGGCCGCGTCGGGCATCTGGCGATCGGCATCGGGGTAAACCTGATCGCCGCGCCGCCG
>JBGSQL010000046.1:0-4287 GCA_041738105.1 Rhodobacter sp. | reverse complement strand
GCCGCCGCTCAGGTCCAGATCCTCGGGACGCACGCCAAAGATCAGCGCCCTCCCCTCGGCCCCCGCAGCACCGGGATGCCCCAGGGCCATTCCACCGCCCATCACTGCCTGCCCGCGTTCCAGCCGACCGGGCAGCAGGTTCATCGCGGGGCTGCCCACCGCGCGCGCGACGAAGGTATTGACCGGATTGGCATAGATCTGCTGCGGGGTGCCGACCTGCACCAGCACGCCCTTGTTCAGCACGCCGATCCGGTCGCCCATCGACATCGCCTCG
The DNA here is from genome assembly GCA_041738105.1 of Rhodobacter sp. GTDB lineage: Bacteria > Pseudomonadota > Alphaproteobacteria > Rhodobacterales > Rhodobacteraceae > Aliitabrizicola. Next base: position 4,013 of record JBGSQL010000046.1, on the reverse strand, counting down.
ACCTGATCATGGGTGACGAACAGGAAGGTCTCGCCCAGGTTCATCTGCAGATCCTTCAGTTCTGCCCTGAGCGCCTCGCGCAGCTTGGCGTCAAGCGCGGACAAGGGTTCGTCCATCAGGAACACCTTGGGCGTGCGCACGATGGCCCGGCCGATCGAGACGCGCTGCATCTCGCCGCCCGACAGCCGGTCGGTCTTGCGATCCATCAGATGTTCGATGCGCAGCGTTCTGGCCACCCGCGCGATGCGCTCGTCGCGCTCGGCCGCAGAGACGGTCCGCATCGGCGAACGCAGCGGAAACTCGAGGTTCTGGCGCACCGTGTAGCGGGGGTAGAGCGAGTATTGCTGCAACACCAGCGCCACGTCACGCTCGGCCGCGCCCCAGCCGGTCACGTCCTGACCGTCGATCAGGATGCGGCCCTCGGTCGGTTTGTCCAGCCCCGCGATCAATCGCAAGGTGGTGGTCTTGCCCGCCCCGGTCTCGCCGAGCAGAACGAAGAACTGTCCGTCCTCGATCCGCAGGCTGACATCCTTCAAGGCGGAAATCCCGCCAAAGTCCTTGCTGACACCCTTCAACTCGATCTCGGCCATCAGAGGCTGACCCCCAGTGATGCGCCGGTTTCACGGTCGAAGAAATGCGCGCGCCCCGGATCGGCCCGCACGAAGACCTGCGTGCCCGGTCCCGGCACGAGGCCCGAGCGGGTGCGCGCCCGCACAAAACCCGGCCCCATCTTCAGGTCCACGATGTCATGCGACCCAAGCGGTTCGATCAGATGCGCCTCGACCGGGATCGCGCGATCCTGCGGCAGCAGCGACACCTCGAGCGCCTCGGGGCGGATCCCCAGCGACAGGGTGCCGGGCTTGCCCCCTGCCCCACGCAGCGCATCGACAAGGGTTGCGGGAAAGACGAAGCCCTCGGCGGCACCCTCGACCGTGACACGCGCCCCGGTGCCCTCGCCCGTCACCTGAACCTCGGCCACGTTCATCACCGGGCTGCCGACGAATTGCGCCACAAACAGGTTCACCGGGTTGGCATAGACCTGTTCCGGGGTGCCGACCTGTTGCAGTACGCCCTCGTGCATCACCACGATGCGGTCGGCCAGCGCCATCGCCTCGATCTGGTCGTGTGTGACGTAGATCGTGGTTGAGCCCTGCTCGACATGCAGTCGCTTCAGTTCCACCCGCATTTCCTCGCGCAGTTTGGCATCCAGGCTGCCGATGGGTTCATCCATCAGCATTGCCTTGGGGTTGCGCACCAGCGCGCGCCCGATCGCGACCCGCTGCAGATCGCCTCCCGACAGGGCCGAAGGGCGGCGGTTCAACAGGTGCGTCGTTTGCAAGACACCCGCCACGCGGCGCACGGTCTGGTCGATCTCGCCCCGCGCCGTACCGACGGCACGCAGCGGAAAGGCCATGTTTTCATAGACCGTCAGATGCGGGTAAAGCGCGAAGGACTGGAACACGAAGGCGACGTCGCGCACCTCGGGGCGCAGATCCTGCACGGGGGTGCCAGCGATGCGGATCTCGCCGCTGTCGATGGTTTCCAGCCCGGCGATGGCGCGCAGCGTGGTAGTCTTGCCGCAGCCCGACTGGCCCAGAAACACGATGAACTCGCGGTCCGCGACGGACAGGTTCACATCGCGGATGACGTGGTTTGACCCGAAGTGCTTGTCGATATGGATAAGTTCGATGCGCGGGGTCATGCCGCATCCTCGTCGCGCGGGGGCGGTGGGGCCGGGATCTTGGTCACCACCATGAAGGTGACAAGGCCCAGCAGGATGATCGTCAGACCGTAGCGGTGCAGCACCTCGACCCAGGGCTGGCACAGTGCCACGATGCCGAAGATCATCACCCATTGCGCACCCGGCACGACAAGCCGTTGGTTGATCTCGCGAAAGCTCATTTCCGGATCGCCCCAAAGCTCATGCCGCGCAAGAGGTGGTTGCGCAGAAGGAAGGTGAAGATGGCGACGGGCAGCAGGAACAGCACGGTTCCGGCCGCGATCACCGTCCAGTCCGGCAGGCCCGATCCGATCTGGCTGGGGATGAAGGGCGGGGCCGTCTGGGCGCGGCGGTTGGTCATGATCAGCGCGAAGGCGTATTCGTTCCAGGCGGTGATGAAGCAGAACACGGCGGTGGCGGCGATGCCGGTTGCGGCCTCGGGCAGCACGATCTTGAAGAACGCCTGCATCCGCGTGTAGCCATCGACCAGCGCCGCATCTTCGTATTCCTTGGGGATCTCGTCGATGAAGCCCTTCATCAGCCAGACCGCGAAGGACAGGTTGAACGCCGTGTAGAGGATGATCAGGCCCAGGTGGGTGTCGTTCAGGCCCACGGCGCGATACATCAGGAACATCGGGATCGCGACAACCACGGGCGGCAACATCCGGGTCGAGAGGATGAAGAACAGCCAGTCATCCTCGCCCTTCACCTTGAAGCGGGAAAAGCCGTAGGCGGTGATCGTGCCCATCGAGACGGCGAGAACGGTCGAGGTGATCGCGATGATCAGGCTGTTCATGAAGCGGCTGGGATAGCCCGAGGGCTGGACCACCCCCTTGCCCGAGCGCACGACCTTTTCGCCGCCCTCGAGCACCAGACGTTCCCACCAGGGGGCGGCGGCCAGTTCTTCCTCGGTCGGCTGGGCGCGCAGTTGGCTGCGCTTGACCATCAGCTTGACGAAGGACGACACCTCGGGCTGGAAGAAGACGGTCGGGGGCACGGTGGTGGCCAGGTTGCGCGGCTTGAAGGCGGTGGCGGTGATCCAGTAGATCGGTGCAAGAAAGATCACGAGGATCACCGTCAGCGCGGCGATAGACAGGCGGTGGCGGATCACCTCGCCGGTGGTGCGAACGGCAGCCATGCTCAGCGCTCCTTCACCTTGTTCAGGTACTTGACGTAGATGTTGGTGATCGCCAGCACCATGATCAGCACGATGTAGGCAAAGGCGCAGGACAGCCCCGTCTGCCATTCCTGGAAGGCCATCTTGTAGAGCCGGATCGAGATCACCTCGGTCGTGGGCTGACTGGCGAGGATGTAGGCGAGGTCAAAGGTCTTGAACGCCTCCATTGTTCGAAAAATGATAGCAATCATCAGGATTGGAGCCACCAGAGGCAGCGTTATGCGAAAGAATGTATAAAGCCCCGAGGCCCGGTCGATCGCCGCCGCCTCGTAAAGGTGCTTCGGAACGGCGGACAGGCCGGCCAGCGACAGCAGCATCACGAAGGGCGACCACATCCAGATGTCCACTAGCGCGATGGCGTAGAGCGCCACATCGGGATCGGCCAGCCACTCGAACGTGCCAAGGCCAAGCGCGTGATTGATGATCCCGAAGGAGGGGTCGTAGAGCAGTTTCCAGAACAGCCCGACCACGGCCATCGACAGCATCATCGGCAGCAAAAGCAGCGTGGTCAGCAGGCCCTTGTAGGGGATCTCGCGGTTCAACAGCATCGCCACGCCGAAGCCCACGATGACCTGCCCCGTGACCGAGATCAGCACATATTTCGCGGTGATGGTGAAATTGCGCCAGATGAACGGGTCCGACAGCAGATCACGATAGTTCTTCAACCCGACGAAATTCGCAGGCTCGTTGGTCGAGGCGCGAAAATCGGTAAAGGAATATCCCAGCGAATACAGCAGTGGGAAGATATTGAAGACAATCAGAAAGACGATCGTCGGGACGATGAAGAGGTTGCGGATCGCAAGATCGCTCATCCCGCGGGCGCGGTGGGCTGGGCCTGAAGTGGCATGCGCGGTTTGTGCCAAGTCGGCCTCCGAATATCAGACGCAGGAATGAGGGTGGGGAAGGCGCGGGAGCCACACCTTCCCCGACCGGTCGCGGGCCTTACTGGCCGCGGCCGTATTTCGCGAACGTCGCCGTCCAGTCGGCGGCCAAAGCGTCGAGCGCCTCTTTGGCCGTGCCCTCGCCCCCCACGATGTAGGGATAGATCCGCTGGTTCAGCTGGCTGAGCAGTTCCGCATATTCCGGCACGGCCCAGAAGTCCTTGACCTTGAACAT
>JBGSQL010000030.1:0-2476 GCA_041738105.1 Rhodobacter sp. | reverse complement strand
GCCAGAGCAGGCGCGCGGGGTCGGCCAGCTCGTCGCCTTCGCGGATGGCGAGGATGAAGAGCCGTTCGCGCTTATGAGGCGCGCCGACTTCCGCCGCTGTGAAGAGGCCTGCCGCAAGGCGGTAGCCCATGCTGACCAGTCCGCTGGCGACTTCGGGGAAGCCAAGGCGGAGATGATGGGCGACATTCTCAAGGAAGACGAAGGGTGGCTCGACCACCCCGATGATCCGGGCAACATGCGGCCACAGGTGGCGCGGGTCATCGGCACCGCGGCGCTTTCCCGCGACCGAGAATGGCTGGCACGGATAACCAGCAGTGATGATGTCCACCGCGCCGCGCCATGGGCGGCCGTCGAAGGTGGCAACGTCGTCCCAGACAACAGACTGATCCAGGGACGCGTCTTCCATCCGCGCCACGAGAGTGGCTGCGGCGAAGGTTTCCCGTTCGACATGGCCCACAGCACGATATCCGGGGATGGCGATGGTGAGCCCGAGGTCGAGCCCGCCAGCGCCGGAACAGAGGGAGAGGCCGAACAGGCATGCGTCTCCGGTCCCGGAACCGCATCCGGAGGAAGGTAAAGCCAGGTCATTCATGTCACGCGGCGGTCTTGCGCTTGCGCGCAGGTTCGGGTTCGGCGTCCGTTGCAGGGGCATCGGCCGGGGCTTCGGCGTCGTCGCCAAGCCGTTCACCTTTCACGGCCGCGAAGGTCCGGCCATCACCGTCGAGAATAGCCTCGCGTCCCGTGTCTGCCTGCCAGCGTTCGACAGCCACATCAATGTAGGCCGGGCTGATTTCCATGGCGAAGACGCGGCGGCCATTGGCCTCTCCCGCCATGATTTGCGATCCCGACCCGCAGAACGGCTCATAGCAAAGCCCGCCGCGCGCCACATGCTGACGCATCGGGATCCCGAACGCATCGAGCGGCTTTGGCGTCGGGTGGTCGGGCCGCTCGTCCTTGGCGAAGCTCGGCAGCGCCCATGTCGACGGCAGGGTTTCCTCGGCCACCTTCGACGGGCGGTTCGGGCGGCGCCAGCCCATGAAGCAGGGCTCGTGTTTCCACAGATAATGCGACCGGGTCAGAACCCCGCGGTCCTTCACCCAGATGATCTGCTGATGGACGAAGGCACCGGCCTTTTCCCAGCAGGCTTCCAGCATCGCCTGGCGGCGCGAGGCGTGCCAGCAATGCCATGCGGCGTTTTCGGAGATCGCTTCCGCCACGGCAGCGGAGATGAAGCCGTCGTAAAGCTCGGCCCCCTGCGAAGAGTCGTCCCAGGTCGTGCCGTAGGACGCTGACCAATCCTTGTTCCGGGTCGGGTGGTTCGAGCCGTCGTAATCGACGAGGTATGGCGGGTCGGTCGCAAACAGGATGGCCCGTTCGCCATTCATCAGGCGGCGCACATCCGCCGCGCTGGTGCTGTCACCGCAGAGCAGCCGGTGGTCGCCGAGGATCCAGAGATCACCGGTCCGCGAGGCCGGGTTGCGCGGCGGTTCGGGGATGGTCACCGGCGGCACAGAGCCCCCGGTGCCACCTTCTTGCCCGTCCCCCTCCGGCACGAAAGCCAGCAGCTTGTCCAACTCGCCGTCGGAAAAGCCAACCAGCGACAGGTCGAAATCCTCCGCCAGAAGGTCGTTCAGTTCCGCCGACAGCAGCGCCTCGTCCCAGGTGCCCAACTCCGTCAGCTTGTTGTCGGCGATGCGATACGCCCGCCGCTGCGCCTCGGTCAGATGGCCCAGCACGATCACCGGTGCCTCTGTCAGCCCCAGCTGCGTCGCGGCCAGCACCCGCCCATGGCCAGCGATCAGTTCACCGTCCTCGGCCACGAGGCACGGCACAGTCCAGCCGAACTCGGCCATGCTGGCTGCGATCTTCGCCACTTGGTCTGCGCCATGCGCCTTCGCGTTGCGGGCAAAAGGCTGCAAGCGCGCGAGCGGCCATTGCTCGATGCGCTCCGGGGCGAAGCTGATGGTCATATGCGGTGTCCTGTTGAAGGATGGGCTGGCTTCCGGGCTGGACCCCGGATGAGGAGTCCACACGGGATTTCACCGGACGCAGGAGTCCGGTGGTATCCACCCCGGAGTCCACCAGCCAAGTGCCTGTTTTATCGTGCTATCTCAGCCGTTCTCGGGTGGCTTCCCGAGGGGGTGGCTTCCCAAAAATCTGGCCGTGACGCTAGCGATGTGCCGCGCTTCGCCCGCCAGCATACGTTTTCGGCCCGAAAGGAACCGTACAATCAATGGCTTGGCGGATCGGGCGTTGATCCGGCTCCGGCTGGACCCCGGTTCGGACTCTGGGGTCCACCACGGCATCCATCCCGAGACCGATTGCGCGGGCGGTCTCCCACACGCGCCTCTCCCGAGTATATCCAATTCATACCCTCGGGAGATGGTTTCTGTCTCAGCGAAAACTGTCCGGCGGACACTTTCCCATGTGGCGCGCAGGGTTACGCGCCACTGGCCAGTTCGATCACCCGTTGCTT
>JBGSQL010000017.1:0-6210 GCA_041738105.1 Rhodobacter sp. | reverse complement strand
AAACCAAGCGCGATACAGAGGCGCGCGCCATCATCAGATCCGGTGTTTGCAGGTAGAAGCAGTCGTCGAAGGTCAACCGCGTCGTCCCGCCACCAGCCTGCGGAACATCTCGAACATACTGCCAGCGGAAGTGATTGTCCGCCTGCTTTCCCTCTGCCTCGCCCTGGAGGTGCTTTTCTCTGCCTTTATAGAGCGCCGGCGAGATCTTGCTTATTTGCCATTCCAGCAGATCGCGGTGACCATCGTCGAAGCGATAGTCCTCCGTGAGGGAAAGGGTCTGTGCCCCCTCGTCCCACCGTCCTTGCGCCGCAATCTCGAAGCGCTGGGTCAGCGTTCCGAGACGCGAATGGAGGAAGCCCCAACCCTTCGATGATCCCTCAAAGAAGGTCTCAAGTTCGAACAAGGGCCGAACTACAGCCGGTTTCTCCATCCAGGAACCTCCTCTTCGGCCTGCGCTCGGCCCAGCATCTCAGCGGCTCCGACGCAACGGCAACCGGCTGTGTCCCCGCTGATGGTGTAGGAGGCCGCGCGCGGAGCCGTCGGCTGTTGATTTCCACTCAGAAGTGAGCCGGGTTTTTCACCGAGAACTGAGCCACCTCTGACTATGGTTTTTGGCTCAGGCTGGGGTCAAGGGTCGTAGGGTCTCCTTCCGTTTTGTTGCCGCCGCTGAACTTGCCTTGAAGCGGAAGCTGTCGTTGCCGGTCTCGAGGATGTGGCAACGGTGGGTGAGCCGATCGAGCAGCGCGGTTGTCATCTTGGCGTCGCCGAAGACAGACGCCCATTCGCTGAAGCTCAGATTGGTGGTGATGACGATGCTGGTGCGCTCGTAAAGCTTGCTCATCAAATGGAAGAGCAGCGCTCCACCCGAGGCGCTGAACGGCAGGTAGCCCAGTTCATCAAGGATCACGAGATCCAGCTTGGCCAGACCCTCGGCAATCTGCCCCGCCTTGCCCTTCGCCTTTTCCTGTTCGAGCGCGTTGACGAGTTCGATGGTTGAGAAGAACCGGACCTTGCGGCGATGATGCTCGATGGCTTGAACTCCGATGGCCGTTGCGACGTGGGTCTTGCCGGTGCCTGGGCCGCCGATCAGGACCACGTTCTGTGCCCCGTCCATGAACTCACAGCGATGTAGGGTCCTGACAGTGGCCTCATTGATCTCGCTGGTTGCGAAGTCGAAGCCAGACAGATCTTTATAGGCGGGGAAGCGCGCTGACTTCATGTGATAGGCGATCGACCGAACCTCGCGCTCGGCCAGTTCGGCCTTCAGAAGTTGAGACAAGATCGGCAGCGAAGCATCGAAGGCAGGGGCGCCTTGCTCGATCAGGTCGGTAACGGCCTGGGACATGCCATGCATCTTCAGGCTGCGCAGCATGATAACGATAGCGCCCGCGGCGGGATCATGACGCATGGCGGCCCGCCAAAAACCTTGCCATCGACCAGCCGGTGCAACAGGTTCAGCACATGTGTCTTGGTGGGCACGCCCGCAGCCAGTGCCATTTCCACCGCGGTCAACACAGCCTGTTCATCGTGGTGCAAAACCAACGCCAGGACATCGACCATCTCGCGATCGCCACCCGGTTTGCGCAACATCTGCTCTTGCAACTGCCTGAATGGGATTGGCAATTCGAGGAATGGCGCACCATTGCGCAAAGCCCCGGGCTTGCGCTGAAACCCAGCCAGATAGTGCCGCCAATCATAGATCGTCTGCGGTGGCAGCTTGTGACTGCGCTGGATCACGCGGACATGTTCGCACAGGATGTTGCCCTCGGCTGCAACGACCAGCCGATCGGGATTGACCCGCAGGCTGACAGGGCGATTGGCAAAGGACGCCGGAACGCTGTAGCGATTGCGCTCGAAGCTGATCAGACATGTGGGTGAGACGCGTTTGCTGTGCTCGACAAAACCGTCAAAGGCAGGCGGCAATTGCATCAAGGTTGCCCGTTCTTCGGCCCAGACATCGGCCACGCTGCCGGGTAATGCGCCGTGAGGGATCTCGTGCCACAGTTCTTGGCAGCGTCGTTCCAGCCATACATTCAGTGCCGCAAGATCCGGGAACTCTGGCATGGGCTGCCACAGACGATGGCGAGAATCCTGCACATTCTTCTCGACCTGGCCTTTCTCCCAACCCGCGGCCGGGTTGCAGAACTCGGGCTCGAACACATAGTGGCTGGCCATCGCCAGGAATCGGGCATTGACCTGCCGTTCTTTGCCACGGCCGACCCGATCCACCGCCGTCTTCATGTTGTCGTAGATGCCGCGTCCCGGCACGCCACCGAACACCCGGAACCCATGCACATGCGCGTCAAACAGCATCTCATGCGTCTGCAAGGGGTAAGCCCGCAGTAAGAATGCCCGGCTGTGTGACAGCTTGATATGCGCCACCTGCAGCTTGGCGCGCTCACCACCTCGAACGCCAAAGTCCTCGCTCCAGTCAAACTGGAACGCCTCGCCAGGCTGAAACACCAGCGGCACAAAGGTTCCGCGCCCCGTCGTCTGCTGCTCCTTCTGTCGATCTGCCCGCCACACCCGGGCAAAGGCGGCAACCCGGCCATAAGACCCGTTGTAGCCCAGCGTCACGAAGTCATCATGCAACTGCTTCGATGTCCGCCGCTGCTTGCGCGACTTCCCGGCCTCGGTCTTCAGCCAACCCGACAGTTTTGCCGCGAAGGGATCAAGCTTGCTCGGTCGCTCGGCAACCTTGAACTCAGGCTCAACCGCCCCAGACCGCAAATACTTCCTGATGGTGTTGCGCGACAACTTCGTCCGCCGCGCGATCTCCCGAATGGACAAATGCTCCCGCAATGCCCAACGCCGAATAATACTCAAAAATGCCATGCCGATCACTCCAATATCCCCTGCTGCCAGCAGCCATGGGGGAGGTGTCACATGGGTCAAATCTCAATGAAAATTACGCCACTACCCGGGTCACTTCTGGGTGCAAATCAACAGTCCGCAGGTCCTGGCTTTCCATGTGGGTGTAGAAGTCATGCCTGGTCTTGAAGTCCCATTCGGTTTTCGGCTCGACCAGGAAATGCGCGAAGAACTGGATGATCGCCTTCGATACCTCTGACAGCGAATGCACCAGGTCCTTCAGGATCTGCTTGATCAGGTTGGTGAAGGCCAGGTCGTCAGTGGCATGGTCGGCAAGCGCGGGTTTTGACCCCTCCACGATGCCGATGATGTCGTAGGCTAGCGCGTGGAAGGTCCGCGCCACGATGGGCACCCCGGATCGCGCCTCGACCCGCTCCGACATCTCTGCCGCCGCATTCTTTGCAAATGCCAGCATCAAGATTTCTTCTGGTTTCCCGATCCCGGCTTTGATGAGGTAAGCCGCCTTCGCAGTGATCACGCTGGTCTTGCCCGATCCCGCACCGGCCAGCACGAGGGTCGCATCTTCATCCACCACGACAGACAGTCGCTGTTCGGCCGTCAGCGGCTTGCTTTCGATGGTGTCGAAGAATTGCTTCCAGCGATCCAGTTCAGCGTCGACAAAGACCGATATCGCATTTGCCCTTGCCGCCCGAGGATCAGTCACAAACTTGCGCACGAGGGCCACACGCTCTGCCCTATCCGTCCCGATTGCCTCGGACCTTAGCTTCGACAGCAGCGTGGCATCCAGGGATCGCGCGTCCTGAAGAACCAACGCCAGACTGCAGGCTGCTGGATACCGGCGCGGTCGCGCCAGCCCGGAAACAGCGGCATGAAGCCGGTCGAACCGCTGCGCCTCGTGGTCAAAGGCGTCTGTGTTGAATCTGACCCACGCGGCTTTGACGCTGTCCGCGAATGCGCGCGCATCGGCATGACCGGCGCCACGCAAGATGACATTACTTTGCCCGGACGACTGCAGTTACAGCGTCGTTCCAAATGCACCCTTCCGAAGGGCTGGTGCCTCGCCAACATCCGCCAACGAAACCGACGAGGGCGTGCTCCGTCCGGTGACCAAAAGACGATCGCCTTGCAACTCCATGGCGCGCGCCGTCGTGCCAAAGGGGTTCACGAGAAATCCGAACAGTGGTCTTTGTTGCAACCGAATCAATAGTATGTGCCCTGTAACCATTCAAGGCAGCTTGCGCTTTGGTCCTTGGCGTCTGCAACCATGTTTGGCATGGACAATAGTGCGCACATCGAAAGCTCGGAAACTTGCGCGCGTCTTCAATTTTGCTTATCTTGAAGACACGAAACGGAGGCCGCCATGTCCCAGACAACAACGATGACTGTCCGCATCAGCGGTGCGCTGAGCGAGTTCGTGGCGTCGAACGTGGGCGAGAACGGGTCGTACGAGAACATCAGCGAATACGTGCGCGACCTGATCCGGCGCGACAAGGAGCGGGCGGAGAGGGAGGCGTTTGACCGTCTGAAGGTAGAACTGACCCGTGCCTTTGCCGCGCCGGAGGAAAGCTATCGCCCGTTGACCGCCGCCGAGGTGATCGCCCGGAACCGGGGCTGACATCGTGGCCATACGCGTCCAGGAAGCCGCATCGCTGCGACTTGACGAGATCTACCGGTACACGCGCGACCGCTGGGGCGCTGAACAGGCTGATCGTTACATCACCGATCTGTTTGCAGCATTCGACAAAATCGAGCTACACAGCGTCGCGTCGCGGCCGATCCCGGCAGAGTTCGCCATCGACGGCTTCTACTTCCGGCACGAGCATCACTTCGTGTACTGGCGGCGGCTATCGAACGGGGACGTCGGCATCGTGACGATCCTGCACGAGCGGATGCATCAGATGGACCGGTTTCGGGATGATCTTGGCGGCTGACTCTGGTTCCGGAACGCAAAAGGCCCCCGCGTAGGGGGGCCTCTTCAAACGTTGACCAGGTGTTGACAAGAATGCGGAACGACAAAAGCCGAGCGTTATGCTCGGCCTTGGAGTCTTTGATAAGACGAGATTTTTTGGTTGCGGGAGCAGGATACGCGCTTCATTTGCCAGTCGTTGCAAAGAATTTGGCGATACTCGCGGCATAGACACTTATCGAGAAAAGGGTTCGACCTTGACCGTACCCAATGACCCTACCGTCTCAACGGACTCTGTTCCAATGGCCGATCCTCGACGAGCTACGTCCACATGGAGCGCATCAGCGCAGATACGTCGATGGTCGGCACCGTCATCGCAGTTGGGCTCGCGCCCGACAGGATCGGCGGTGACCAGTGCGTGACCTCGAAGCAATCCAGCATCTCGCGCGGCAGGAAGCGGCTGCGGGTGGCATGGACGTGACGGTCGCCGTTCCTGGCCTGCCCCGTCGCGTAGAACCGCAAGGGAACGGTAAGCGTCAGCGAATCCTTCGCCCGCGTCATCGCCACGTAGAGGAGCCGTCGCTCTTCGTCGATCTCGGCAGTCGTGCCGGTGCCCAGGTCGGACGGAATGCAGCCATCGACGACGTTTAGCACAAAGACCGATTTCCATTCCTGCCCCTTGGCCGAATGGATCGTCGACAGGATCAGGTAGTCATCGTCCTTCAAGGGCACGCCCGCCTGCCCTCCTGTCGCATCCGGCGGGTCCAGTGTCAGTTCGGTCAGGAAGCGTTCCCGAGATGGGTAACCGGCGGCGATCTGTTCCAGTTGCAGTAAGTCCGCGCGGCGGAACTCGGCGTCCTCGTGGACCCGGTCAAGCTGGGGATCATACCAAGCCCGCGCTCGCCCGATGCCGGCAGGCCAGTCCGCTGTCCCCGGCCCCGCCAGCATCTGGACGAGGTCCGTCCAGTCCTGCCCCGTGGCTGTCCCGCCAATGGGTGCCCATCCGCTCGGACCAAATGCAATGAACCGGCCGGTCGTGTAAAATTCCAGCCATCCCGCCCATTTGTTGCGTCGGTCGATCAGGCGCAGCGGATCGCAGCGACCAAGGATGTGCAGGCCGGTGCCCGATTGGCTGACCTCACCCCAAGCCCCGTTGAAGCTGGTGAAGATGGCCACAGCCTCGGGGGTCCAGTCGGGACCGCACTTGTCGAGATCAAGGAAGAACAACCCATCTTCAACCCGCAGATCGAACGCCACACCATAGCCTGCCGTGGTAGCGGCCAGCGCCGTAGCGTGGTCGGTGTGGTTCGCCGGGTCGTGAGCATCGCAGGGTGTGCCGTCACGCTTGCAAGGCACCTTGCGACCGTCGATCATGCGCCAATTCAGGAAGCGCGGGGGCAGGTTGTCGGGGATCGTGGTCATGTGCTCCACCCTTGGATCACCCTCGGAACAGGGTCATTATCGTCTATTTA
>JBGSQL010000013.1:0-2285 GCA_041738105.1 Rhodobacter sp. | reverse complement strand
CGAGGTTGTGGCGCAAAGCCAGGCGCGCGGCCAGGCGATCGCCCGCCACATCCTCGACTGGGCGCAGACCGATGGTGGCGCCGTGATCGACAACCTCGGCTTCCCCCAAGGCTACACCCCTGCCGCCAGCCCCGCCGCCTGGGTGCCGACCAGCACGATCGCGTTGCAACAGGCACCGCTCCTGCCCGGCTGGGGCAAGAACCGCACCTTTGCGATGCCGGATGGGGCAAGTTGTCCGCTGCCGCCGCCCATCGCCTACAGTGAATCGCCCGACTCGGCCTTCTACGCCGAGGCGCGCGAGGTGTATGACGTCCAGGCCAGCCTGACCGACGCGCAGCGCGCGATCGCCCAGTTCTGGTCCGACGACGCCATGCTGTCGCTGACGCCGCCCGGCCACTGGATCTCGATCGCGCTGCAAGTTCTGCAACGGGAAGACGCCCCGCTTGACAAACGGGCAGAGGTTCTGGCGCGCCTCGGCATCGCCCTGGCCGACGCTTTCATCGGCTGCTGGAACAGCAAGTTCGCCTTCGACCTGCTGCGCCCCGTGACCTACATCCGCAAGACCATGGACCCGACATGGAACTCGCTGCTGATCACGCCGCCGTTTCCCGAGTATCCCAGCGGCCACAGCACCCAGTCCGGCGCCGCCGCGACGGTGCTGACCGCCCTGTTCGGCGAAGACTTCGCATTCGAGGACACCACGCATGACTCTGACGGCTTGGGCGCGCGCCGCTTTCCCAGCTTCTTCGCCGCCGCCGAAGAGGCCGCTCTGTCGCGCCTCTACGGCGGCATCCACTTTCGCGCGGCGATCCGGCGCGGGATCGAACAGGGGCGCTGCATCGGCGCCTACGCCGTTGCCCTGCAAACCCGGCTTTAGAATGAACCGCCGCCTGCCCGCAATTCTCGCCACGCTCACCCTGTCGCTTGGCTCCGCCACCGCCCAGGTGCCGCCGGTCCCGCAATTCGTCGAGGAAACCGCAACCTCGAGCGTCAGCAGCGTCTACGCAGGCGAGTGGGACTACATGGTGGGCGGCGGGGCCGCGGTTTTCGATTGCGATGCCAACGGCGCCCCGGACCTGTTCCTGGCCGGTGGGCAAAACCCCGCCTCCTTCTACCGCAACATCAGTGCGCAAGGCGGGCCGCTGCGCTTTGCCGCCGAACCCAGCGGGCTAGAGGTGGCGGGCGTGACCGGCGCCTACCCGCTTGATATCGACGGTGACGGGCAGCAGGATCTGGTGCTGCTGCGGGTGGGGGAAAACCTGGTCATGCGTGGCCTTGGCGCTTGCCGGTTTGAACGTGCGAACGAGGCGTGGGGCTTTGACGGTGGCGACGCCTGGACCACAGCCCTCGCCGCGACATGGGAACGCGACGCCATCTGGCCGACGATCGCCATCGGCAACTACATCGACCGCCAGGAAGAGGCGTTTCCCTGGGGATCCTGCACCGACAACTGGTTGCACCGACCGGCCGGCACCGGCCCCGGGTTTGCCCCGCCGTTGGCCTTGACGCCCAGCTACTGCGCCTTGTCGATGCTGTTCACCGACTGGAACCGCTCTGGCACGCCCGCGCTGCGCGTGTCCAACGACCGCGAGTATTACAAGGGCGGGCAGGAACAGCTTTGGCGGATCGAGCCCGGTGCGGATCCCGTGGCCTATGACGCGGCAGACGGCTGGAAGCAGTTGCGCATCTGGGGCATGGGCATCGCAAGCGCCGATGTCACCGCCGATGGCTACCCCGATTACTTCCTGACCTCGATGGCCGACAACAAGCTGCAAACCCTTGCCGCAACCAAAGCCGACGGGGTCATCGCGCCCGACTTCGCCGACACCGCCTATGCCCGGGGCGTCACCGCGCACCGCCCCTATACCGGCGCCGAAACACGGCCCAGCACCGCCTGGCACGCGCAATTCGAAGACGTGAACAATGATGGGTTTCTTGACCTCTTTGTTGCCAAAGGCAACGTGGCCGAGATGCCGGATTTCGCGCAGGAAGATCCCAACAACCTGCTGCTTCAAGACAGCACGGGCCAATTCCACGAGGCGGGCGACACGGCCGGCGTGGCCAGCACCCGGACCTCGCGCGGTGCGGCGCTGGCGGACTTCAACCTCGATGGCTGGCTCGATCTCGTCGTCGTCAATCGCTGGGTCGGCGCCCAGGTCTGGCGCAACACCGGCGCCACGCAGGGCAACTGGGTCGCCCTCGCCTTGCAGCAAGACGGCCCGAACCGTGACGGCATCGGTGCCTGGATCGAGCTGCGCCGGGGCGAGACGGTCACGCGGCGCGAA
>JBGSQL010000383.1:0-6122 GCA_041738105.1 Rhodobacter sp. | reverse complement strand
GGTTTCACACCCCCGGACCCCCGTGGGATATTTGTGAACAGAAGAAACCTGGGTCTTGGGCGCGGCCAGAGCCTGTCGGACAAAAGTGGCGCCCGGTCATGAGGTGAAAGAGGCGACCACGACGAAGGCGAGTGCCTGTCTGATGCTTCTGTCTGCGTCGGGCCGGCTCTACGCGATTACATCCAGAAAGCAATCGACGTCTGCCTCGGTCGTCGACCAGGAACAGACCAGACGACAGGCCCCGTCGCCCAGGTGCGGCATCCGGTAGTAGGCCGCCCCGGCGGCGCTGGCGCGGTCATGGGCGGCCTGCGGCAGTTGCGCGAAGAGCATGTTCGCCTGGACCGGGTGCATCAGGGTGCCGCCCGGCAGGGCCGCGATGCCCTGGGAAAGCCGCGCGCCCATGCGGTTGGCGTGGCCGGCAAGGCGCAGCCAGAGATCGTCGTGCAGATAGGCCTCCATCTGGGCGGACAGATAGCGGTGCTTTGAAAACAGATGGCCGCCGCGCTTGCGGCGCAACTCGAACTCCCACGCTTTTGCCGGATCAAAGAGGATGACGGCCTCGACCCCCATCAAACCGTTTTTGGTGCCGCCGAACGACAGGATGTCGATCCCGGCCTGCCATGTCATCTCGGCAGGGCTGGCGTTGGTGGCGAGGAGCGCGTTGGCGAAACGGGCGCCATCCATGTGGCAGGGCAGGTCATGGGCCTTGGCGAGCGCGGTCAGTGCGGCCACCTCTGCGGGGCTATAGACGGTTCCGGCCTCGGTCACGTTGGTGATCGACACCATTCCGCGCTGCACGCCGTGGACGCCACTTGCGCCGGTTTGCGCAAGCGAGGCTGTCAGGGTTTCAGGTGTCATCTTGCCATGTTCGCCCTCGACGAGGACCAGCTTTGCGCCACCGGTGTAGAACTCGGGCGCACCACATTCATCGTCGGCAGCATGGGCGTGGCGATGGCAGAACACGGCCGCAAAGGGTGGGCAGGCGATCGACATCGCAAGCGCGTTGGCGGCGGTGCCGGTTGCAACCAGATGCACCTCGGCGTCAGGAGCCTCGAAGATCCGACGCAGCCGGTCACGGACGCGGGTCATGACCGGATCCTGGCCATAGGACGGCATGTAGCCGGCGTTGGCCACCGCAAGCGCCGTGAGGATTTCCGGCGGCACGCCCGAGGAATTGTCGGAAGCAAAGAACATCAGGGCGTCTCCTCGATCACGAAGTCTTCCCAATCTTCCTCGGCAACCTCGAACTCGGGCACGGTCCAGCCCTTGACCGAGGCTCCGGCCTCGTGGACCGACTGGGGATCGCCGGAGATCAGCGGATGCCAGGCGTAGAGGGGGCGACCTTCGTGGATCAGCTTGTAGGCGCAGGTCTTTGGCAGCCAGTAGGCGATCTTCGGCAGGGTTGCGGGTGAAAGTTGCACGCAATCCGGCACGAACTGGCGACGGATCGGATATTGGGTGCAACGGCAGGTTTCGCCGTCGAGCAGGCGGCAGGCCACGCGGGTAAAGGCGATCTCGCCGGTATCCTCATACTCGATCTTGTTCAGGCAGCATTTGCCGCAGCCGTCGCACAGCGCCTCCCATTCCGCGGGGGTCATCTTGGCGAGGGGCACGCGTTCCCAGAACCGGGGGCGAAGTTTTGCTTTCATTGCAAGGCTTTCAGGATCTGGCGGGCGCGGATGCAATCGGCTTCCATCTGGGTGATCAGGGCCGGCAGACCATCAAAGGTCAGTTCGGGGCGCAGGAAGTCGACAAAGGCGACCGACAGGTGATGGCCGTAGAGATCGTCGTCGAAATCCAGCAGGAAGGTTTCTAGATTGGGTTGGTTCTGGCCGAACATCGGCCGAACGCCCAGACTGGCCGCCCCCATGTAGGTCCCCTGATGCGGGCCGCTGAGGACATCGACCCGCACCGCGTAAACCCCAAGGCGGGGCAGGTGCAGGCCGGCGACCGACATGTTGGCGGTGGGATAGCCCATCTCGCGACCACGTTTCGCGCCGTGGATCACTTCGCCTTCGATCCGGTGCCAGTGGCCCAGCATGGCCGCCGCATCGCGTGGACGGCCCTCGCTGAGCGCCTGACGAATCGCAGTGGACGAGATCTCGCGCCCATCGAAGCGGATCAGATCGGCGCACGTCACCTCGAACCCGAGCCGGTTCCCAAGGGATGCAAGATCCTGTGCCGTGCCTGCGCGGCCCTTGCCGAAGCAGAAATCGGCCCCCACGACAACATGGCGGATGCCAAGGCCGTCGGCCAGGACCTCGCGCGCAAAAGCTTCGGGCGAGAGCGCGGCAAGGGTGGCATCAAAGGGCAGTTCATAGAGGTGATCGACCCCCAGTTTGGCCAGACGGTTTGCGCGGGCCTCGGCGTTCATCAGGCGAAAGGGGGGCGCATGGGGGGCGAAGAATTCGCGTGGGTGAGGCTCGAACGTGACGATGCCAAGGGGCAGATCGGGGCGGCGGGCCTTAACGATCACCGCCTGATGACCAAGGTGAACGCCGTCAAAATTGCCCATGGCGACGGACGCGCCGCGCGCCTCGGGGTCAAGCCCTTGCCAGTGCTGGTGACGTCGCATCTTCCCCCGGCGCCGGGGGCGTGCCCCGTCAGTCGAACTTGCGGCTGGGCGCCAGAACCAGCGCCTCGCCCTTCAGCACAACGGTATCACCCACGGCGCACTGGGTTTCAAGAGTGACCCGGCGCCTTGCATGATCGACGGCAGTGACGGTGACCTCGGCCAACACCGTGTCGCCGGGGCGCACCGGGGCCATGAACTTGAGCGATTGGCCCAGGTAGACCGTGCCGTGGCCGGGAAGCTGTTCGCCGATGACGGCCGAGATCAGGCCGGCAGTCAACATGCCATGGGCGATGCGGCCCTGAAAGATGGTGTCGCGGGCGTAGTCATCATCCAGATGCACCGGGTTCCGGTCTGTCGAAACCTCTGCAAAAAGCTCGATATCCCGGTCGGTTACTGTCTTGCGCAGATGGCGCGACATGCCGATCTCGATGTCTTCGATACAGATCGTGCCGCGGGGCATGTTGTCGAGCATCCTGCGAATCCTGTCCCTAGTGTGCGGGCAAGATAGCTTACGCTGCGTCGCAGCGCAATCCCGCGCGCAAGAAATAATCGCAAGTATGGCGTCGAACGCAACAATCTTGCTGGGAGACTAACGCAAACGGCCGAGGCTGTAGGTTGGCGCCATCTGCCTGTCGTCCAACCAGGATTGCAGCAAGTCCTTGGAAGGGCTGTCTAAATCCGGACCAAATGCATCGCCGGAGATGCCGCCAGTTACAAAGATGACGTCAAGGTTTTCGCCCATCGCCCCCTGCACATCGGTGGTGATCCCGTCGCCGATGGCAAGGATTTGCGGATCATCCGGGCTGCCGGGCAGGGCCGCGAGACGGCGGCGCGCCAGATCGTAGATCGGCGGATGCGGTTTGCCGAAATAGAGGCTGTGCCCGCCCATAGCGTCATAGGCCTGCGCGATCGCGCCGGCGCAATAGAGCCGTTTGTCGCCGAAATCGACGATGATATCGGGGTTGGCGCAGAGCAGGGGCAGTCCTTTCGTCTTGGCGAGGAGCAGCGTCGCGCGATAGTCGGCGGGCGTTTCGGTGAGGTCGTCAAAAAGGCCAGTAACCACAAGACCTTCGGCGTCTTGCAGGGGAACAAGCGAGATCGGTGGTTCAGTGGCGGCGATCGGGCGCAGATCATCCGACAGATCGGTAAAGAATACCTTGTCCTTGTCGGGCCCTATGTGATGCACGCGGCGGCCCACCGCGCCGGTGATCAGGGCGTATTGCGCGGCATCGCCCGAACTTACCACCTCGTCATAGCTGTCGCGCGGCACGCCGATACGGTCCAACTGACTGACAACGCTGGGTTTCGGGCGAGGCGCGTTGGTCAGCAACAGCACAACGCCGCCCTTGGCGCGGAACGCGCGCAGCGCTGCGACGGCGTCGGGAAACGGGCGCTTGCCGTCATGCAGGCAGCCCCAGAGATCGCAGAAAAGCACGTCATACTGAGCGGAAACTTCGGCGAGTGAGGCAATGATCCGGGTCATTGGCGGCCTTTCCGGGCTGTCTGGAAACCGTATGGCAAGCGTATGGCCTTCGTATGTAGACAGAATGCATCAGGAATGGCCGGGCGTCCTGCGCCCGGCCCGGTCCGTGTCAGATCTTGAGCGCGGGGATGATCTGCTTCTTGCGGCTCATGATGCCGGGCAAAACCACCGTGTCGCCGGTGACCTTCACGCCAAAGGACGCCTCTGCCACCGTCTTGACCAGATCATTCGGCACCAGAAGCGTCGCTTCTTCGTTCAGGATGTCGATGACGAACAGCAGCACCTGATCGGCGTCGTCTTCTTTCGCCACATCGACCATCGACCGCATCAGGCTGTCCTTGCGATCGAGCACGACCTTGGGCGAGGTGGTTTCAAGCACCGAGATGCGCAACTGCTTGCCGCCGAGTTCGTATTCCTTGCTGTCCATCCGCAGCAATTCGGCGTCCGAGAAATGCGATACGTCGGACTTGGCCGCGAACATGTCGGCGGCAAGCGCATGAAGATCGACGCCGAGATCCGCCGCGAGTTTTTCGGCCACGGCCCGGTCGTGCGGTGTGGTCGTCGGGCTGCGGAATTCCATCGTGTCGGACAGGATGCACGACAGCATGGCCCCCTTGATGCCGCGCGGGGCGCGGGCAAGATCGGATCCCATCAGGTCATGCAGGATGGTGGCGGTGCAGGCCAGCGGCCGCACGGTAATCTCGATCGGCGTGTTGGTCTTGAGCCCGCCCACCAGCATGTGATGGTCGATGATCCCAAGGATCGACGCCTGGCCGATCGAGGCCGGCAATTCCTGCGGATTGTTGGTATCGACGATGACGACCCGATCGCCGGCCGCAACATCTGCGATGATCTCGGGCTTTGGCAGATCCCAGTGGCGCAGCATGAAGGCGGCTTCGGTATTGGGTTCACCCAGCAGCGCGGGGGTTGCCGGGGTGCCCTGCACCTCGGTCAGATACCAGGCCCAGATGATGGGAGAGCCGGTGGAATCGGTGTCGGGGGATTTGTGGCCAAAGACCTTGATCATGAGTGCACCTATCGGGCAGGGGTTTCGGGCGCCTTATAGGGGGGGCACGCAGGAATGTCACCGGGGGTGATGCCGGCATGTGTGTATGCGTGCCGTTCCCGGCCCTCCGCGAGGGTGCGGGCGCGCTACAGCGTCAGGCGTTCCAGGGTGAAACCCCGGGCCGCCAGCAACGCAAGCACACCGTCCTGACCCGAGAGATGCAGTGCCCCAAAGGCCGCAAGCACCGGGCCGTCGGCCAGCGCCGCCTCGATCACCGGGATCCAGGCGCGGTTGCGGTCGGACATCATGGACGCCTCCATCGCCGCGAAATCGGCATTCACCCGATCTGCGTCCATGCCTGGCGTCTGCAAGGTGAGCCAGCGCGAATACTCCCAGATCATCCGGGCGTCTTCGGCAAAGTAGCTTTCCTGAAGCGTGGCAAAGGAATCCTCGGACTGGGCATCCATCGCAAGCGACATCTCCAGCATCTCGCGCTGCTCTTCGGCGGTCAGCGCCGCAAAGACGGTGAACAGGGTGTCATAGGGCTCGAGTGCGGCCAGCCGCACGCCGGCGGCCTCGGCGCGGTCGATCACGCGCTGATCGAGACCGCGTTCGTTGCCCATCAGCGCCTCGGAGGCGCAGGGCGGGATGCCGAGCAGCATCGAGAGGTAGGCAGGCTGCATCTTGGCGCCGAGAAAGGGCGGGATCGCGCGCGCCTGAAGGGCTGCCTTCAGCTTGTCCCAGGTTTCGGGGGGCAACACCTCGGGCAGGGTGGGCCCGTCTACCACGAACATCAGCGAGGGGTCGCGGGCCAGGGCGCGCTGCAATTCCGCCTCTTCCAGCGGACCGGCTTCGACCAGCACGGTTGCGGCGGCGTCGATCAGCGGCCCGACCATCTGCATCGTCAGGTCGTGGCGCGGATCATCCAGATGATAGGTGCCGATCAGGTGCACGACCGCGTGGCCCCGCGTTGCGCGCCAGAAATTGCCACGCGGATAAGGCGCGGCATCGACTGCCGCGGTGAGTTCGGCGCGCACCGCGTCGGGCAGGCGCGCGAT
>JBGSQL010000376.1:0-8461 GCA_041738105.1 Rhodobacter sp. | reverse complement strand
CCGATCTCCCCCCGGCCGGTTCGAGGTGACGCCGACCACCCGCGCAGATGGCGGCGGCGGGTTGATGAGCGTGCTGCGCGGCGGGCGGGTGTTCGAGAAGGTGGGCGTCAACGTAAGCGAGGTTCACGGCACGCTGGGCGATCGGGCGCAAAAGGCGATGGCGGCGCGGGGCGTGCCGGGAATGGCCGAGGATCCGCGCTTCTGGGCCAGCGGGATCAGCCTGGTCGCGCACCTTCAGAACCCACACGCGCCGGCGGTTCACATGAACACCCGGATGTTCTGGACGCCGCACGCCTGGTGGTTTGGCGGCGGGTCGGACCTGAACCCCTGCCTCGAATATCCCGAGGATACGGCGCATTTCCATGCGACAATGCAGGCGGCCTGCGCGGCCCATTCCCCGGACTACTACCCCAGGTTCAAGGCCTGGGCGGACGAGTATTTCTTTGTGCCGCACCGGGGCCGGGCGCGGGGGGTGGGCGGCATCTTCTATGACGATCTGAACAGCGGCGACTGGGAGGCGGATTTCGCCTTTACCCAGGATGTCGGGCGGGCCTTTCTGCCGGCCTATGTGCCGCTGGTGGAGCGGCGGCGGAACACGCCGTGGACCGAGGCCGACAAGGACGCGCAACTGATCCATCGCGGGCTTTATGCCGAGTATAACCTGGTCTACGACCGGGGCACCAAGTTTGGCCTGGAAACCGGGCACGATGCCGCCGCAGTGCTGATGAGCCTGCCGCCCCTGGCGAAGTGGGTCTGAGATGTCGCACAGGTGTAACGTTTGCCAAGTGACTGATTTATATATATTCCCCGGATTCCATTAACCTGAAATCAAGAGTTCAGGGGGGATTTTGCGTGTGTGCGGCGGTGCTGGACGACCCTGGGCATCGACGCGGTCCCCGCAAGCAGGTTCTTGGCCTCGGGGGGTGCTCGCCAGCCTGCACAAGGTGCGAAAGGCCCCATTTCCGGCAGACTGGTCTCGCAGACGGGGCCGCTGCGTTGAACCAACTGTGGCGGATCGCAGGCTGACGCGGATGGATACCCATTGACTCCGGCGCCAAGCCTTCGTCCAATCACACGAGGATCTGGCCTGGCCGGACCCTCAAAGAACACTCACAGGGAGACGAACAATGCTTGTGAAGCATGGATTTGGCCGTGCGACAGCCCTTGCTGTGCTGTTGGCCGGCACCGCACCGATGGCTCTGTTTGCCGAGACACCGGCAGATACGCTGGTGGTGGCCGATGCGATCGACGATATCGTGTCGATCGACCCGCACGAGGCGTTCGAGTTTTCGGGCGTGGACCTGAACAACAACGTCTACGACACCCTGATCGAACTTGACCCGGCCAAGCCGGGCGAGTTGGTGCCCGGTCTGGCGGAAAGCTGGGCGGTGGCCGACGATGGCATGACCTATACCTTCAAGGTCAAGTCCGGCATCACCTTTTCCAGCGGCAACCCACTGACCGCCGAGGATGCGGCGCTGTCTCTGCGCCGGGTGGTGAAGTTGAACAAGACGCCCGCCTTCATCCTGACCCAGTTCGGGCTGACGCCGGAAAACGTGGATCAGATGATCACCTTCGAGGGTGATACCGTGACCCTGAAGACCGACAAGGCCTATGCGCCGTCCTTCGTCTACAACTGCCTGACGGCGGGCGTGGCCAACATCGTCGACATCAAGACGGTGATGGCGAACGAGGTTGAGGGCGACATGGGCAACGCCTGGCTGAAGGCCAACAGCGCGGGCACCGGGGCCTATGTCCTGCGATCGTTCAAACCGAACGAGGGCTATGTGCTGGAGGCCCGCGCCGGTCACTGGCGCGGCGATGCGCCGATCAAGAACGTCTTCATGCAGCACATCCCCGAGGGTGCGACCCAGCGCCTGCTGCTGGAAAAGGGCGACATCGACATTGGCCGCGAACTGACCCCGACCGATATTGCCGGGTTTGAAGGCAATGCCGACATCAAGGTGCAGAACGACGTCGGCGGGCAGGTCTATTACCTGGCGCTGAACCAGAAAAAGGCGGAACTCGCCAACCCGAAGGTGCAAGAGGCGATGCGGTGGGCGGTCGATTACGCCGGCATGGCCGACAGCATCCTCAAGGGCCAGTGGGTTGTCCATCAGGCCTTCCTGCCGCAGGGCTTCCTTGGCGCGCTGACCGAGACGCCCTACAGCCTTGACGTGGAAAAGGCCAAGGCACTGATGGCAGAGTCCGGTGTAAGCCTGCCCTTGGAGGTGAAGTTCACCGTCCGCAACAACCAGGAACGGCTGGACATCGCCACGTCGCTGCAGAACACCTTTGCGCAAGCCGGCATCAACCTGGTGCTGGATGTGGGCGACGGGGCGCAAGGGCTGGCGGTCTATCGCGGACGGACGCACGAGATGACGCTGCAGACCTGGGGTCCGGACTATCCCGACCCGCACACCAACGCCTCGACCTTCGCGATGAACCCTGACAACTCGGACGAGGCCGGGAACACCGGCTATCTGGCCTGGCGGACCGCCTGGGATCCGGGTGAGCTGCACGCGATGACCGAAGCCGCCGTGGTGGAAAAGGATACGGCGGCGCGCAAAGCGATGTACGAGGAAATCCAGCGCCGGCACCGGGACAATTCGGCCTTCGTGATGATGTTCCAGCAGGCGCGGCAGGATGCGATGCGCGCCAATGTGACGGGCTTTTATGCCGGTGGGGCGACCGACTCGGTCTCCTACTGGACCGTGACGAAGTAAGCGATCGGACCGTCGCCCTTTTGGGCGGCGGTCCAGTTCCCGCATGACCGGAATTCCAGCGTCGCCGCAAGATAACCGCCTGACCCGCCTGCTGGGCCAGATCGGGCTTGGCCTTCTTTCGCTTGCCATCACCCTTCTGGGGCTGCTTCTGATCACCTTCCTGATCGGTCGCGTGGTGCCGATCGACCCGGTCCTGTCCATCGTCGGCGAACGCGCGACCGAGGCGCAGATCGCCGCGATCCGCGACAGGCTGGGGTTGGACCTGCCGTTGTGGCAGCAGTTCTACATCTATGTCCGTGATGCGCTGCACGGCGACCTTGGCAACTCGATCCGCACGGGCCAGAGCGTGACCAGCGAAATCGCCCGCTACTTTCCCGCCACGCTGGAGCTGGCCACCCTTGGCACCATTTTCGGCACGCTGGTGGGGGTGCCCGCAGGCGTGCTGGCGGCGACCCGGCCCGGCAGTCTTGCCGACCAGATCGTCCGGGTGGTGGGCCTCATGGGCTATTCGATGCCGGTGTTCTGGCTGGGCCTGATCGGTCTGCTGGTGTTCTACGGCCAGCTTGACTGGGTGGCGGGGCCGGGGCGACTGGACCCGACCTATGACATGATGATGGAGTTCACCCTGACCTCTTATACCGGAATGATCCTGATCGATTCCGCGCTGAACGGCGCCTGGGATGTGTTCGCCAATGCGGTCAGCCACATCATCCTGCCGGCGGGCCTTCTGGGCTATGTCTCGATGGCCTACATCAGCCGGATGACCCGCAGCTTCATGATGAACGAGTTGGGCCAGGAATACATCACCACCGCCCGGGTGAAGGGCATGCCGGAATGGCGGGTGATCTGGGTGCACGCGATGAAAAACGTCTTGGTGCCGCTGATCACGGTCATCGCGCTGAGCTATGCCTATCTGCTGGAAGGCTCGGTCCTGACCGAAACCATCTTCGCCTGGCCGGGCCTTGGCAGCTATATCACCGACGCGCTGTTCGGTGCCGACATGCCGGCGGTGCTGGGCGGGACGGTGGTGGTGGGCGTGGCCTTTGTCACGCTGAACATGCTGTCGGACATCCTGTACCGGCTGGTCGATCCAAGGGCGCGCGCATGACCGCCCTGCGCGTCTGGCTCAGCGATCCGAACCCCTCGTCGCGGCGGCAGGCGAGGCTTGGGCAGATGTGGCTGGCGTGGCTGCGCATCCGCCGCAACCGGCTGGCGATGGCCGGGCTGCTGATCGTTGGCCTCTTGCTGGTGGTGGCCGCCTTTGCGCCCTGGATCGCGCCGCATGATCCCCTGGCGCAGGATCTGTCGCGCCGCCTGTTGCCGCCCGGCACCCCTGGCAACCTGCTGGGCACCGACGACTTCGGCCGCGATATCCTGTCCCGGATCATCCATGGCGCGCGGATCACGCTTTACATCATCGCGCTGGTTGCCGTCACCGCCCCGGTGCTGGGGCTTCTGATCGGCACGGTCGCGGGCTATTTCGGCGGCTGGATCGACGCCACGCTGATGCGGCTGACCGATATCTTCCTGGCCTTCCCCCGACTGATCCTGGCGCTTGCGCTGGTGGCGGTTCTGGGGCCGGGGATCGAGAACGCGGTCCTGGCCATCGCCCTGACCGCCTGGCCGCCCTATGCCCGCGTCGCGCGGGCCGAGACGCTGACCGTCCGCTCGTCCGACTACATCGCCGCGATCCGCCTGCAAGGCGCTTCGGCGTCGCGCATCATTGCGGGCCATGTGGTGCCGATGTGTCTGCCGTCGGTCATCATCCGCGTCACGCTCGACATGGCCGGCGTCATCCTGATCGCGGCGGGTCTGGGGTTCCTGGGCCTGGGCGTGCGGCCGCCCACGCCGGAGTGGGGGTTGATGATCAGTTCCGGGCGCAAGTTCCTGTTCGAGCAGTGGTGGGTCGCGACGATGCCGGGGCTGGCGATCTTTGTCGTCTCGCTGGGCTTCAACCTTTTGGGCGACGGGTTGCGCGATGTGCTGGACCCGCGGAGCGCGGCACGATGAGCCTTCTCGAAGTTCGGAACCTGCGGGTCACCTTTGACACCGAAACCGGCCCGGTGCAGGCCGTGCGGGGCGTTTCCTTTGCCCTGGGGCGCGAGCGGCTGGGGATCGTCGGCGAAAGCGGATCGGGCAAGACGATGACGGGCCGCGCCGTGCTGCGCCTGATCCGCCCGCCTGGCCGGATCGAGGCCGACGCGATGACCTTTGACGGTCAGGACATCCTGCGGGCCAGCGAACGCGACATGCGGGCCTTGCGCGGCAAGCGGATCGGCATGGTGATGCAGGATCCGAAATACTCGTTGAACCCGGTGATGACTGTTGGCCGCCAGCTGACCGAAGGGCTGCGCCTGCGCGACGGGCTGGGCCGTGCCGATGCCGTCGCCAAGGCCATCGCCGCGCTGGAGGCGGTGCAGATCCGCGACCCCGCCCGGGTGATGGAGGCCTATCCGCATGAACTGTCCGGCGGCATGGGCCAACGGGTGATGATCGCGATGATGCTGATCCCCGAACCGGACCTTCTTATCGCGGACGAGCCGACCTCGGCGCTGGACGTGACCGTGCAGGCCGAAGTGCTGTCGATCCTTGACGCGCTGGTGCGCGACCGTGGCATGGGACTGATCTTCATCAGCCATGATCTGCGGCTGGTGGCGCGGTTCTGCGACCGCGTTCTGGTGATGTACAACGGCCGCGTCGTCGAAGAGTTGCAGGCCAGCAATCTTCTGGCCGCCCAGCATCCCTATACCAAGGGCCTGCTGAACTGCCTGCCCCGCATCGGCGGCCCGCGCGGCCCGCTGCCCGGCCTTGATCGCAGCGGAGCCTGGGCGCAATGAGCCTGATCGAGATCGAGAACCTGAGCGTCACCTTCCGCTCGAAAGGCCGCGAGGTCCGCGCCGTGGACGGCGTCAGCCTGGCGGTGACTGCGCGGGAAAGTTACGGTCTGGTGGGCGAAAGCGGGTCGGGCAAGTCCACCATCCTGCGCGCGATCTGCGGCTTGGCGCCGGTAACCGGCGGCACGATCCGCATCGGCGGCACCGTCCTGCCGACACCGCGCGGCCGCAGCTTTTCAGCGCGGGTGCAGATGGTGTTCCAGGATCCCTTTGCCAGTCTGCATCCCCGCCACACCATCGACCGTACCCTGTCGGAACCGCTGGCGATCCACGGCATCGGCGGGTCGGACGCCAGGGTGGTCAAGGCGCTGGAGGATGTGGGCCTGCCCTCTGCGTTCCGCTTTCGCTATCCGCACCAGTTGTCGGGCGGCCAACGCCAGCGCGTCGCCATCGCCCGCGCCCTGATGCTGGAACCGCAGATCCTGCTGCTTGACGAACCGACCAGTGCGCTGGACGCCTCGGTGCAGGCCGAAGTGCTTAACCTGCTGAGCCGCCTGCGCAGCGAACGCGGGTTGACGTTCCTGATGGTGTCGCACGATCTGGCGGTGATCGACCACATGTGCGACCGCATCATGGTCATGCAGCATGGCCGCGCCGTGGAAGAAATGGCGCGCGACGACCTCGCCGCTGCGAAGATGAAAACCACCTATGCCCGCAGCCTGTTCGACGCCAGCGCCGACCGGATGCTGGGCGACATTCAGGAGCCTGCCCGATGATCCCCGTTTTCGATGGCCACAATGACCTTCTGCTCCGGCTGCTGCTGGATCCCGACCGGCGCGAAGACATCTTCCTGACCGGCGAGGGCAAAGGGCATCTGGACCTGCCCCGGATGAAAGCCGCCGGGTTTGCGGGCGGGTTCTTTGCCATCTACCTGCCCTCGCCGATCGCCCATGACGATCCGGACTATCATGCGCTGATGCAGAACCCGCCGTATGATCTGCCCCTGCCCGATCTGATCCCCTTTGCCAATGCGATCGAACCTGCGGTGATCCTGGCAGGCCATCTGCTGTGGATGGAACGCGCCGCCCAGGGCGCCCTGAAGATCTGCCGCACACCGGCCGAGGTTCGGGATTGCCTGGCAAACGGCACCATCGCCGCGATCATGCACATGGAAGGCGCCGAGGCGATCGACGAAAGCCTGGACGCGTTGCACTTTTTCCACGCGGCCGGCCTTCGCTCGCTGGGCCCGGTCTGGTCGCGGCCGACGATCTTTGGCCACGGCGTGCCCTTCGCCTTTCCGTCCAGCCCCGACACCGGGCCGGGTCTGACCGATGCCGGACAAAGGCTGGTGGCGGAATGCAACCGGCTGCGGATCATGCTTGATCTCAGCCACCTGAACGAAGCCGGGTTCAACGATGTCGCCCGCCTGTCCGACGCGCCGCTGGTCGCCACCCATTCCAACGCCCACGCGATCTGCCCGTCGTCGCGCAATCTGACCGACCGGCAACTGGCGATGATCCGCGAAAGTGGCGGCATGGTGGGGCTGAACTTTTCAGCCTCGTTCCTGCGCCCGGACGGGCGTCAGATTGCCGAAACCGGCTGGGATCCGATCCTGCGCCAGATGGACACCCTGCTGGAACACCTCGGCGAGGATCACGTCGGCTTCGGATCAGACTACGACGGCTGCACGACGCCTGACGTGATCGGGGATGTCACCGGCCTGCCGGGGCTGCTGCAAAAGCTGTCCGACCATGGCTATGACCGCCCGCTGCTGGAAAAGCTGGCGCATCGCAACTGGCTGGACCTGCTGGATCGGACGCTGTAGCGGCCCCTTCGGGGTCGCGTGCCGGAAGGCGCCGCAGCGGGCGGCAACCTGCTGTGGCGGCCCGCGCCTGCCCCCGTCGCCGGGTTGATTTCGATCATGTGCAGCCCGGCGCCGGGCAGGCATAAAGGCGCGACAGACCGCCCCCCGATCCGCGCCAGACAGGTGCCCCCCGCGAGGAGAGACAGCGACGATGGACATCCCCAAGGACCCAACCCAACGCTCCAAGCACGACCGGCTGATTGATGCCGCCAACGATACGCCCCCCGCCGTCACCGTTGTTGTGCATCCCTGCGACGAGACGTCGATCGCCGGTGCGCTCATGGCGCGCGATGCGGGCCTGATCGTGCCGATCTTCGTTGGCCCCAAGGCCAGGATCCACGAGGCAGCCGCCAAGGCGAACCTCGATCTGACAGGGATCAGGATCGTCGATGCGCCCCACAGCCATGCCGCCGCCGCCTGCGCGGTCGGGCTGATCCGGGCGGGCGAGGCCGAAATGCTGATGAAGGGCAGCCTGCACACCGACGAACTGATGCAGGAGGTCGTCGCGAAAGAGACGGGTCTGCGCACCGGTCGCCGCGTCAGCCATGTCTACATCATGGATGTGCCGGGCCATCCCGAAACGCTGTTCGTCACGGATGCCGCGATCAACATCTTTCCCGATCTCGAAACGAAACGCGACATCATCCAGAACGCGATCGAGCTGTGCCATGCCCTTGGGATCGACGAGCCACGCGTCGCGATCCTCTCGGCGGTCGAGACGGTGACGCCCAAGATCCCCTCGACGATCGAGGCGGCGGCGCTGTGCAAGATGGCCGAGCGGGGCCAGATCACCGGCGGGGTGCTGGATGGGCCGCTGGCCTTTGACAATGCGATCAGCCCCGAGGCCGCGCGGATCAAGGGCATCAGCGACCGGGTTGCCGGGCGGGCGCAGATCCTTGTCGTGCCAGATCTCGAGGCTGGCAACATGCTGGCCAAGAACCTGTCCTTCATGGCCAAGGCCGACGCCGCCGGCATCGTTCTGGGCGCGCGCGTGCCCATCGTCCTGACCAGCCGCGCCGACAGCACGCGCACCCGGC
>JBGSQL010000372.1:0-4728 GCA_041738105.1 Rhodobacter sp. | reverse complement strand
GCGGCGCTGGCCGATCTGCAGGCCAAGGTCGTCGAGGCGACCGCGGCCCGCACGGCGGCGCTTGAAGCGGCGACGCTGGGCGACCAGACGCTGGCAGAGCGTGGGCTGGTCGGCAACGAAGTGGTCAAGATCGACAACGATATCATGGTTCTTGCGAACCCTGAGATCGCCAACCTGCCGGGCTGGGTGATCGCGCTGGTCGCGGCCGGTGGTCTGGCGGCGGCGCTGTCGACGGCGGCCGGACTTCTGCTGGCCATCTCGTCGGCCATCAGCCACGACCTGATCAAGGGCTCGATCAATCCGGGCATCTCTGAAAAGGGCGAACTGCTGGCGGCGCGGATCGCGATGTCCTTCGCGATCGTCGTGGCGACCTATCTGGGCCTCAACCCTCCGGGGTTCGCGGCGCAGGTCGTGGCACTGGCCTTCGGCCTGGCTGCGGCGACGATCTTCCCGGTTCTGATGATGGGCATCTTCTCGACGCGCATCAACAAGGAAGGGGCGATCGTGGGGATGCTGGCGGGCCTGATCTTTACCGCTGTCTACATCTTCCTGTTCAAGGGCTGGTTCTTCGTTCCGGGCACCAACATGTTCGAGGACGTGCCTGCGAACTACTTCTTCGGCATCTCGCCGCTGTCGATCGGCACGATCGGCGCCCTGGTGAACTTTGTGTCTGCCTACATCGTTTCGGGGATCACTGCGGCCCCGCCGCAGAATGTGCGGGACCTGGTCGAGTCGATCCGCGTGCCGAAAGGTGCCGGTGCGGCGCAGGCCCACTGAGACTGATCTCTGCCGGGGCAAGCCCCCGGCAGAGGCCAAGCCAAAGGTGCATCCCGCCTGGGCGGGGTGCATCGCCAAGGGGGCGATGGGGGGCAGAGGTTGATGGACGAACCGCTGGAAACGATCCTCGGGTTTCTTGAAACCGTGCATCCCTATGACAGCCTGCCGCGGGACGAACTGGTGCGTGTCGCCGGTTCCTTCAGCCGCAGGGATTTTCCCGCCGGGTCCGAGATCTACCACGCCGGCGAACCGCTGCGCGGTCTTTACGTGGTGCATCGCGGGTCGATCGAGATTCTGGATCCATCGGGGGATCTGGTGTCCTTGCTGGGCGCGCGCAACAGCTTTGGCGAGCGCGGGCTGATGCGCGACGGTCTGGCCGTGACCACGGCGCGGGCAACCGAGGACAGCCAGTTGCTGCTGTTGCCCACGACCGAGTTCCGTCACCTGGTCAAGCAGGTTCCGTCGTTCGAGCGGTTCTTCAACCGGGGCAGATCGGGCGAAACGCGCGCCCCTGATCTGACCACCCGCAAGGTCGGGGATCTGATGGCGCGTGATCCGGTGACGATCGGCCCGGACGACAGTATCCGGGCTGCGGCGCAGAAGATGCGGGACGCGCATGTTTCGAGCCTGGGCGTTGTGGAGGACGCACGGTTCCTGGGCATCGTGACCACGCGCGACATGACGAACAGGGTGCTGGCCGAGGGGTTGGATCCGGCATCGACCGTTCGCCAGATCATGACGCCCGATCCGGTCGCGCTTGGGCCGGCCGATCTGGGATCGGACATCCTGCATGTCATGCTGGAGCGGCGGATCGGTCATCTGCCGGTCGTCGAGGAGGGCCGGCTGGTCGGGATGATCACGCAGACCGACCTG
This sequence comes from Rhodobacter sp., assembly GCA_041738105.1. Taxonomy (GTDB): domain Bacteria; phylum Pseudomonadota; class Alphaproteobacteria; order Rhodobacterales; family Rhodobacteraceae; genus Aliitabrizicola. The sequence goes on along the minus strand of JBGSQL010000372.1, from coordinate 3,078 downwards.
ACACGGTTTCAGGCGGTGTCCTCGGCGGTGCTGGTGCGCGATGCGGCCATGGCCGGGACGATCGACGAGATGGCGGCTGTCACGGCGCGGATCCCGCAACTGCTGGTGCAGCTGGTGGGCGGGCACAACGCGCACGAGGTCGTGACCCGGTTGATCACGGACATCGCGGACACGGTGACGCGCCGGCTGCTGGCGCTGGCCGAGGCAGAGCTGGGCCCGGCGCCGGTGCCCTACCTGTGGCTTGCCTGCGGCAGCCAGGGCCGCCAGGAGCAGACGGGGGTCAGCGATCAGGACAACTGCCTGTTTCTCGACGATGCGGCAACTGCGGCGGATCTGGAATACTTCGGCCGGTTGGCGCGGTTCGTCTGCGATGGGTTGAACGCCTGCGGTTATGTCTATTGCCCCGGCGAGATGATGGCGATGACGCCGAAGTGGTGCCAGCCGATGCGGGTCTGGCGCGACTATTTCGCCGGCTGGATCATCCGGCCCGATCCGATGGCGCAGATGCTGTCGTCGGTCATGTTCGACCTGCGGCCAATCGGCGGAACATCGAGCCTGTTCAGCGACCTGCAAGAGGAAACGTTGGAGATGGCGGCCCGAAACTCGATCTTCGTGGCCCATATGATCGGAAACTCGCTGAAGCATCAGCCGCCCCTGGGGCTGCTGCGCGGCTTTGCAACGATCCGCTCGGGCGAGTTCAAGAACCATATCGACATGAAGCACAATGGGGTCGTGCCGGTGGTCGATCTGGGCCGGCTTTACGCGCTGATCGGGCGGTTGACGCCGGCCAATACGCGGGCCCGGCTGGAGGCCGCCGAGACGGCGGGCGTGATCTCGGCCTCGGGCGCGCGGGATCTGATCGACGCCTATGACATGATCGCGCGGATCCGGCTGGAAAACCAGGCGGACCAGATCCGCACGGGGCGCAAGCCCGACAACTTTCTTGCGCCGTCGGACCTGTCCGATTTCGAGCGCAGCCATCTGCGCGATGCCTTCGTGGTCGTGCGCACCATGCAATCTGCGGTCAGTCATGGCCGTGGCGCCCCAGGGTAAGGATGACGCGACCATGGCCCTTGAACTGATCGCGGCAATCGTCTCGGCGCTGGCGCTGGCGGGGATCGCGCACCTTGCGCGCCGCTTGTCGGCGGGCCGGCTGCCGCGCTGGCTGGTGCCGGTGGCGGCCGGCGTGGGGCTGATCGGCTTCACGATCTGGAGCGAATACGCCTGGTATGGGCGCACCGCTGCGGGGCTGCCCGAAGGCGTGCCTGTGGTCTGGGTGGAGCGTGACAGCAACCCGTTGCGGCCCTGGAGCTATCTTGCCCCGATCACGCTGCGGTTCATCGCGCTCGATCGCCGCGAGATGGCGCAGCATCCGGGCAACCCTGCGTTGCGGCTGGCGCGGATCTATCAGTTTGCGCGCTGGCGGCCCGTCGAGGACAGGATGATGGTCTTCGACTGTGCCGCGGGGCGGCAGATCGGATTGACCGAGGGTATCGAGATTTCGCCTGACGGGGTGCTGACTGGCGCGGATTGGGTGGTGCCGGGGACGGACGACGGATTTCAGAAGGCGGCCTGCCAGGAGGATTAAGTCATGGCCGACAGGGACAAGAAACACCGCATCCTTGTTGTCGAGGACGAGGACAACATCGCGATCGCGCTGGATTATCTGATTACCCGCGAGGGGTATGCGTATGACCGCGTGGCGAACGGGGGGGCGGCGCTGGCGCATATTCGCCAGACGCATCCGGATCTGGTCTTGCTGGACGTGATGCTGCCGGAGGTTTCGGGATACGAGATCTGCCAGGAAATGCGGTTGGACCCGAAGCTGTCGGATGTGAAGATCCTGATGATGACCGCCCGCGGCTCGGCCATCGAGCGGCGCAAGGGCATGGCGCTGGGCGCGGATGGGTTCATCTCGAAGCCCTTCGAGCTGGAAGACCTGCGCGAACAGGTGCGGCGCCTGCTGGGAACGGAGGCGTAGCAGATGCTGCGCAAGCTCAGCCTGCGGCTGCGTGTCTTCCTGATTTTCGTGGCGCTGGCTGCGGGAAGTCTGGGCGCGCTAGTTGGCGGGCTGGTCGTGGGCTATCGGCGCCTTGGCACGCCCGAGGCGCTGGCCGCGATCCAGCAGGGCGCCGTCATTGCGGGTTTTGCGATCCTGGGGCTGCTTGTGGTGACCTGGTACCTGTTCGACCTGAACGTTGCCAAGCCGATCGAGACGCTGGCGGGGTCTTTGCGCGCCCGGACCCACGCGGATGTCACCTCGGGGATCGACACCAGCGTGGCGAAGTATCTGGGGGATCTTGCGCCCGCGGCTGCGGCCACGGCGACAAGCCTTGCCGAGACGCGCAATGCGCTGGCCGAGGCAGTGGCACGCGAAACCGCCCGGCTGTCCACCGAGAAATCGCGGCTGGAGGCGCTGTTGTCGGACGTGCCGGTGGGGGTTCTGCTGTGCTCGTCCGAGCATCAGCTGGTCTTTTACAACGGGCTGGCGGTGGATCTGCTGGGGGCCGGGGGGCTGGACCGGGGGTTGTTCGACTATTTGCGCGAAGGACCGGTGCGCCATGCCTACGAGCGGTTGCTGGAAACCGACGATGCCGATGCCGCGTCGGATCTGCTGTGCGCGACGGTGGGCGGGGGGCGTGTGCTGGCCGCCCGGATGCGGCTGGTGGAAACCGGGGGGCAGCGCAGCGGCTATGTGCTGACGCTGCGCGACGTGACGGCCGATCTTGTTGCCCACACTCGGCGCGAAAGTCTGCTGTCCGAGGTGTTCGACCGGATCCGGCGACCGGCCGCGAACCTGCAGACCCTGATCGGCGTGCGGGCCGAAACGGGCGACGCCCCGAGCCGGTTCGACAGCGCGTTGCGCGAAGAAATCGCAAGCCTGACGCAGGCCGTCACCCAGTTGGGAGACCGGTATGAAGAGGGGCGGGCCGACAGCTGGCCGATGGCGATGACCCGCGCCTCGGATCTGATGGACGGGCTGCGCGCCCGGCTGGAGGCGCAGGGGCTGGTGGCAGAGGTTCAGGCGGCGCCCTTGCTGCTGCGCTGCAACGCGTTCGAGGTGATCGCGCTGCTGGT
>JBGSQL010000355.1:0-4065 GCA_041738105.1 Rhodobacter sp. | reverse complement strand
CCGATCTCCTCGTGCGCCGGATCGACCCGACCCGACAGATCGACGTGATCGCCCATTCGCTGGGCGCGCGCGTCGCGCTGGCAGCCCTGCCGCTGGTCGTACCTGGTGCCTTCGGGCGCCTGATCCTGATGGCCGCGGCCGAGTTTCGCGGCACCGCCGAAGCTGCGATGGCCTCGCCGGCCGGTCGCCGGGTGGACGTGGTCAACGTGACCAGCCGCGAGAACGACATGTTCGATTTCTGCATGGAAATGCTGGTCGGCAGCGGGTTAGACGCCACGCTGGGGAATGGTTTGTCCAAGCCTCACCCCAACTGGCTTGACCTGCAGATCGACCGCCCGGAAACGGTTGCGGCACTGGCCGGCCTGGGGTTCCGGCTGGCGCCACGCCGCACCCGCGTCTGCCATTGGTCGGCCTACATGCGCCCCGGTGTCTTCGCCCTCTATCGCGCGCTTGCCACCCGCCAGATCAGTCCCGGCCTGTTGCGGGCTCACCTGCCCGAGGGCCAAGAGGCGCGCTGGTCGCGCCTTCTGCCCCCGATGCCCCCGTTGCCGCGCTTGCCAATGCCCGGCAATCCGGCATGATGGCCCCCCATTCTGCAGGAGCCGCCATGACCGCCCCCATCGACCTTTACTATTGGCCCACGCCGAACGGCTGGAAGATCACCATCGCTCTGGAAGAGATGGGCCTGCCCTACACCCTCCATCTCGTGAACATCGGCGCCGGCGACCAGTTCAAGCCCGATTTCCTTCGCATCGCCCCGAACAACCGGATGCCCGCGATCATTGATCCCGACGGTCCCGATGGCGCGCCGATCTCGATCTTTGAAAGCGGCGCGATCCTGCAATACCTTGCCCGCAAGACCGGCCAGTTCCAGGGCCAGACCGAGCGTGACCGCGTGGCCGTCGAACAATGGCTGATGTGGCAGATGGGCGGGGTCGGGCCGATGGCCGGCCAGGCGCATCACTTCCTCAGCTATGCCCCGGCGATGGATCCGCCAAACGACCTGCCCTATGCGAAAGACCGCTACCGGCGCGAAACCGGTCGTCTCTACGGCGTGCTCGACCGCCAGTTGGCGTCAAACGCCTGGGTCGCGGGCGATTTCCTGTCGATCGCTGATTTTGCGATCTGGCCCTGGGCGCAGAACTGGAAAGGCCAGGACCAGACGATCGACGACAAGCCCCACTTCGCCCGCTGGCTCGACGCGATGGCCGCCCGCCCCGCAGTGCAGCGCGGCAAGGCTGTGGCCGCCGAACTGCGCAACAACGCCGCCAACGACCGCAAGGCGCAAGAGATCCTGTTCAAGCGCTGAGCGAGGCGCGACAGGCCCGAAAGCCTTAAGATGCGGTAAACAAAAAACGGGAAATACAGTTATAACAAGGGGATGGTCAGCGTTACACCTGTGCGACGCTCAAGCCTTATCCTTGTCCGAAAGACCGTATTTCTCGAACAGCCTGCCCTGCGTCATGAAGAACAGGAACACCGCCGCGGTCAGCACAAAGGTCTTGAAGTTGACCCAGGCCTCGGTGCTCATCAGCCGCCACACCGCCTCGTTCGCCACCGCAAGGCCCGCGAAGAACGCGGTCACACGGCGCGTCAGGATCATCCATCCCTCGGGCTGCATCGGCAGCGCATCTTCCATCACCAGCCGCAGATAACTCTGCCCCCGCAGCAGCCCAACCCCCAGCACCCCGGCGAACAGCAGGTAGATCATCGTCGGCTTCATCTTGAAGAACCGCTCATCATTCAGCCAGACCGACAGCCCGCCAAAGATGATCACCAGCACCAGCGTCGCCACCTGCATCCGCGACAGCTTTCCTGTCAGCCACCACAAAAGACCCGTCGTCACCAGCATCAGCGGAATGAACAGCGCGGTCATGACGATGAACCCGTCATACTCGCGCCCCGCCAGGGCAAAGCTCTGGTCCTTCATCCGCGAGAAGCCCAGGAAGAACACCACGATCGGCCCCAGTTCCAACGCCAGTTTCAGGAACGGGTTGATCTTGCGCGGTTCGCTCATCGCAGGCCTCCCCCGTCGCGCGGGGGCGCTGCCCCCGCACCCCCGGGATATTTGTGAACAGAAGAAATCCGGGCGATGTCAGGCATCGAGCCCCACCAGCGCCCGCGCGAATTCGTCCGGATCGAAGGGCGCCAGATCGTCGATCTGCTCCCCCACCCCGATCGCGTGGATCGGCAGGCCGAACCGATCGGCCAGCGCCACCAGAACGCCGCCCTTTGCCGTGCCATCAAGCTTGGTCATGACCAGGCCCGAGACATCCGCAATCTTGCGGAAGATCTCGACCTGGGTCAGCGCGTTCTGCCCCGTCGTCGCATCCAGAACCAGCAGCGTATTGTGCGGCGCCGAAGGATCCTTCTTGCGGATCACGCGCACGATCTTTGCCAGTTCCTCCATCAGGTCGGCACGGTTCTGCAAGCGCCCCGCCGTGTCGATCATCAGCAGATCGGCGCCCTCCGCCTCGGCCCGCGTCATCGCATCATAGGCCAGGCTTGCGGGATCAGAGCCTTCGGGGGCGGTCATCACAGGCACACCCGCCCGATCTCCCCAGATCTGCAACTGCTCGACCGCCGCGGCGCGAAAGGTATCGCCCGCCGCGATGACCACGGACTTGCCGGCCGCCTTGAACTGACTGGCAAGCTTGCCGATGGTCGTGGTCTTGCCCGACCCGTTCACGCCGACCACCAACACCACCTGCGGCGTCTTGGGATAAAGCGGCATCGGGCGCGCCACCGGTTCCAGGATCCGGGCGATCTCGGCCGCAAGCGCCAGCTTGATCTCTTCGCCCGAGACACGCCGCCCCATCCGGCCTTCCGCAAGGTTTGCGGTCACACGCAGCGCCGTGTCCACCCCCATGTCAGCCTGGATCAGCACCTCTTCCAGGCTTTCCAGCATGGCATCGTCCAGCACGCGGCGCGGCGCCTCGCCCTGCCCCATCAAGCGACCGATCAGGCCGGGTCGCTCGACTGCGGGCGCGGGCACCGAGGCAGATTGCGGCGCCTCGATCTCTGCGTCGGTCACAAGGCTGTCGACCCCCTGCGCGATCCGATCCGAGGATCGGAACATCCGGTCGCGAAGCTTTTTGAAGAACGACATCGCCCACCCATGCTCGGTCATCACATCGTGTTGTGTCCACCTAGTCGCTTCCACGCCGAAGGGAAAGACCCCCGAGACCCGTCTCCCGCATCGAGATTGCAGCCTCACGCAACCGCGATCATGCGGCACTGGCGCGATTGCGATCGATCTGGCACCCTCTTTTCGGCCTGATCCGGAGTTGCCCATGCGTCGCCTGCTGTTTCCGCTCTTGCTCGCCGCCGCGTCGGCCGAGGCAGCCGATGCCCCGATGAGCGCCGCCGAATTCGACGCCTACGCCACCGGCAAGACCCTGACCTACGCGCTAGGCGGCGAGGTCTACGGCGCCGAACAGTATCTGCCGGGTCGCCGCGTTGTCTGGGCATTCAAGGGGGAAGAGTGCCGCAACGGCGTCTGGTACGAAGAGGCGGGGCAGATCTGTTTCGTCTACGAGCAGGACAGCACCCCACAATGCTGGCGTTTTCTGAACAGCCCCGGTGGCCTGCGCGCCCGTTTCTCCGGCGATCCCGAAGGCGCAGAACTTGCTGCCGTTCAGGAAAGCCAGCAGCCGCTGATCTGTGCCGGTCCCGATGTTGGTGTCTGACTGACCCTCCGGTGCAACCCCGCTTCGGGGTTCTTCTGTTCCCAAATATCCCACGGGGGTCCGGGGGTGTGAAACCCCCGGCCCCGCTCCGCGCTGGCGGGCCGCCTAGAACAGCGAGCCTTGCCCCTGTTCCACTTTGCCGCCCGCGGTCTTCTTCACCGGCCGGGCGCCCAGAGCCAACCTGCCATCGCGAAACTCGATCTCCAGCGCCTGCGCGGCCTCGGCTGCGACCCGTGTTGTCACCAGATGCCCGTCTCCGCGCACGATCGCAAATCCGCGCTGCAAGGTCTCGACATGGCCAAGCGTCTGGCGCATCCGGTCCAGCGCCTCCAGCCTGTCGGTCAGCCGGCGCTGGCGCAGCGCCATCGCCGCCTCC
>JBGSQL010000346.1:0-4197 GCA_041738105.1 Rhodobacter sp. | reverse complement strand
CCCCGGCGGCGGCTGCGTGGCTGACGGATCGCGGGCGCCTTGCGGTGGGCGCGCGTGCAGATGTGATCCGCGTCGCACGGGTGGGCGATGCGGCACGGGTGCGCGGAACCTGGGTTGGAGGCGAGCGGGTGGCCTGACGGTTTCCGCCCGCGGTGCAAAAGGTATAATCAAGGAGATCACGATGTCGAGCCTGTCTGCTTTTGTCGCCCCCGGCCGGTTCTGGCGGGGTAATCTTCATACCCATTCGACGCGATCAGATGGCGTGCTTGCGCCCGAGGAAGTGTGTCGGCGCTATCGCGACGAAGGTTATGACTTTCTGGCGCTGACCGATCACTTCGTCGGCTGCTACGGCTATCCGATCGTGGATACGCAGCCGTTCCGGACCAACAGTTTTACCACGATCCTGGGGGCGGAACTGCATTCGGGGGCGATGGCGAACGGCGAGTTGTGGCATCTGCTGGCGGTGGGGTTGCCGGGCGACTTCGCGCCGTCGAACTCGCCTGATTTCCTGCCTGTGGCGGGGCAGGAAACGGCGGCCGAACTGGCGGCGCGGGCGGTGGCGGCGGGGGCCTTCGTGGCGGTGGCGCACCCCCAATGGTCGGGGCTGACGCTGGCGGATGCGCGGACGATCGAGGCGGCGCATGCGGTGGAGATCTACAACCATGGCTGCGCCGAGGGGTGCGACCGGGCAGACGGGTTCGGGATCGCGGATCTGCTGCTGAGCGAGGGGCGGCGGCTGAACCTGGTTGCGACGGATGACGCGCATTTCAGCGAGCCGGACCATTTCGGCGGCTGGGTGATGGTGAAGGCCGAGGCGAACGAACCCGACGCGCTGCTGGACAGCCTGAAGGCCGGCACGTTCTATTCGAGCCAGGGGCCGGAGTTGCGCGACGTGAGGATCACGGGCGATGCGGTCGAGGTGGAGTGCTCGGCGGTTCGCACGGTGATCGTGCAGGGGCGGGGGACGGCGGCGAAAGCGATCCACGGCAACTCGATGACGACGGCGAGCGTGCCGCTGGGGCGGTTCAAGGACTCGCCCTGGGTCCGGGTCACGGTGATCGACAAGGCGGGCAAGAAGGCCTGGTCGAACCCCTGGTTCTTCTAGGCCGGGCCTGCGGTCAAGGGGCGATGTCGCACAGGTGTAACGCTGACCAAGTATCTGAAATGTCAGAATTTGTCATTTTTTGTTAGTTAAAAATTAACCGATGACACGCAAAACTTGCGCCGATTGAGCGGGCGGCAGCACGTCGTGCAGGCCGCGAGAGGGTGCAGGCCCCAGCCCGGCGTGAGCGCCGGGGAGCGCGTGATGCTTCGTGCGGCTGTCCACGGGTGGGCGCCGTCAGCCACCCGGCCGGGCGCGCTGGGTGTAGTGTGTCCGCGTGTCGCTGACGGTGCCTGACACCGTGGCAGGCGCGATGCATTAGGCTCTGACCAGGAAAGCAGGTAGGATCGGAGGCGTGGACATGACGTCCCTGTCTCGGAGGGAGAAACTTGGAGCGCAGGCTCGCGGCAATTCTGGCGGCCGATGTCGTCGGCTACTCGCGTTTGATGGCACAGGACGAAAGTGGCACGCTGCTGCGGGTTCAAACTCAGATCAGGGACGTGCTTGAACCTCTGATCGTCGCGCGGGGTGGGCGGATCGTGAAACTGATGGGAGACGGCCTGCTGGCCGATTTCCAGAGCGCGGTACATGCTGTCAGTTGCGCTGTCGACATACAGGCGGCAGCGGCCGATCAGGAGCAAGTCTTTGCCCCGGCAAACCGGTTGACCCTGCGGATCGGGATCAATCTGGGAGATATCATCGACGTGTCGGGGGATATCTTTGGCGATGGCGTGAACATTGCCGCCCGATTGGAGAGCCTTGCCGACCCTGGGGGGATCTGTATTTCGGGCACGGCCTTTGACACTGTCGAGGGCAAGTTGGGCCTTGAATTCGAAGACCTGGGTCCACAGTCGGTCAAGAACATAGCAAGACCCATCCGGGCCTACAGGGTCAAGCCGGCGCAGGGAGGCGGAGCGTCGAGCGGCCTTCCCGTCAGCGATCATCCCCGCCTGCCTGACCGGCCCTCTATCGCGGTGCTGCCTTTTGCCAACGCCAGCGCAGACCCTGACCAAAGGTATTTTGCCGACGGGATTACCGAGGACATCATCACGAACCTTGCCGGATGCCGATGGATCTTTGTCATCGCGCGAAACTCGACGTTGCGTTACGGCGGGGGCGAGGCGAGCGCGCGGGTCGCGGGGCGGGAACTGGGTGTCAGGTATGTGCTTGAGGGCTCGGTCCGGCGATCTGGCCCGCATGTTCGGATAAGCTGTCAGTTGATCGAGGCCGAAAGCGGCGTTCATCTTTGGGCCGAGCGCCACGATCGCACGATGACCGATGTGTTCGAGCTTCAGGACGATATCACGCGCAAAGTCGTTGCCGCCCTTGAGCCGACGCTGAAGAAGGCCGAGATCAACCGGATCGCGCGAAAACGCCCGGACGATCTTGATGCCTATGAGCTGTATCTGCGCGCCTTGCAGCACATGTACGATATCCGCCCCGACCGCCGGGCAGAGGCGCTGGCCTTTGCCGAGCGCGCCCTGGCCATCGCCCCGTCCTACGCAGAGGCGCATGGCGTGGCCGCATGGTGCCATTTCGCAAGATCGCTTTGGGAGGGAAGCCTGCCAGACCCGCATCGCGAGGCGATGCTGCGTCACGTGCGCGCTGTGCAGGATCTGGACACCGATGACGCCAGCACGCTGGCGCATGCTGCGATCGGCCTTTCCCTGGCAACGCGGGACCATGCTGTCGCCTTGGCGATGATAGATCGCGCCCTTGCGAGCAATCCAAGCTCTGCCCATGCCTATGGGCACGGATCGGTCATAAACACCTGGGCGGGCAACTATGACAAGTCTGTCGAGATGTCAGATGCGGCGCTGCGCCTGTCGCCCTTTGATCCGCTGCGCGTGATGCCTCTTGCCGGTCAGGCTGGCGCCAGATTGATGATGGGTGATCTTGAGGGCGCGATCGGTTTTGCCGCGCGTGCGTTGCAGATCTATCCGACCCATACACCATCGTTCCTGATCTCGATCGCCGCGATGGTCCGCCTTGCGCGGATGGAGGAGGCCGTGCAGATGGGCAAACGCCTGATGGCAGCCTCGCCTGGGTATCAGATCATCCCGAATGCTCCGATCCTGGGGCATTTTGTCAGCGAATTGCGTGCGGCGGGGTTGCCGGAGAGGCGGTCCTGACCGGTCGCGCCGGGGTCATGGCGCGCGGGGATAGGGACCGCACCGGCCGTCCTTGCGATCAGCTGTTGCCGCGCCGGGCGAAGAGGCCGGCGTCTTCGGCGGCGCGGCGGATGGCGCGGGATTTGTTGACGGTTTCGTCGTACTCCGCCTCGGGGTCGCTGTCATAGACCACGCCGCCCCCGGCCTGGATATAGAGAACCTCATCCTTGAGGACGGCGGTGCGCAGCGCGATGCACATGTCCATCTCGCCATTGGCGGCGAAATAGCCGACGCCGCCGCCGTAGACGCCGCGCTTTTCCGGCTCCAGCTCGTCAATGATCTCCATCGCGCGGACCTTGGGCGCGCCCGAGACGGTGCCGGCCGGCAGGCCCGCGAGCAGGGCCGAAAGCGCATCCTGGCCTTCGGCGATCTGGCCCACGACGTTCGAGACGATGTGCATGACGTGGCTGTAGCGCTCGATGATGAACTGTTCGGTCGGGCGCACGGTGCCGATCTTGGCGACCCGGCCCACGTCGTTGCGGCCAAGGTCGAGCAGCATCAGGTGTTCGGCGCGTTCCTTCTGGTCTGCCAGCAGGTCGGCCTCCAGCGCCCGATCCTCTTCCGGGGTCGCACCGCGCTTGCGGGTGCCGGCGATCGGGCGGACGGTCACTTCGCCATCGCGCAGCCGGACCAGGATTTCGGGGCTGGCGCCGATCACCTGGAAGCCGCCGAAGTTGAAGAAGAACATGAAGGGCGACGGGTTGGTCCTTCTGAGCGAACGATAAAGCGCGAAGGGGGGCAGGGTGAAGCTCTGCGCCCAGCGTTGACTGGGGACGACCTGGAAGATGTCGCCCGCGCGGATGTAGTCCTTCGCCTTTTCGACAGCGGCCAGGTAATCCGGCTTCGAGAAGTTCGATCGGGCCTCGCCGAGGGTCGCCGCCTCGCCGAAGTCGCGCATCGCCGGGGGCGCGCGGTCGAGATCGC
>JBGSQL010000334.1:0-9782 GCA_041738105.1 Rhodobacter sp. | reverse complement strand
ATCGCGCGGGATACCGCTATGCGCCGCTGCATCCGTCAGGCAGGCCCTGGCCCGCGATCCCGCAGCGGGTGCTGGGCCTGTGGCACCGGGTGACGGGGCTGGCGCGCGTGCCGGACTGCTGCCTTGTCAATTTCTACGGCGAGGGCGCGCGGATGGGGTTGCACCAGGACCGGGACGAGGGGGATTTCAGCTTTCCGGTGGTGTCGATCTCTTTGGGCGACGCGGCGCTGTTCCGGATGGGCGGCGTTGCGCGAAAGGCGCCGACGCAGAGTGTCTGGCTGACCTCGGGCGATGTGGTGGTGCTGGGCGACGCGGCGCGGTTGGCCTGGCATGGGATCGACCGGGTGCGGCACGGCAGTTCTTCGCTGTTGCCGAAGGGCGGGCGGATCAACCTGACGCTGCGCGTGGTGGCGGATTGAAGCGGGGTCAGTCCTTGGCGCCCCAACTGATCGACGCATGGCGGCGCGTGTAGAACTCGCCCATCAGGCCGATCAGGATGCAGGCAAGCGTCACCTTCACCGCATAGCCGACCGAGCTGTAGTGCGGCGTGTAGTTGAGGAAAACGAAGCCCCGCGTCTGGTCGATGGTATGAAAAAGCGGGTTCCAGTCGAACCAGGGCAGCAGATAGCCGGGCATCGTGTTGGCCAGAAACATCTTGCCCGAAAAGATCATGTTCAGGCGCTGATAGACCGTGCTGGACAGGCTGACAAGACTGCCGTTCCATGGCCGCAGTGCCATGAAGATCATGCCGATGGCGCAGCCGCTGATCCAGGACAGCAGCAGCATCGCAAGGGCGCCGATCGGATGCTCGATGCTGATCGGCATCCACAGGGCGTGATAGAGAAACAGCAGCATCCCCGCCGACAGCACCTGGATGTAAAGCGTCGAAAGCGCGGCGGCGCTGATCGACACGATGGTGTTCATCGGGGCGTGCTTCATCATCGGAGAGGTCGAGGATTCGGCCCCTGCCACAGCGCCCAGCGCCTTGGTATGGGTCATGAACATGAACACGCCGGACATGATGTAGAGCATGAAATCGCCGCGCAGGGCGGCAGTCCGGATCCCGAGGATGTAGAAGGTCAGGAAGAAGACGCCGACGAAGATCGCCGTCTGTAACATGTTCATCACAAGGCCGAAGGCGGCGTTGCGATGGGATTTGCGGATAGCACGGACGCTGGCGTGAAAGATCACCTCGAGCAGCGTCAGCGCCGAGCGGGTGGATGTCTTGCGCACATTGGGCCGGAACATGACTGCCTGCTTTCCTGCGGACGCCTGACAGGCGGGACTGCCCCCGGATCTTGTGCGGGGAAATCTTGTCGTTTCCTTGACGAGCCAGCATAAGGGACCGGCAGAAATTTTCAACAGCGCGGGTCGCGACCCGCAACAGGAGTGACCTGATGGACCTGGAACGACTGACCGAGGTGATGCGGCGGCTGGCCCTGGACGCAGGCGAACGCATCATGGAGGTCTATACCTCAGCCAGTTTCGAGGTGAAGGCCAAGTCGGATCAGAGCCCCGTGACCGAAGCAGACGAGGCGGCCGATGCGCTGATCTCCGCAGGACTGACAGATGCATTTCCGACGGTTCCGCTGATCACGGAAGAACAGGCCGCATCGCATCGGCAAAGCGCGCAGACCTTCCTGATCGTCGATCCGCTGGACGGCACCAAGGAATTCGTGCAGCGGCGCGGCGATTTTACCGTCAACATTGCCTATGTCGAAAATGGCGTGCCCCTGCGCGGCGTGGTCTATGCGCCGGCAAAGGGCCGGTTGTTCTATACGCTGGCCGATGGCACTGCCGTTGAAGAAACCGGGCCACACGACCGCGACAAGGTGGGCGCGCTGCGACCGATCCATGTCTCGCGCCCCGACAATGGCGCGCTGATGGTTGTTGCGTCAAAATCGCATCGCGATCAGGCAACGGACGACTATATCGGGAAATACCGGGTGCGCGACATGACCAGCGCCGGTTCAAGCCTGAAGTTCTGTCTGCTCGCCACTGGTGAGGCCGATCTCTATCCGCGGCTGGGGCGCACGATGGAATGGGATACGGCAGCGGGTGACGCGGTGCTGCGTGGGGCCGGTGGGTGCGTGGTGCGGTTCGATGACCACACGACCCTGGGCTATGGCAAACCCGGATGGGACAACCCGTTCTTCATCGCTTACGCGCCGGGTGTGGAGCTGAAAAGCTGACGCGATGCCGGTGCTGATTGTCATTCCCGCGCGCTATGCCTCGACGCGCTACCCCGGCAAGCCTCTGGTCGAATTGCGCGGGCCGGATGGGGTTGCGAAAAGCCTGATCCGGCGCAGCTGGGAGGCGGCCTGCGCGGTGCGTGGGATCGACCGAATCGTTGTGGCGACGGATGACGCGCGGATCCGGGACGCCGCGGAAGGTTTTGGCGCCGAGGTGGTGATGACCTCGCCGGATTGCCGCAACGGCACCGAACGCTGCGCCGAGGTGCTGTCGCGCCTGCCCGGCCATGACATCGTGGTCAACCTGCAAGGCGATGCGCCGCTGACGCCACCGTGGTTTGTCGAGGATCTGATCGCCGGCCTGCGCGCCGCCCCTGACGCCGAGGTGGCAACACCGGTGTTGCGCGCGGACGGGCGCACGCTGAACGGATTTCTGGCCGATCGCAGGGCTGGGCGGGTGGGCGGCACGACGGCCGTCTTCGGGGTGGGCGGCCGGGCGCTGTATTTCTCGAAAGAGGTGGTGCCCTTCACCCCGCAGACCTATGCGGAGGATGAGCCGACGCCGGTGTTTCACCACGTCGGTGTCTATGCCTTTCGCCCTACAGCACTGACGGCCTATCCGGGCTGGACGCCGGGGCCGCTGGAGCAGCTTGAGGGGCTGGAACAGTTGCGATTCCTGGAGAACGGGCGGGCGGTACTGTGCGTCGAGGTGCAGGCAAGGGGCCGGCTGTTTTGGGAGTTGAACAACCCCGAGGATGTCGAGAAGATCGAGGCTATGCTGGCCGAGATGCAGGGCGCCGTGAAGGATGGCCCGCCTTGATTCGTGCAAAGGTTGCAACTTGCCTGAAATCAGTCCGTTCCCCCCTACGCCACCTTTCTGCAGCGCGCTGCGCTGATGGCTGGCTTGGGCGTCGTTCCGCCGATTGGTGGGAAATGCCGCGAAATTGTGTGCGTGATTTTGTCGTTCTGCCGAAATCCTGTCAGAATTGTATGTGAGGTGGAAACGAGCAGGCGTATGACAAGCGGAAATTACGACGCGTGCCGAGATCGTAGAAAGAGCACCAGATGAAAAAGCATAGGGTCACAAAAGCCGTTTTCCCGGTGGCGGGGCTTGGAACACGTTTCTTGCCGGCGACGAAGTCGATCCCCAAAGAGATCATGTCGCTCGTCGATCGTCCGCTGATCCAGTACGCCATCGACGAGGCGCGCGCGGCGGGGATCCGGGAGTTCATCTTCGTGACCTCGCGCGGCAAGGGCGCGCTGGAGGACTATTTCGACCATGCGCCGGAACTGGAAAGCGCACTGCGCCGGGCCGGGAAGACGCACCTGCTGGACCTGCTGAAGCAGACCAACATGGAAAGCGGCGCGATCGCCTATGTGCGGCAGCACAAGGCGCTTGGCCTGGGCCATGCCGTCTGGTGCGCAAAGCGGCTGATCGGGGATGAACCGTTTGCGGTGATGCTGCCCGACGATGTGATCGCGGCGGAAAAGCCCTGCCTGCAGCAGATGGTCGAGGCCTATGCTGACATCGGCGGCAACATGGTTGCGGCGATGGAAGTGCCGCCGGAAAAGACATCGTCTTATGGCGTGCTGGATATCGGCGAGGACATGGGATCGCTCGTGTCGGTCAAGGGGATGGTCGAAAAGCCGAAGGCGGAAGATGCGCCGTCGAACCTTGCGGTGATCGGGCGCTATATCCTGGCCCCCAGCGTGCTGGAAAACCTGAGCCGGATGAAGCAGGGCGCGGGCGGCGAGATCCAGCTGACCGATGCGATCGCAGAAGAAATCACCGCCGGCAACAATGTGTACGGCTATCGCTTCCGGGGCCAGCGCTATGACTGCGGATCGAAGGCCGGGTTCCTGCAGGCGACGGTTGCCTTCGGGCTGGCGCGGGAAGAACTGGCTGCGGAATTCTCGGAGTTCCTGCACCAGATGATCGCCCAGCAGAAAGCTGCGCAATAGCCGGTGGGCCCACAGCGGCCCGCTGTGACACATGGCGCGGGGACGGCACCCGATGATGCCGTCACTTGATGCCGCGTGGGGCGCCTATCGCCTGCGCTGGAAACGACGCCGGCTGCTGATCCGGGCGATCCGCAGCCGGCGGCAACTGGTGGCGGTTCAGGACCGGACGGGGTGTATCAAGCCGGGTGCCATCCTGGCCGCCTCGACCATGCGCAACGAGATCCTGCGCCTGCCCTATTTTCTGGAGCATCATCGAAAGCTGGGGGTCGATCACTTTCTGGTCGTGGACAATGCCAGTACGGACGGCACGCGCGAATTTCTGGCCGACCAGTCCGATGTATCCCTTTGGGAAAGTCGGCACAGTTACAAGCAGGCGCGATTCGGGGTGGATTGGCTGACCTGGTTGCAGGCCCGGCACGCGCATGGGCACTGGTGCCTGACGGTCGATGCCGACGAGTTGTTCATCTTTCCGCATTGGGACAGCCGCGATCTGCGGGCTCTGACGGACTGGCTGGACAGATCGGGCGTTGTGGCCTTTGCGGCGATGATGCTGGACCTTTATCCGAAGGGACGGATCTCGGATCACAGCTATCGGCCGGGCAGCGACCCCACCGAAGTTCTGGGCTGGTTCGACCGGGGTAACTACGCGATCCGGCGTCAGGACCCGTTGGGGAACCTCTGGATTCAGGGCGGTGTGCGGATGCGCTGCTTTTTCGCCGACGATCCGACGCGGGCCCCCACGTTGAACAAGACGCCGCTGGTCAGGTGGAACCGGCGTTTCGCCTATGTCAACTCGACCCATACCCTGTTGCCGCGCCGCCTGAATGCGGTCTTTGACGCAAGTGGCGGCGAGGCCGCGTCAGGCATCCTGCTGCACAGCAAGTTCCTGCCGCAGGTCGTGGAACGCGCCGCCGAGGAAAAGGTGCGGCACGAGCATTTTGGACGCAGCGAGCTTTACGAGGAGTACTATGATCAGGTGACGGCGGGCCCGGATCTGTGGTGCGAAACCTCAAGCCACTATACCGGCTGGCGGCAACTGGAAGCGATGGGGCTGATGTCGCGCGGGGGCTGGACATGACCCCTCTGCCCGATGAGATTTCGCGCGTGTTTACTTCAAGTTCGCTTATTATTATCGTTATACTCATGCTGCCGGGCCGATGCGGTTTGCAGGGCCGGAAGGATTTGCCGGGATGATCGGGATCAGGTGGTCAGGGCAGGGCGAGGTCGGTCGCGCCTGTGCCGGGGTGGCACGGATCCTTCAAGCCGGGGCGGGTGGCGACAGTGGGCCTCTTTAATTCCTACAGGATGCGCCTGCGCCGCAAACGCTGTCATTTGCGGGCCTGGCTGCGATCGCGCGATCTGACGGTTGTGGCCGACCGCACGCGCGCGATCCGGCCCGACGCCATCCTGCTTGTCTCGACCCTGCGCAACGAGCGGGTCCGCCTGCCGTTCTTCCTGCGCTATTACCGCGACCTGGGCATCGACCACTTCCTGTTCGTCGACAACGGGTCGGACGACGGATCGCGCGCCTATCTGCAGGCGCAACCCGACGTGTCGTTGTGGGTCACGCAGGCCAGCTACAAACGATCGCATTTCGGGGTGGACTGGCTGACCTGGCTGCAACGCCGCCATTGCCATGGCCATTGGTCGCTGACGGTCGATGTGGATGAATTCCTGGTCTATCCGTTCAGCGATACGCGGCCTTTGCGCGCGCTGACCGACTGGCTGGAGGCTTCGGCGCTGCGATCCTTTTCGGCAATGCTGCTGGACATGTATCCCAAGGGCCCGCTGGATGCGCAGCCCTATCAGGACGGTCAGGATCCGTTCGAGATTGCAAGCTGGTTCGACGCGGGCAACTACACGATCTCGGCCAATCACCGCTATGGCAACCTCTGGATCCAGGGTGGCCCGCGTGCGCGGACGTTCTTTGCCGACGCCCCCGAGCGCGCGCCCGCGCTGAACAAGATCCCGCTGGTGAAGTGGGACCGGAAGTATGCCTATGCCAGTTCCACGCACATGCTTTTGCCGCGCGGGTTGAATCAGGTCTACGACACCTGGGGCGGCGAAAAGGCATCAGGCTGCCTGTTGCACGCGAAATTCCTCGACACGTTCGCCGCGAAAGCGAACGAGGAACTGAAGCGGGAACAGCACTATTCCGAAAGCTATGAATACCGCGCCTACAAGGCGGCCCTCGACGAACATCCGGACCTGTGGTGCAAATGGTCGGAGAAGTACATCAACTGGCGCCAGCTTGAGATCCTCGGGCTGATGTCAAAGGGAAACTGGGCCTGATGGCTGTCGGCTTCATCATGCTGTGCCATACGGCGCTGGATCGCGCTGCGCAGGTGGCGCGCCACTGGGCCGAGCGTGGCTGCCCGGTTGTCATCCATGTGGATCGCAGGGCGGGCCGGGCGGCGGCGACAGAGATGGCGGCAGCCCTGAAGGATGTGCCCGATATCCGGTTTTGTGCGCGTCATTCCTGCCGCTGGGGCACCTGGGGCCTGGTGGCGGCGACGCAGACGGCGGCCGAGAAGATGCTGCGCGACTTTCCCGGGGTGCAGCATGTCTATCTGGCCTCAGGTTCGTGTCTGCCGCTGCGGCCGGTCGAGGAACTGGTGCAGTACCTGGAAGCGCGGCCCCGCACGGATTTCATTGAATCGGTGACGACGCGGGATGTGGGCTGGACCATCGGCGGGCTGGATATCGAGCGCTTCACGCTGCGGTTTCCGTTTTCCTGGCGCACGAACCGGCGGCTGTTCGACGGCTATGTGCACTTGCAGCGCCGGCTACGCATCCGGCGGCGCATCCCGGCCGATATCGTGCCGCATCTTGGCAGCCAGTGGTGGTGCCTGACCCGCCGCACGCTGTCGGCGATACTGGACGATCCGGATCGGGCCGCGCACGATGCCTATTTCCGCAAGGTGTGGATCCCGGACGAAAGCTATTTCCAGACCCTTGTGCGGCGCTATGCGACCGAGATCGAAAGCCGGTCGCTGACCCTGTCGAAGTTCGACTTTCAGGGCAAGCCGCACATGTTCTATGACGACCATCTGCAACTTCTGCGCCGGTCGGACTGTTTCGTGGCGCGCAAGATCTGGCCCCATGCCGACAAGCTCTATGCAGCGTTTCTGACACCGGGCAGCGGTGTGCCGACCATGGCCGAGCCGAACCCGGGCAAGATTGACCGACTGTTTTCCAAGGCGGTCGAGCGACGCCTGAAGGGGCGGCCGGGGCTGTACATGCAAAGCCGGTTTCCGAACGAGAGCTGGGAACACGGCAAGACCTGCGCGCCCTATTCGATCTTTCAGGGGTTCTCGGACGTGTTCGAGGATTTCGAAACCTGGCTGGGCAAGATGACGGGCACGCGGGTGCATGGCCATCTGTTCGCACCGGAACGCGTCGAGTTTGCCGGGGGTGAAACGATCTACAACGGGGCGCTGTCGGACAGTGCCAAGCTGCGCGACTACAATCCCAAATCGTTCCTGACCAGCCTGATCTGGAACACGCGGGGCGAGCGGCAGTGCTTTCAGTTCGGGCCCGGCGACCGGCAGGATATCGGCTGGTTCACCGCGACCGACGCGAATGCACAGATCTCTGTTGTGTCGGGCGCCTGGGCGGTGCCGCTGTTTCGCGCCAACCTGAACTTCGGCGACATCCGCCAAGAGGCCGCGCGGTTGCAAAAGATCGAAGCCGGGTATCTGGACATCCTCCACTCGCCCCATACCAAGGCGCGGGTGCGGATCTGGACGCTGGCCGAGTTTGTCGAGAACCCGATGGAACCGTTGCAGACCATCGTTGACGAGATCAGCCCGCGCGGCCTGCGCCGGTTGACCGAGGTGCCACGGCTGGTCGATCTGACGGGCTTTGGCCAGTTCCTGCAGAACCTGCGCAATCAGGGGATGCAGCCGGTGCTGATGGGCGATTTTCCTGCGGGCGATCTGGCCGCGCCTGCGGCAGGCCGCCGGGGCCGTCCCTATCTGGTGAAGTAGGGCATGGCGGCGGGTTTCGACAGCTTCGTGATGCTTGCGGGGATGCGGACGGGGTCGAACTTCCTCGAAGCGAACCTGAATGCCATGCCGGGCGTGACCTGCCACGGCGAGGCGTTCAACCCCTACTTCATCGGCAAGAAGGATCGTGCCGAATACCTTGGCGTGACGCTGGAGGCGCGCGACCGTGATCCGTTCGCGCTGCTGGCCCGGATGAAGCGGACGACCGACGGCTTGTCGGGCTTTCGGCTGTTTCATGACCACGACCCGCGCGTGTTGACGGCAGTGCTGGCCGACCCGGCGTGCGCGAAGATCGTGCTGACGCGCAATCCGCTGGAAAGCTATGTCTCGTTGAAGATCGCGCAGGCCACGGGGCAATGGAAGCTGACCCATGCGAAAAACCTGAAGACCGCGAAGGTTCGGTTCGACGGCGCCGAGTTCGAGGCCCATCTGGACCGACAGCAAGCGTTTCAGCGCGCGATTCTGCACGGGCTGCAGACCACGGGGCAGACGGCGTTCTACCTTGATTACGAGGATATCGGCGATGTTGAGGTTCTGAACGGTCTGGCACGATTTCTGGGGGTTGAGCCGGCCGTGGCAACACCGGACGGGACGCTGAAGAAACAGAACCCCGGGGCGCTGGCGGACAAGGTGCAGAACCCGGCCGAGATGGCGGCGGCGCTGGCGCGGCTGGATCGGTTCGATCTGGGCCGCACGCCCAGTTTCGAGCCGCGCCGGGGACCGGCGGTGGCGCAAGTGCTGGCTGCGGCGGGGGCGCCCTTGCTGTATTGGCCGATTCCGGGCGGACCAGAGACGGTGGCGGCCTGGCTTGGCGGTATCGCCGACAAGGGTGTGCTGCGCGGCTTCACCCAGAAAGAGCTTCGCCAGTGGAAACGCGCGAACCCCGGCTTTCGCAGCTTTACCGTGCTGCGCCATCCCCTGCTGCGTGCGCATCGGGTGTTCACGCGGCAGGTGCTGACGGGCAAACACCCGGAACTGTACGAGGCGCTGATCCGGCACCTGAAGGCCGATCTGCCGGAGGCCGGCGATGTGAAGGGCCTGCGGCGGGCCTTCCTGGGCTACCTGACGCTGGTCAAACAGGCGCTGGCGGGGCAGTCGCATCTGCGGGCGACACCCGCGATGGCAAGCCAACTGGCGATCCTGCAGGGATTTGGCCAGATCGCGCCCCCGGACCATGTGCTGCGCGAAGACGGGCTGTCGCGGGGGTTGGGATGGCTTGCGGCGGATCTGGGTATCCAGCCGCCATCCTTGGCGGATGCGGCAACGACGGACGATCTGGTCACGCTTTGCGATGACGAGGTGGAGGCGGCAGCGCGGGACACCTATCAGCGCGACTATGTCAATTTCGGTTTCGGTCGCTGGCGGTAGGTGGTCAGGCCGCCTGGTTTGCGCGGCCCTCGGTCAGGATCGCGTGCAGTTTCAGCGGATCGGTGTTGGCGCGCAGCTTGGCGCAGATCGCGGGATCGCGCATCGTGCGGCTGACCAGCGCCAGCGCCTTGAGGTGATCGACGCCCGAATCCTTGGGTGCGAACAGGGCAAAGACCAGATCGACCGGCTGGCGATCGACCGAGTCGAAATCGAGCGGCTTTTCAAGCCGCAGAAAGATCCCCACGATATCGGT
>JBGSQL010000309.1:0-3116 GCA_041738105.1 Rhodobacter sp. | reverse complement strand
ATCAAGTCTTGACAAATCTACTCGGTAATGCGATTAAGTTTACCAAGCAAGGAAGCGTCACCCTACGAGTAAGAGCAACCCAAAGAGACCAAACATCCTGTCACCTATGTTTTGAAGTTGAGGATACAGCAGCGATTGCGTCCCGGCGATCCCCCCGGTCGAGGCGACGATCGGCATCAGTGCCGCCAGGATGACCAGCGCCTCGATCGTGCCCTCGAAGCGCGAGATCACCAGCGCCGACAACGAGGCGGTGAACAGGTTGATCACCAGCCAGGGCAGGCGCTGGCGCGCCGTTGCAAAAGATCCATCCGCCATGCTTGATTCGTCGCCCACCCCGGCAAGACGCAACAGATCCTCTTCGTGTTCTTCATCCAGCACGTTCATCGCATCGTCGATCGTGATCACCCCCACAAGCCGGTCGTCGGCATCGACCACCGGGCACGAGATCAGGTGATACTGGTTGAAGATATAGGCCACCTCCTCTTCCGGGTCGGTGGCGGCGATGGTGCGAAAGCTGTCCTCGGCGATGTCGCGCAACCGCACGTCGCGCCGGGAGGACAAGAGCCGCCCCAGCGAGACATAGCCCTGCGGCTTCATCCGCGGATCGACAAGGATCACATGGTAAAACTGGTCGGGCAGCCGGTCGGCCGCGCGCAGATGGTCGATCGCCTCGCCCACCGTCCAGGGTTCGGGCGCGACCACAAGCTCGCGCTGCATCAGCCGCCCGGCAGAGCCTTCGGGATAACCCATCGCCTGTTCGACCGCCACGCGATCGGCATCGTCCAGCGCGTTCAGGATCATGTCCTGTTGCGGCTGTTCGAGATCCTCGAGTATGTCGACCACGTCGTCAGTCTCAAGCTCGCGCACCGCATCGGCCAGCACGTCGCGCGGCAGATACTCGATCACCTCCTCGCGGATCGACTCGTCGATCTCGGACAGGATCTCGCCGTCGATCTCACCCGACCACAGCCGTAGCAACTCACGCCGTTCCGACGGGCGGATCTGTTCCAGCAGGTCGGCGATGTCGGCCGCGTGCAGCGGCGCCATCAGGGCGGAAAGCTGCTCGACATCGCCGTTTGAAACGGCCTCGCCGATCGCCTCGACGCGCCGGGTGTCAAGGCCCATCAGTTCCTCATCCACCGCGTCCCGGTCCGCCATTCGTTCGTTCATGCCGCCCCCGTTCCGATTGCCCCGACCTTAGCGAAAGGTGTTTCGGGAAAACAGGGTCGCGGGGGAAATTTACGCGGGCGCGCAAACCGCCTAGGCTGGCCAGCGAAGGAACAGGGGGACACGCGCAATGGCCGATCTGCTGCTGGGGCAGGTGTTGCACTTCACCGGCGATCCCTTTGCGCAAGGCACCGCGGCGGCGCGCCACGAAAGCCACGGCGCGGTTCTGGTCGAGGCTGGCCGGATCGTCGTCGCCGGTCCCGCCGACCAACTCCGCGCCGCCCACCCGCAGGCGCGCGTCACCGACTATGGCCGCGCGCTGATCTCGGCCGGCTTCATCGACGCGCATGTGCACTATCCCCAGACCGCGATCATCGCGAGCTGGGGTAAGCGGCTGATCGACTGGTTGAACACCTACACCTTCCCCGAAGAGTTGCGCTTTGCCGATCCGGCTTATGCCGCCGAGATCGCCGCACGCTACCTGGACCTGACGCTGGCGCAGGGCACGACCAGCTTTTGCACCTACACCACGATTCATCCCGCCAGCGTGGACGCGATCTTTGCAGCGGCGCAGGCGCGCGGCCAGCGGATCTGGGCCGGCAAGACCTGTATGGATCGCAACGCCCCCGATGGCCTGCGCGACACCGTGCAATCCGCCTACGACGACAGCCGGCGGTTGCTCGAGAAATGGCACGGGCGCGACCGGCTGTCCTATGTGATCACGCCCCGCTTTTCCCCCACCTCGACGCCAGAACAACTGGCCGCGCTGGGCGCGCTCTGGCAGGCATTTCCCGAGTGTCTGATGCAGACCCATCTTTCGGAGCAGCTCGACGAAATTGCCTGGGTCAAGACGCTGTTCCCACAATCGCGCGATTATCTCGACACTTACGAGGCGCAGGGGCTGCTGCGCGATGGTGCCGTCTATGGCCACGCGATCCACCTGACCCCACGCGAACGGGATCGTCTGATCGAGGCTGGCGCAAGCCTGGTGCATTGCCCGACCTCGAACACCTTCATCGGATCGGGCCTGTTCGACATGGGCCTGGCGCAGCGCCTCCGGGTTGGGCTGGCCACCGATACCGGGGGTGGATCCTCGTTCTCGATGCTGCGCACGATGGCCGCCGCCTATGAGGTGGCGCAGTTGCGCGGTCAGGCGCTGCATCCCGCGCAGCTTTGGTGGCTGGCAACGCAAGGCTCAGCCCGTGCGCTGCGCGCCGAGGACCGCATCGGCAATATCGCACCGGGGCTGGAGGCCGATCTGGTGGTGATCGACCTCGCCTCGACCGCCGCGATCGAGCAGGCAACACGCCGTGCCGAAGACATCTGGCAGGCGATCTTTCCCACGATCATGATGGGCGATGACCGGGCGGTGCGCGCCGTGTGGATCGCCGGCAAGCCGCGCCTATCCCGCTGACAGTTTCAGCCCGACCACGCCCGCGATGATTGCTGTCGCTGACAAGATCTTCAGCAACGTCAAAGACTCGCCGAACATCACATAGCCCAACAGAACCGTGCCCAGCGTGCCGATTGCGGTCCAGATCGGATAGGCCACGCTCACCGGCAGGGTTTTCAACGCCAGCGTCAGGAACCCTATCCCGCCAACCACCGCCACCGCAGTGACGATCGTCGGATAAAGCCGTGTAAAGCCCTGCGCCTGCTTCATGCTGATCGCGAAGATCACCTCAAAGACTGCGGCAAGCCCCAGATAGACCCAGCCCATCGCGTGCCCTCCCATTTCGCCCCATGCGCAGCCACCGCGCTCAGTCCATCAACGCCCGCGCAAGCTGCGCCTGACGCGCGACGACTGCCGCCAGATCGAGCGTCACCACCTGCCCGTCACGCACCACCGGCCGTCCTTCGACAAACAGGTCGCGCACCCGGCCCGGCCCGCACAGCACCAGCGCCGCGACCGGATCCCAGGCGCCCGCGGCCTCCACCCCCGTCAGATC
>JBGSQL010000249.1:0-5550 GCA_041738105.1 Rhodobacter sp. | reverse complement strand
TCCGGGTTTTCCTTGCCCCGCGCAAGGCGTCGCGCCAGGTGGCGGTCCGCAAGCGGCCGGGCCAGGGCTGTCGCTGCCAGGTAAAGCCGCAAGAGCCCCCCGACGGGCGCGCCGTCAGGCAAGGTCTTTGAACTGCTTTTGCAGGCCCCGCGACCAGAACGCGGGGTCGCGCAGCACCTGCACAAAGCGGTCTGCCGCGCGGCCCTCGCCAAAGGCGGTGTGACTGGCCTGCGTCCGTCCCCACTGGGTGTTCAGAAAGGCCGCAATCGCCTCGCGGTCGAACGCCGTGGCGGTGAACAGCGATGGCGCGGTGGCGCGGTTCGTCTGACGGGTGCCGATGTCAAGCGAGGGCAGGCCGAGGAAAGGCGCCTCGCGCACCCCGGCGCTGGAATTGCCGACCATGCAGGCCGCGTTCTTCATCAACTCCGAGAAATGGGCAAAGCGCATCGACGGGATCAGCCGGAAGCGGTCCTTCGGCAGCGCGTCTATCGCGCGAAAGATCTCGTCCGACCCCGGATCGTTGTTCGGCGCGATCAGGACAAAGTTGCGCCCGGACTCGGCCAGCGCCGCGTAAAGCGCCCTTGCCTGCGCGGCCATCGTTTCGGCTTCCGAGGTGACGGGGTGAAAGACGCAGATGCCGAACTGATCGAACGGGATGCCGTAGTGCGCCTTGACCTCGGCAAGCGTCACGCCCGAGGGTTGGGCGTGAAAATCAAGCTCGGGCGATCCGATCACATGGATCGACTCGCGCGGCTCGCCCAGCGCCATGACCCGCCCCGCAGCCTCGGCCGAACTGACGAAGTGATGCGTCGCCAGTTTGGAATTGCAGTGCCGGAACACCTCGTCGATCGTGCCGGAAACCTCGCCGCCCTCGACATGGGCCGAGCGCAAGTAGTTCGTCGCGCACACCAGCGCGCAGGCCAGCGCCTCGACCCGATCACCATGCACGACGGCAAGATCGGGCCGATGTTCGGTCAGGAAGTCGGAGAATCCGATGACGGTCTTGGCAAGGATCATGTCCTGCGGATCGCCCTCGCGCTGGTTCTGGAACTCGAAGACATCGGCGCCCTGAAACCGGGCCACCTCCAGCTTGGTGCGCCCGTAGCGATCCATCAGGTGCATCCCGGTGACAAAGAAGCTGACCCCGAACCCGGCATCGCGGGCCGCCGTCGCAAGGGGCTCGAGCTTGCCGAAATCGGCGCGCGTGCCGGTGATGAAAAGAAGGCGCTGGGTCATTGATCCTCTGCTTACCTCGGAAGAATTGGGTTGCGTCGCCGAGTTTGACACGCTCCAATACGCTGGACAAAGGCAGGATCGCAACTAAACAATGAGTCGCTTCTTTGAAGCGATCGTGGGCGAGGCAAGGGAAAGACGAGATTGGCGAACCGCGAACGTCTGAATGGTTTGACCGCGCTGCGGGGGTGGGCTGCGGGTGCTGTCCTGATTTTGCACCTTCTTGCAATACCCAAACTTGACGTTCCCGAGTCCATAGTTTTTGTCAAAGGTTATTTCCATATGGGGGTGACACTTTTTTTGTTATAAGTGCATTCTCTCTTTGTCTCTCGACAACACCAAGGTTGAGTCGGCCCAGCTGGCTAGCGGATTTTGCAATCAGACGATTCATGCGTATCGCGCCGTTATTCTATGCAATGACTTTATTCTATCTTATAGCTGTGCCTTTGATTGTAGGCGGATCATTTCCGTTCGAGAGATTGTTTCAAACTGTTACGTTTATTTTTGGCCTTATGCCGGGAGATCCAAGCTTGGTATGGGCGGGTTGGACAATCGGCGCGGAGATGATGTTCTATGTGTTACTGCCATTTGCTCTAGTTTTTGTACGCAGTATTGCAGGATCAATCGTTCTGTATCTTATCGCACTCGGCGCATCAGTTTCTTTTGTGAATTATTTTGACTCAATGGGTTCACCAGAGACTTACTCAAAGTTGAGTATCTTTGGGTCTTTCGGGATATTTGCCATTGGAATTGTGATGTACCATGTTTTTCGAAATGAAAATGTTCAGCAAAGCAGAGTGTTCTGGGGGCTTTTATCTGCTTTGGCGGCGATATTAATTGGCGCGCTTCTTGTTGTCAAGAATGCATCGTTTTTCTACACAGACGCGGCGACTCTTCGGAGTATCGGACTTACAAAGGAGCTTGCTTGGGCGTCAGTATTTGGTTTGGTTGTTATTTCACAGGCACTTCGCCCACTTTATCTGATTACAAATCGCCTATTTGTGCATCTGGGTGATTTGAGTTTTTCGATTTATCTCTGCCATCCTCCTGTCGTCTACTTCCTTAAACCGATATACGCTGCAATCTACGCGAGTGCGCCGGGCAAGTGGTCCGCGTTATTTGTATGCGCCGCGATGACGTTTTCCATTGTCTATATTGTTTCGCTGATCACATTCAGATTTGTCGAGCGACCTGGGATTGCATTGGGTGAGCATATAATCCTGCGACGTACATCGCGTTCAGAGTCCCTTGAATTGCCGAAGGCTGCGGACTATGGGCATTGATTTTGTTCTATTGGCGACCGACTGTCGTGGACGCCTTGCCAGGAATTGAGTTTTTGGAACGACCTTCAGTGCCGAACTGTTGGTCATAAAGCCCGCGAAAGATTCCACCTTGCGCCAGCAAGGCGTTGACGTTGCCCTGTTCGGCCAACCGGCCCGCGTCGATCACACAGATCTTGTCGGCCCCCAGCACAGTCGAAAGACGGTGCGCGATCACGACCGTGGTGCGATCCTTCGTCAGCCGCTGGATCGCCTCTTGCACCAGCGCCTCGGACCGGCTGTCAAGCGCGCTCGTCGCTTCGTCCAGCAGCAAGATGGGCGCATCGCGCAAGATGGCCCGCGCGATCGCAAGCCGCTGCTTCTGCCCGCCCGACAGGAAGGCTCCGTTCTCGCCAACCTGGGTGTCGTAACCGTTCGCAAGCTCCACGATGAACTCATGCGCGTTCGCCGCCTCGCAGGCCGAAATAACGGCCTCATCACTTGCCGAAGGCGATCCGAAACGGATGTTGTCCATCACGCTGGCCGAAAACAGGAACGTATCCTGCCCGACGAACGAGATCTTTTCGCGCAGCGACAGGAACGTGGCGGTGCTGATATCGGTGCCGTCGATCGAGACGGTCCCCGCGCTTGGATCATAAAGCCGCAGGATCAGGTTCAGGATCGTCGATTTCCCGCCGCCCGAAGGACCGACCAGGGCGGTCGTCTGGCCCGCCTCGAACACCATCGACAGATCGCGCAGGACAGGGCGGTTCTTGCCGTAACCGAACGAGACATTGTCGAACGTGATCCGGCCGGGCCCCTTGGGCAGCGTGACCGGATCGGGGTGTTCGGACAGGGTTTCGGGCTGGTCGAGCAACGTGAACATCATCCGCACGCCGACCATGCCGCTTTCGATCGTGATCCGCATCCGCGACAGCCGCTTGGCAGGCTCATACGCCATCAGAAGCGCGGTCACGAAAGACATAAGTTGCCCCGGTGTCGTGCCCTGGACACCAAAGATCTGCACCGCGCTCAGCGCAACCACGGCGGCAATGGCAAAGCCCGAAAGCGTATCCATCAGCGGGCTGGTGATCGCCTCCAGCCGCGCGATCGCGTTCGAGCGTTTCTCGACCTGGCGCACCGCCTTGTTCATCCGGCTTGCCATGCGTTCTTCCAGCGCGAACGCCTTGATGATCCGGATCCCGGTCGAGGTTTCCTGGATCACCTTGATGATCTCGGACAGCGAGGCCATCTCCTGTTCCATGATCTCGCGCACCTTGCGCAGCAACAGGCGGATGCCGAAGATCGCGGCGGGGCCGATCAGGATCGAGATCATGGACAGCACGGGCTGCTGGTAGAACATCACCGCAAGCAGCCCGATCAGGGTCAGAAGATCGCGCACAAAGGCGGTCACGAACAGGTCGATGATCATCCGCGCGGCCTGCGCCGATTGCGTGACGCGCATCAGCAGGTCCGAGGATTCGGTCAGATTGAAGAACGACACCCCCTGGCGCAGCAGTTTGTCATACAGCTTTATCTGCTGGTGCGCGACGATCCGGTTGCCTGCCCGTGTCAGCGAGACAACCTGCACATAGGTCGCCAGCCCCTTGACCATGAAGATCACCATGACGCCAAAGGCGACGAGAAAGACCATGCCCTGATTGTCGGGGATGGTCATCGCATCGACGATATAGCGCATGATCCAGGCGACCGATGCCGTGGTGGCCGCCACGGCAACCATCGCCAGGATGGCAATCGCATAAAGCTTGCGTTGCTCGTGCAGGTTTTCGCGCAGCAGGCGCCACAGCAACTGATCTTTCAGCGCCGGAAACCATTGATCCAACTTGGTCTGAACGAATGAGAACATGCGGCGCTTGACCCTGGTGTATCTTCTGAAGTTGCGGTTTTCCTAGGACACCGCCCCAACCGGGCTGTTCACCCGAAGGTCTACATAGAGGATCACATCGCGACAAACCACCCGCATGAGGTTTCATGCCTTGGGGCGCGATGCCGCCGTACAACGCAAGGGGGCGGGGCTTTGGCCGCGCATCACGATGATTTTTCGACGCAGCGCCCGCGATCGGCCGCGCTGCCCTTGGACAAGCCCGTTGCGCGTGCCATGTTCCCTGCAAGACGGATGCAACGGAGGCAGTGGTGTCAAAAAAACATGAAACGGCGATCCTGGCTGGGGGATGCTTTTGGGGGATGCAGGATCTGATCCGGCGCTTGCCCGGTGTTGTGCGGACCCGTGTGGGATACACCGGGGGGGATGTCGCGAACGCGACCTACCGCAACCACGGCACCCATGCCGAGGGCATCGAGGTCGTCATTGATCCGGCAACGATCAGTTATCGCGACCTGCTGGAGTTCTTCTTTCAGATCCACGATCCGAGCACGCCGAACCGGCAGGGCAATGATCGCGGTTTGTCCTATCGTTCGGGCATCTACTACCTGTCCGAAGATCAACGGGCCGAGGCCGAAAACACCATCGCCAACGTGAATGATTCTGGCCTCTGGCCGGGCAAGGTGGTGACCGAGGTAAAGCCCGCCGGCCCGTTCTGGGAGGCGGAGCCCGAACACCAGGATTATCTGCAGCGGATCCCGAATGGCTATACCTGCCATTTCGTGCGCCCGAACTGGAAGCTGCCCCGGCGCGCAACGGATGCCGCCTGATCGGGCAGCGAAAGGGAGGGGTCGATGACCGTGCACGCGGGGCCGATCTTTCGATTCGACAACAGCTATGCGCGCGATCTGCCGGGCTTCTCGGTGGACTGGTCCGCCGCAGCCGTCCCGGCGCCGCGGCTGATCCGGTTGAATCATGCGCTCGCCGCGGATCTCGGGCTGGACGCGGACGCGCTGGATGGGCCCGAAGGCGCGGCCATCTTTTCCGGCAATGTCGTGCCAGACGGCGCGCAACCCATCGCGCAGGCCTATGCAGGCCATCAGTTCGGTGGGTTCTCGCCGCAACTGGGCGATGGCCGGGCGCTGCTGCTGGGCGAGGTGATTGACCGGCAGGGCGTGCGGCGCGACATCGCGCTGAAGGGATCCGGCCCCACTC
>JBGSQL010000248.1:0-5673 GCA_041738105.1 Rhodobacter sp. | reverse complement strand
CCGATCTGCCAGCACGGCCCCGCTATCGGCGGCGGCACAATCGGCAGGGGCGGGGCCGCTGCGGACGGTCAGGACCGGGGCCGCGCCCACAGCCGTTTCGATCGCATCCAGCGCCGCATTGCGCGCCATCATCGAGAATTGAAAGGACATGCTGATCTCCTTGCGTAGGGTCCGGTCCCGCAGGCCGGTCGGGGGGTGCACGGCCCCATGCCAAGACCGATGGCCCTAGGCGCGATCAGGGCCGATCCGCGTCATGGCCCCGTCTTACGCCATCCGCCCTTAATGCCCGCCTGCCCCGCCGCACGCCTCCACCCCAGCCAACGCAACACCCCAAACGGAAAAGGCCCGCCCGACGACGCAGGCAGGCCCTTCCCAACGGTGGAACAAGGGTCAGGCGGCTGCACGCACGCCCAGCACACGCGCCATCGTCTCGCCCATCGCTGACGGGTTGGGCGCCACGGTGATGCCCGCAGCGCTCAGGATCTCGACCTTTTCCTGCGCGCTTTCGCCAAAAGCGCTGATGATCGCGCCGGCATGGCCCATCTTGCGCCCCTTCGGCGCCGACAGCCCCGCGATATAGGCCACCACCGGTTTGCGCATGTAGTCGCGCACGAACGCCGCGGCCTCGGCCTCCTGAGGCCCGCCGATCTCGCCAATCATCATCACCGCATCGGTATCTGGATCGGCCTCGAACAACTCCAGAATGTCTTTGAAGGACGACCCGTTGATCGGGTCGCCACCGATCCCTACGCTGGTCGAAACCCCGATCCCCAGCGCCTTCATCTGGCTCGCCGCCTCATAGCCCAGCGTGCCGGACCGTCCCACGATCCCGACGCGACCGGGCATGTAGATATGCGGCGGCATGATCCCCATGAATCCTTTGTCCGGGCTGATGATGCCGGCGCAGTTGGGCCCGATCAACCGCATCTTGCGCTCTTCCGGATAACGGCGCAGGAATCGCTTCACCTTCATCATATCCTGGCTCGGGATCCCGTCAGTCACACAGACCGCCGTGCGGATGCCTGCATCCGCTGCCTCCATGATCGCGTCAGCCGCAAAGGGTGGCGGCACAAACACCAGCGAGGCTTCGGCCCCGGTTGCCTCCACCGCCTCGCGCACGGTGTCGAACACCGGCCGATCCAGCACCAACGTGCCGCCCTTGCCCGGCGTCACGCCGCCCACCACGTTCGTGCCGTACTTGATCATGTCGGCGGCGTGAAAGTTTCCGATCCGCCCCGAAATACCCTGCACGATGATCTTCGTACCGTCCTTGATGAGAATGGCCATGTCGCTCCCCCCTTTCAGGCTGCAAGTTTCTGACGCGCGGCCACGGCCTTTTCGGCAGCCTCTGCCAGCGTGTCGGCGGTGATCAGCGGCAGGCCCGAGGTTTCAAGGATCCGCTTGCCCTCCTCGACGTTGGTGCCTGCCAGCCGCACCACCACGGGCAGGGTCATACCCACCTCCTTGTAGGCCTGCACCACGCCTTCGGCGACCCAGTCGCAGCGGTTGATCCCGGCAAAGATGTTCACCAGGATCACTTGCACATTGCGATCCGCCAGCACCGTGCGGAACGCCCGCACAACCCGTTCGGGCGAAGCTCCTCCGCCGATGTCGAGGAAATTGGCCGGCTCGCCGCCCGCCAGCTTGATCATGTCCATCGTCGCCATCGCCAGGCCCGCGCCGTTGATGATGCAGCCGATGTCGCCGTCCAGACCCACATAGGCCAACCCATAGTCCCCAGCCGTCGACTCGCGCGGATCCTCCTGGCTGCGGTCGCGTAATTCGGCCACCTGCTGCTGACGGAACATCGCGTTTGTGTCGAAACTCATCTTCGCATCCAGCGCCACCAGATCGCCCGTCCCGGTGATGACCAACGGATTGATCTCGACCATGGTTGCGTCCAGATCGCGATAGGCCCGGTAGCAAGCCTTCAGGATCGTCACCATTTGTGCCACCTGCCCTGCATTCAGGCCCAGACCGAACGCCAGTTCGCGCGCCTGGAACTCGCTCAGCCCCACCGCCGGATCGATCGTCATGCGCCGCAGACTTTGCGGATCGTTTTCCGCCAGATCCTCGATCTCCATCCCACCATGAGCCGACGCGACGATCATGATACGCTCGGATTTGCGATCCAGCACGAAACCAAGATACAGCTCTTGCGCGATATCCGACGCCCCCTCGACCCAGACCCGGTAAACGCCCTTGCCGTTCGCATCGGTCTGCTTGGTCACAAGCTGCCGCCCGAACAGCCCGGCCGCAAATTCGCGCACCTCGTCCTCGCTGCGACACAGCTTCACCCCCCCGGCGGCACCACGCCCGCCGGAATGGATCTGCGCCTTGACCACCCAAGCGGTGCCACCCAGTTCGCGCGCGCGATACCCGGCCTGCTCTGGACTGTAGGCCAGCCCGCCGCGCGGCACCGGCACGCCGAAACGCGAAAGAATCTCTTTCGCCTGGTATTCATGAATGTCCATGACAGCCCTCCCTGACAGTCGTCTCGCTTCCGTCGGACACAGCCCCCTCCGGGCCGCATCCCGCCGGTACCTAGCCTTTTGCGGCGATGGCCTCGGCAAGCACCAGCACGTTGTTCGCCATCTTCTCGCTTGCTGCGTCGATCATCTTGCCATCGAGCGAGGCTGCTCCCTTGCCCTGCGCCTCGGCCTTGCGCAGTTCCTCGATGATCCGGCGGGCCTTCGTCACCTCGGCCTCAGGCGGCGAAAACACCTCGTTCGCCATCGCGACCTGGCTCGGATGAATGGCCCACTTTCCCTCGCAGCCCAGCGCCGCCGCGCGACGCGCGCCCGCGAGGTAGCCTTCGGGGTCGCTGAAATCGCCAAACGGCCCGTCGATCGCCCGCAGGCCGTAGGCACGGCAGGCAATCACCATTCGCGTGATCGACGCATGCCACTGGTCGCCCGGATAGTGCGGATTCAGCCCGCCGATGTTCGTCGTGCGCGCTCGCATGCTGGCGGAATAATCGGCTACACCGAAATGGAGCGCCTCCAACCGGCCACCAAACTGCGCGATCGCCTCCACATTGGCCATGCCCAGCGCCGTCTCGATCAGCGCCTCCAGGCCAACCCTCGTCGCCAGGCCGCAGCCCTGCTCAATCTGGTTGACCATCGCCTCGACCATATAGAGGTCCGCCGGAACCCCTACCTTGGGCACCAGAAGCGTATGCACCCGGTCGCCCGCCTGTTCCATGATATCCACCACGTCGCGGTACATGTAGTGCGTGTCCAGCCCGTTGATCCGGACCGAGACCGTCTTGCCCTTGCCCGCCCAGTCGATGTCGTTCAGCGCCTGCACTGCATTCTTGCGCGCCTGCTCCTTTTCGGGCGGCGCCACCGCATCCTCCAGATCCAGAAAGACGAAATCCGCCGGCCCCGTCGCCGCCTTGTCGATCATCGAGGGGTTGGACGCCGGAACAGCAAGTTCCGATCGTTGCAGACGCGCCTTGCGGAGTGGGAAAAGGGTATGGCTCATGTCATTGTCCTGTCAGATTTTTCACTCGCAGCGCCCGTCACGGTAACGCGCCGCTGCCACCATGCTGCGCCATGGAGCACAGAACGGAAAGCCGGTTTCACCGCAGATCGCGACGGATGCTCCTCTTGCGACCCGCTATGCCACCCCGCGCAGCGGTCACAAAACTAAAGCGCGTCCTGCTGTAAACGCGAGAATTTACAATTCCTAATTTTTGTAACATTATAAAATCCACAAAGCCGCATTCTGTGTTCAAACGCATACCAGGGACGCCATGCAGAAAACCTTCATCGGCCCCCACCTGCGCCGCCTCCGGCTGGAGCGGGGCGAGACGCAGGGCGCCATGGCTCGCGCGCTGGGCATTTCGACCTCCTACGTCAACCTGCTCGAGAACAACGAGCGTTCCGTCTCGGTGCCCGTCATGCTGCGCCTGTTCGAGGTCTATGGGATCGACTGGCGCGACATCGCCGAAGATGATGGTGCAACCCAACTGGCCGACCTGCGCGCCATCATCCAGGATCCGATCTTCGAGGCCGCCCGCCCCGACCTGACCGAGATCCGCGCAGCCCTCGTCCACAGCCCGACGCTGGCACAGGCCTTTCTCGCGCTGCACCGCGCCTACCAGACCGCCACGGACCAGTTGCTCAGCCTCGCCGGCACCGACCCCTCGCTTGCCGCCTCGCCCGAAGCCGCCGTGCACAACTTCTTCCGTCGCCACCGCAATCACTTCCGTGAGCTGGAAGAGGCGGCCGAGGCATTCTGGGGCGAAGCGCCCATCGAAACGGATGAGGTTTATTCCCTCATCAAGCGCCGCCTGCGCGAGCGTCTGGGCATCACCGTGCGTGTCGTGCCGGTGGCAGATCTGCCCAACACCCTGCGCCGCCATGACGAAGCGCGGCGCGAGGTGCTGCTGTCCGAGGCGCTCGATCACCCCAACCGCACCTTTCAGCTGGTTCATGTCACCGGCCTGCTGGAACAGCGCGCACTGTTCGATGCCCTGCTCACGCGCTCTGCCATCACCGATCCGCGCGGCCAGGCACGCTGCCGGGTGGAACTGGCCAACTACTTCGCCGCCGCCGTCCTGATGCCCTACGCCGCCTTCCTGGCCGAGGCGCGGGCCTCGAAGTACGACGTGGATCACCTCGCCACCCGCTTCGGCGTCAGCTTTGAACAGGCCTGCCACCGCGCCACCACCCTGCAACGCGATGGCGCCCAGGGCGTGCCGTTCTTCTTCCTGCGCATCGACAAGGCCGGCAACGTCACAAAGCGCTTCAATTCAACCGAGTTTCACCTGGCCGAACACGGCGGCGCCTGCCCCCGGCTCGAGGTGCATACCTGCTTCCGGATGCCCGGCCGTATCGTACCGCAATTCGTCGAGATGCCTGACGCCAGCCAGTATTTCGTCTTTTCCCGCACCGTCGATCGCCCCGCCTTCGCCCGCCACGCGCAAGACAATCGCCTGGCCGTCGCGATGGGCTGCACGATCGATCATGCCGCCGAAATCGGCTACGCGGAACAGTTCACCCTGACCGGCGCTCAGATTACCCCGATCGGCATCAATTGCCGGATCTGTCCGCGCGCCGCCTGCGACCAGCGCGCGCATCACGCGGCCCTGCTGTCGCAGCCCGTCGATGAACGCCGCCGCGGCGCGACCCGCTACGATAGCTGACCGCAGGTGCCCCCGACTTGCCCGCCCCCGACACGCCCGCCAGCGCTGCCTATCGTCGACCCAACCCCAATCGAGCACCCGATGACCCGTCCTGAAATCCTCCAGACCGGCACCCTGCCGCCCCCGGTTCAGGCCGCGCTCGATGCCGTCTACACCGTCCGCCGCCTGTGGCAGGCGCCCAATCACGCGACCTTTCTTGTCCAGGTCGGCCCGCAGTTTCGCGCCATCGCCACACGCGGCGATCTGGGCGCCGATGCGGGCCTCCTGGCGGCCTGCCCGGCGCTGGAGACCGGCTCGGTCTTCGGCGTGGGCCAAGTTGGCGTCGATCTTGCCACCTGCCGCGCGCGCGGCATCCGGCTGACCAACACACCCGATGTGCTGACCGAGGATTGCGCGGATCTTGCGCTGGCCATGTTCCTGTCACTTGCCCGCAACGTCCCCGCCGCCGACCGTTTCGTGCGCGATGGCGCCTGGGCCAAAGGCGACTTTCCCCTGCAGCGCAGCGCCTGGCGCCGCCGCGC
>JBGSQL010000233.1:0-1821 GCA_041738105.1 Rhodobacter sp. | reverse complement strand
TCGTGACCGGAACGGTAACGGCGGGACGGGATTGGGCCCGAAACCATCCCGCGTCCAGCAGGGGCGCGGCCCCCGCGCGGTCCAGCCGCAGATAAGCCAGCGCGCGGTCTCCCGACCGGGTGAACAGGGTGCCCACAGGTTTTTCCGCCGCCGTGATCTCGTCGCCAAGACCAGCCTCGCCGTCGATCAGGACGCGCGCCAGCCCCTTGCGCGGCTCGGTCTTGTGCTTCATCCGGGCCGTCACCTCCTGGCCGACATAGCATCCCTTGCGGAAATCGACGCCCTGCAGCCGCTCGAAGCCCATTTCGAGGATATAGCTTTCCTCTGCAATCAACTCGATGCCGTTCTCGGGCACCAGATGCTCGACCCGGATTGCGTCCCAGTCGATCACCGGATCCCCGCCCGCCGGTCCGCCGTAGCGCCGCCAGCCTAGGGCCGCGTGGCGCGGATCGCCAAAGGCCCCGTCCGGCACCTCGCCCAACCCGCGCGTGACCCCAAGCGGCAGTTGGGCAAGCTGCACGTCGGCCCTCAGCCGGTAGAGCGTCAGGCGCCGGATCAGACTCGGGGCCAGATCGGCCTTCACGTCGATCAGCAGGCCGTCCCCGCTGTTCACCACGAAGAAATCCACCAGATACTTGCCTTGCGGTGTCAGCAGCGCCGTCCAGACGATGCCGCGACCACGCTCCAGCGGCCGCAGGTCATTGCTGACAAGGCCCTGCAGGAAGTGCAGCGCATCGCCCCCCGAAAGACCGATCACCGCCCTGTCCTTTGCGCGTTCACCTTCCATCCAAGTCCCTCCGATTCAACCGCCACGATACAGGTTGCACCGCCCGCGGCAACCGCCGGCAATTGACCTTCCCGAACCCGCATTCTACGCAGGCGCGTGCTGACGGAGACGTGAAATGAGCCTTGCAAACGGCCGACCCTACCTTGCCATTCCCGGCCCCTCGACGATGCCCGACCGGGTGCTTCAGGCGATGCATCGCGCCGCGCCGAACATCTACGAAGGCGATCTGCATCGGATGGTCGATACGCTCTGGCCCGACCTGAAGGCCATCGTGGGCACCTCCGGCCACGTCGCGCTTTACATCGGCAACGGCCATGCCGGGTGGGAGGCCGCGAATGCCAACCTGTTTTCCCGCGGCGATCATGCGCTGGTGATCGCGACCGGGCACTTTGGCATCGGCTGGGCCAGTTCGGCCCGCGCGATGGGGGTGGTGGTCGATGTGCTGGATTTCGGCGCGGCCCCGATGGATCCGGCCCGGGTCGAGGCGGCCCTGCGTGCCGACAAGACCCACGCCATCCGCGTCGTTCTGGCCACCCAGGTCGATACGGCCAGCACGGTGCGGACCGATGTCGCGGCGCTGCGCGCGGTGCTGGATGCAACCGGCCATCCCGCGCTGCTGGCGATCGACTGCATCGCCTCGCTGGGCTGCGACGCCTACAGGATGGATGACTGGGGCGTCGATGTGACGGTCGCGGCCAGCCAGAAGGGGTTGATGACCCCGCCTGGTCTGGCCTTTGTCTGGTTCTCGCCGCGCGCGGCCGAAGAGTGCCGCCATGCCGATCTGCGCACCCCGTACTGGAACTGGACACCCCGCGCCGAGGGCGCCGAGTTCTGGCAACGCTTTTGTGGCACCGCGCCAACGCATCACCTCTATGGCCTGCGCGCCGCCCTCGACATGATCGGGGAAGAGGGCTTGCCCGCTGTCTGGGCCCGGCACGAGCGGCTGGCCCGCGCCGTCTGGGCCGCCTTCGACGCCTGGGGGCAGGGCAACCCGGCGATCGCGCTGAACGTGGCCGATCCGGCCGATCGCGGCC
>JBGSQL010000224.1:0-22081 GCA_041738105.1 Rhodobacter sp. | reverse complement strand
GCGGGGATGGTCTGGACAAGACTTGCCAGCCCCAACGTGATCCGCGCCACCGTGGGCGAACGGCTGGCCCACACCGCCATCGGCAGTGCGATCAGCATCGCCAGACCAATCGCGCTGGCCGACAGCACGACATGCGCCGCCAGCTTGTCACCCAGGCCGGGCAGGATGTCCCAGATATCGCCCATCAGGTGCGGCCTTCCCCAAGGCCCTCTAACTCGGCGAGGCGTTCGGCCTGTTCGCGCGGAACCGCGACAAGCCCTTGCGCGATCGCGCCGCCTTTGCCCGCGAGCAGCGCGCGCGGGGTTTCATCGGCGACAATCCGCCCGCCATCCATCACCAGCACCCGGTCGGCCAGCAGCAATGCCTCGGCCATGTCATGCGTCACCATTACCGTGGTGAGGCCCAGCGTTCCATGCAATTCGCGCACTTTCGCGCTGAGCGCCGCGCGGGTGACGGGATCAAGCGCGCCGAAGGGTTCGTCCATGATCAACAGTTCCGGCTCCCCCGCGAGCGCGCGCGCCACGCCGACCCGCTGACGCTGCCCGCCGCTGAGTTCATCGGGCATCCGCGTCGCCATTCCCGGTTCGAGTTCGACCAGTTCCAGCAATTCGGCAATCCGTTCGGGCGGCAGTTTTTCGCCCGCAAGGCGCGGGCCGATCGCGATATTTTCCCCCACCGGGAAATGCGGAAACAGGCCGACGCCCTGAAACACATAGCCGACCCGGCGGCGCAGGTGAGCCGGTTTGAGGCTCGCCACATCCTCACCGCCGAACAGCACGCATCCGTCAGTCGGCATGACCAGCGTGTTGACCGTCTTGAGCAGCGTCGATTTGCCCGATCCCGACGCCCCCACCAGCGCCACGAAACTGCCTGTCGCGATGTCGCATGACACTCCACCGACCGCGGTGATCGCGCCAAAGCGGCAGATCACCCCGTCGAATACGAGCAAGGGCCGGGGTGCATCCATGCCGCCGTGGTTAGCGAGGATCACCGCAATGCGCCAGCTTTGCCCGATTGGGCCCAATGATTGGCTAACGCCCACGGCCTTGCTATGCGCACTGCCAGAACGATCATTTCACCGCCGGGAACAAATCATGCGCGCCACCCCCGATTTCGACTTCCAGCTTGGCGAGGCTGCGGAAATGATCCGTGAGGCGGCGGGCCGCTTTGCCGATGAACAGATCGCCCCGCTGGCGGAACGCACCGACCGCGAAGACCGCTTCCCGCGCGAATTGTGGGAGCCGATGGGCGCATTGGGCCTGCACGGCATCACAGTGGAAGAAGAATGGGGCGGGCTGGGCCTGGGCTATCTCGAACACGTGATCGCGGTCGAGGAAGTCAGCCGGGCGAGCGCCAGCGTCGGGCTGTCCTATGGCGCGCATTCCAACCTGTGCCTCAACCAGATCCGCCGCTGGGGGAATGACGAGCAGAAGGAGAAATACCTTCCCAAGCTGATCAGCGGCGAGCACGTCGGCAGCCTCGCCATGTCCGAGGCGGGCGCGGGGTCAGACGTGGTCTCGATGAAGCTCAAGGCTGAGGCTGTTCAGGGCGGCTTCGTGCTCAACGGCACCAAGTTCTGGATCACCAACGCGCCCGAGGCCGACACGCTGGTGGTCTATGCCAAGACCGACGGCCACGCAGGCAGCCGCGGCATCACCGCCTTCCTGATCGAGAAGGGCGACGATGGGTTTGCCATCGGCCAGAAGATTTCGAAGGTCGGCATGAAGGGCTCGCCCACCGCCGAGCTGGTGTTTTCGGACTGCTTCATCCCCGAGGAGCGCATCATGGGACCGCTGAACGGCGGTGTCGGCGTGCTGATGAGCGGGCTGGATTACGAGCGCGTGGTGCTGGCCGGATTGCAGCTCGGCATCATGCAGGCGTGCCTCGACACGGTGATCCCCTACCTGCGCGAGAGGAAGCAGTTCGGCAAACCCATCGGGAGCTTCCAGCTGATGCAAGCCAAGGTCGCCGACATGTACGTCGCCCTGCAATCGGCCCGCGCCTACACCTATGCGGTCGCCAAGGGGTGCGACGCGGGGCAGACGACGCGCTTCGATGCGGCGGGGGTGATCCTGCTGGCGTCGGAGAACGCCTTCAAGGTCGCCGCCGAAAGCGTGCAGGCGCTGGGCGGCGCGGGCTACACCACCGACTGGCCGGTGGAGCGGTATATGCGCGACGCCAAGCTGCTCGATATCGGCGCGGGCACGAACGAAATTCGCCGGATGCTGATCGGGCGGGAATTGATCGGGGCGGCGGGGTGAGCGGAAGCCGCTGATGATGAACATCAGACTGGCCCAGCCTGACGATATCGTGGCGGTCGATGCCTTCGATCCCTTCGCGCACGACTTAAAACAGGAAGTCGATGAAGGTCGAATGCTCGTTGCCGAGGTGGGCGGCAGGATTGTCGGTTATGTTTCGTGGAAGATTAAAGGCTTTGTCGGTCGCGATTTCATCTCCTATCTGGCCGTCGATCCAGCCCTGCACAGGTCGGGCTGCGGCAAAGCTTTGCTACGCGCCGCGGCAGAACGTTTCTGCGGCGAGCGCGTGTTCGTTTCGACGGAAGTTGACAACTTGCGGATGCTCGGCTTGCTGGAACGAGAAGGGTGGATTGCTGCAGGCGCCGTGGAAGGCGCTAATCGCGACGGCACAGCCGAGGCATTCTTCTTCAAGGACATCCCAGCATGACCATCCCCGATCCCACCCCGCAACGGAGGAGCCCCCAATGAGCACCGACGAAGATTACGTCTATGACGAGGCGAGCGGCGAGTGGATGGCCGCGTCCGAACTGGCGGCCAAGCAGGCGGCGGAGGACACCGTCGAGGTGCGCGACGCGGTCGGCAATATCCTCGCCGATGGCGATGCGGTGACGCTGATCAAGGACCTGGAGGTCAAGGGCGCAGGCCAGACCTTGAAGCAGGGCACCCTGATCAAGTCGATCCGCCTGACCGGCGACGCGCAGGAGATCGACTGCAAATATCCCGGCATCAAAGGCCTGGTGCTGCGCGCCGAGTTTGTGCGGAAACGGTGATGAGTGATGCTACTACCCTCGTCACCCTGAACTTGTTTCAGGGTCCATCGCGGGAACAGGAGCTGTCGGCGCGATTGGAGAAATGGATGCTGAAACAAGTTCAGCATGACGGAGAGTGTTCAGAATGACCGCCCCCACCCTCACCACCAAACTCGACCGTGAAAGCCCTGAGGCCAAGGCGCGGCTTGCCTACAACCAAGCGCTCGCCGCCGATCTGCGCGCCCGCGTGGCCGAGGCTGCACTGGGTGGCACGGAAAAATCGCGCGAGCGGCATGTCTCGCGCGGCAAGCTGCTACCCCGTGAGCGGGTGGAACGGCTGCTCGATCCGGGCTCACCGTTCCTCGAAATCGGCCAGCTGGCCGCCAACGGCATGTATGAAGGTGACGTCAATGGCGCCTCGATCATCTGCGGGGTGGGCCGCGTGTCGGGCCGCCAGTGCATGATCGTGTGCAACGACGCGACCGTGAAGGGCGGGACCTACTACCCGATGACGGTCAAGAAACACCTTCGCGCACAGGAAATCGCGCAGGAGAACCGCCTGCCGTGCATCTATCTGGTCGACAGCGGCGGCGCGAACCTGCCACATCAGGCGGAGGTCTTCCCTGACCGCGATCACTTCGGGCGGATCTTCTTCAATCAGGCTAACATGTCCGCGCTCGGCATTCCGCAGATCGCCTGCGTGATGGGTTCCTGCACCGCAGGCGGCGCATACGTCCCGGCCATGTCCGACGAGAGCGTGATCGTCCGCAATCAGGGCACGATCTTCCTCGCTGGCCCGCCTTTGGTGAAGGCCGCGACGGGCGAGGAAATCAGCGCCGAGGATCTGGGCGGTGGCGACTTGCATGGCCGCAAATCGGGCGTGGTCGATCATGTTGCCGAGAATGACGAACATGCGCTGACCATCGTGCGCGATATCATCAGCCATCTGGGGCCGATCCACAAACCCGACATCGAACTTAAAGACCCGCGCCCACCCAAATATGATGCGGACGAACTCTACGGCGTCATCCCCAACGACGTCCGCGCACCTTATGACGTCCACGAAGTCATCGCGCGGTTGGTCGACGGAAGCGAGTTTCACGAGTTCAAGGCGCTGTACGGCAGCACGCTCGTCTGCGGTTTTGCGCATATCTGGGGCATGCCGGTCGCGATCCTCGCCAATAACGGCGTGTTGTTTTCGGAAAGCGCGGTCAAAGGCGCGCATTTCATCGAACTCGCCTGCCAGCGACGGATACCGTTACTGTTCCTCCAGAACATTAGCGGTTTCATGGTCGGCGGCAAATATGAGGCGGAGGGTATCGCCAAGCATGGTGCTAAACTGGTCACCGCCGTCGCCACCGCAAGCGTGCCCAAGATAACCGTGCTGATCGGCGGCAGCTTCGGCGCGGGCAATTACGGCATGTGCGGGCGGGCCTATAGCCCACGCTTCCTGTTCACCTGGCCCAATGCGCGGATCAGCGTGATGGGCGGCGAACAGGCGGCATCGGTGCTCGCGACCGTCCACCGCGATGCGGACAGCTGGACGCCTGAGGAAGCCGAAGCCTTCAAGGCCCCGATCCGCCAGAAATACGAAGACGAAGGCAACCCCTATCACGCCACCGCGCGGCTGTGGGACGACGGGATCATCGACCCAGCGCAGACAAGGGATGTGCTGGCGCTGGCGCTGGCGGCATGTTTGAATGCGCCGGTCGAGGAGGCGCCCCGCTTTGGGGTGTTCCGGATGTGAGGGGGAGTGCCTTTCAACCCTTAGGCTATCGCTTCGAGATTTCCTCGCCACGTCGCCCCGATGAGCTTCGCAACGAAATTCGCAAGCAGACGATGTCTTGGTTCGAAGCCAAGAGTGGAGCCCGCGGGTGGGTTGTCGGACGGTTTATTTGTCTCTGGTTGAGCGCATTTGACCGCTACGGGCCGATGGCATTCGCGTGGATTTCGACTGATCGAGCGGGCAGCCAAATTGTTGGGCGGGCTGGGTCAGATTTGAATGGCGTCCTGATGTTGTTGATCTTGGGACCATTCCTCGCATTTTTGCTCGTTCAGATTACCTTGGATCATTTCGCCACACTCAATCAGATGCTCATTATTGGCGGGATTGTTGTCGTCGGAGTTCCGCTAACTCTCTGGATCAGCCACAAAGATCGTCGAGAGGCTGATCCGTTGGTCAGCTTCCTACGAAGAGCGGCAAAGCATGGACTGAATGTTCAACACCGCACTGAAAGCCTTTCCGAGGAGCGCCACCTCATCAAGGTCGAGGTATCTGGACGCCATTGGGCATCGGCGATTTCCGAAAAGGAGCTTTTTGAAGCTCTGGCTGGTCTGGCAAATGGTGACTTTATGGTGCTCGCGAAAAAGGACGAGCATTATATGCAGGCGGCTTCGACGCCTTCTGATTTCATTGTTGAAAAGCGTGAGGGCGGTCCCGGTAAGCATTACCGTGCAGAATTCCCCAAAGGCGAAGCCGACGGCTCAACGGAATACGACGTGAGTCTAAGACGCGTATTCGACGTGCTCTCTAATTTTATGAAAGGTCAGCAGCCCGACCGCGATTTAAGCTGGGAGCGTGTGACGGTATGATCCAATCCCTCCTCATCGCCAATCGGGGCGAGATCGCCTGCCGCATCATCAAGACGGCACGCCGGATGGGCATTGCAACGGTTGCGGTCTATTCCGACGCTGACCGCAATGCCTTGCATGTCGCCATGGCGGATGAAGCCGTGCATATCGGCCCCGCCCCTGCAGCGCAAAGCTACATCGTGATCGACCGGATCCTTGAGGCAGTCCGCAAAACCGGTGCCGAAGCAGTGCATCCGGGCTACGGCTTTCTATCCGAGAACCGCATCTTCGCAGCGGCACTCGAGGCAGAAGGGGTTGTTTTCATTGGTCCGCCCAGTGGGGCGATCACGGCCATGGGGGACAAGATAACCTCAAAGAAGATCGCACAAGAGGCTGGCGTCTCGACCGTGCCTGGCCACATGGGCCTGATTGCGGATGCAGACGAAGCCGCGCAGATCGCGGCCAGTGTCGGCTATCCGGTCATGATCAAGGCCAGCGCGGGCGGCGGCGGAAAGGGCATGCGGATTGCCTGGAACGATGCCGAGGCACGCGAAGGCTTCGACTCCTCGAAAAGCGAAGCCGCCTCCAGCTTTGGCGATGATCGCATCTTCATCGAGCGCTTCGTGACGCAGCCACGCCATATCGAGATTCAGGTTCTGGCCGATCAGCATGGCAATTGCGTCTATCTCCACGAGCGCGAATGTTCGATCCAGCGCAGGAACCAGAAGGTCATCGAAGAGGCCCCGTCGCCGTTTCTCGATCCTGAAACCCGCAAGGCGATGGGTGAACAGGCCTGCGCGCTTGCCAGCGCCGTCGGATACACCAGTGCCGGCACGGTCGAGTTCATCGTCGATGCCTCGCAGAACTTCTATTTCCTCGAGATGAACACGCGGCTGCAGGTCGAGCATCCCGTGACCGAATTGATCACCGGGGTCGATCTGGTCGAACAGATGATCCGGATCGCGCAGGGCGAGCAGCTACCGTTCCGCCAGTCAGACCTTGCGATCAATGGCTGGGCGATGGAGTGTCGGCTCTACGCCGAAGATCCCTATCGCAACTTTTTGCCGTCGATTGGCCGGTTGTCCCGCTATCGCCCCCCTATCGAGGGGCCGACGCCAACGGGGGGAGTCGTACGCAACGACACTGGCGTGTTCGAGGGCGGCGAGATCAGCATGTATTACGACCCGATGATCGCCAAGCTTTGCACCTGGGCGCCCGACCGGAGCGCGGCGATCGAAGAGATGCGTCTTGCCCTGGACACCTTCGAGGTCGAAGGGATCGGGCATAACCTGCCCTTCGTGGGGGCCGTTATGGATCACCCGCGCTTCGTTGCGGGCAACATCACGACGGCCTTCATCGCCGAGGAGTATCCCGACGGTTTTCAGGGCGCCACGCTGCATGGTCACACCATCCGGCGCGTTGCGGCCGCCGCCGCCGCGATGAACCGTGTCGCCGAGATCCGCCGCACCCGCATTTCGGGCACGATGGACAATCACACCCGGACGGTGGGCGACGACTGGGTCGTGACGCTGCAGGGCGAAAGTCACGCGGTACGGATCGCGGCAGATCGCGACGGATCGACGGTTCATTTTCCCGACGGCGCTCAGTATCGCGTCACGTCCGACTGGACGCCCGGAAACTCACTTGCCCGATTGACGGTCGATCGTGAGCCCCTGGTGATGAAGGTCGGCAAGATCCCGTCAGGATTTCGCTTGCGGCTTCGTGGGGCAGATCTGAAATGCCATGTCCGCACGCCGCGACAGGCCGAACTTGCTGAACTGATGCACGAAAAGCTGCCGCCCGACACGTCGCGCTTCCTGCTGTGTCCGATGCCGGGCCTCGTCGTGCGGATCAGCGTCTCGGTTGGTGATGAGGTTCAGGAAGGTCAGGCGCTGGCCACGGTCGAAGCGATGAAGATGGAGAACATTCTGCGCGCAGAACGTAAAGCGGTGGTCACCCGGATTGCTGCGACCGCAGGTGCGAGCCTTCGGGTCGATGACGTGATCATGGAGTTCGAATGACCCTTCATCGTCCCGCAGGTCGCTGTTCCAGCATTTCCTGCC
This sequence comes from Rhodobacter sp., assembly GCA_041738105.1. Taxonomy (GTDB): domain Bacteria; phylum Pseudomonadota; class Alphaproteobacteria; order Rhodobacterales; family Rhodobacteraceae; genus Aliitabrizicola. The sequence goes on along the minus strand of JBGSQL010000224.1, from coordinate 14,440 downwards.
GCCTGAGCGGAAAGCGGTCGATCACATGCACAATGTCGCGCACGGCGCGCGGGGCGGGGATCCGGCGTTTGACTTCGCCGTCCTTTTCCATGAGCACGAGCGAAAATCCGCGTGGGCGAAGCCTCTGGCGGACAGAGGTGCGCGCTGCCGGATCGGTGTCCGTGATGATGACAACATCGCGCTCTTCCAGCGATCCAAGGTCGTCCATGATCCGGGTCATTTGCAACTGGTACGCCGGATCGTTGGGCGTATCGGCAAAGACAACGATCGGCCGTTTCAGCCAGAGATACTGCTCAAGCGTCGTTTCGCTTGCCGAGATCGGGCCGAACGTCGTTGCGTCCTCGGCGGTAGCGTCTTGGGGCGTCGGTTCAACGGGTGTCTGGCTCAGGATCTGCGGCGGATCGGTCGTTGCGTCCTGCGCAGCGGCGACGAAAGGCAGAAATGCCGCCAGAACAAGGATGTGAAGTCGATTCATGCGATCTCCCTTTGTCCTCGATATAGGGCAGGGCGCCGCGAAACCAAAGCAGATTGCCCCGGTATTCGTTGCCGGACCCAAGGAAGGATCAACCGATGACCGATCAGCAGAAGGCTTGGGCGGCGATGGCCGCGAAAGAGCTGAAAGGACAAAGCCCTGACAGCCTCGTGTGGCACACACTGGAAGGTATTGATGTCAAGCCGCTCTACACGGAAGCGGACCTTCACGATGTGTCGCATCTTGGCTCGATGCCTGGCCTTGCGCCGTTTACCCGCGGGGCGCGCGCAACGATGTATGCCGGCCGGCCCTGGACGATCCGGCAGTATGCGGGCTTTTCGACGGCGGAAGAGTCCAACGCCTTTTACCGCAAGGCGCTGGCGGCGGGTCAGCAGGGGGTGTCCGTTGCCTTCGATCTGGCGACGCATCGCGGATATGACAGCGATCATCCCCGCGTGGTGGGGGACGTCGGCAAGGCGGGCGTCGCCATCGACAGCGTTGAGGACATGAAGCAACTGTTCGATGGCATTCCTTTGGAAAAAGTAAGTGTTTCCATGACGATGAACGGCGCGGTCATTCCGATCCTCGCCAGTTTCATCGTGGCGGGCGAGGAACAGGGCGTCGCGCGCGCGGCGCTGTCCGGTACGATCCAGAACGACATCCTGAAGGAATTCATGGTGCGCAATACCTATGTCTATCCGCCCGAGCCTTCCATGCGGATCGTGGCCGACATCATCGAATTCACCGCGCGCGAGATGCCGAAGTTCAATTCGATCTCGATCTCGGGCTATCACATGCAGGAAGCGGGCGCGAACCTGGTTCAGGAGCTGGCCTTTACCCTGGCAGACGGGCGCGAATACGTCAGAACAGCGATTGCGCGCGGCATGAATGTGGACGATTTCGCGGGGCGGCTCAGCTTTTTCTTCGCAATAGGCATGAACTTCTTCATGGAGGCGGCGAAGTTGCGCGCGGCGCGCCTGCTGTGGCATCGCATCATGTCAGAGTTTGCGCCACAGAACCCGCAAAGCCTGATGTTGCGCACGCATTGTCAGACCTCGGGCGTTTCACTGCAGGAACAGGATCCCTACAACAACGTCGTGCGCACCGCCTACGAGGCGCTTGCGGCCGTGCTCGGCGGCACGCAGTCGCTGCACACCAATGCGCTTGACGAGGCGATCGCGCTGCCTACCGAATTCGCGGCCCGGATCGCGCGGAATACCCAGTTGATCTTGCAAGAGGAAACCGGCGTGGCGAAGGTCATCGACCCGCTGGCCGGCAGCTACTACGTCGAAAGCCTGACGGCCAAGTTGGCGGACGAGGCCTGGACGCTGATCGAAGAAGTTGAGGCGATGGGCGGCATGACCAAGGCCGTCGCCTCGGGCATGCCCAAATTGCGGATCGAGGAAAGCGCGGCACGCCGGCAGGCGATGATCGACAGGGGCGAGGAAGTGATCGTCGGGGTCAACAAGTATCGCCTGGAAACCGAAGACCCGATCGATTTCCGCAGCATCGACAATGCTGCGGTGCGGGATGCGCAGATCGCGCGTCTGACCCATATCCGCGCGACGCGCGATCAGGCCGCCTGCGACGCCGCCCTGTCCGAACTGGGCCGGCGCGCCGCCGAAGGTGGCAACCTTCTGGAGGCGGCCATTGATGCGGCACGCGCAAGGGCCTCGGTTGGAGAAATCAGCATGGCAATGGAAAAGATCTTTGGTCGCCATCGGGCAGAGGTAAAGACGCTGGCAGGCGTCTATGGCGCAGCTTACGAAGGCGACGATGGCTTTGCCGCGATCCAGCAGGATGTCGAACTCTTCGCCAAGGAAGAAGGCCGGCGTCCGCGGATGCTGGTTGTCAAGATGGGGCAGGACGGACATGACCGTGGCGCGAAGGTGATTGCAACCGCCTTTGCCGATATCGGTTTCGACGTCGATGTGGGCCCGTTGTTCCAGACCCCGGAAGAAGCCGCGCAGGATGCCATCGACAATGACGTGCATGTGATCGGCATCTCGTCTCAGGCGGCGGGGCACCGGACGCTTGCGCCGAAGCTGGTCGAGGCATTGCAGGCTGCCGGGGCAGGCGACATTCTGGTGATCTGCGGGGGTGTCATTCCGCAGCAGGACTACCCGTTCCTGTTCGAGCACGGGGTGAAGGCAATCTTCGGCCCCGGCACCAACATACCAGAAGCCGCACGTGACATTCTGCACCTGATCCGCGCCGCGCGTGGCACCGCCGCGCCTGTCTGAATCGGGCCGGTCGTGCCGCCCTAAAGCTCGACCTCGCCGTCTTTCAGCGGTTCGGGCGCGTCCGGCTTGCGGCGAATGAGAATATCGCCGTTCTCCAGAATGACGGGAGCCTCATAGTTGCCGATCTCGTCGATCAGCTTCAGCAATTGCTCGGCCATCGGACGCATCTCGGTCATTGCCCGATCGAGTTCGTCCAGCGCGGGCTGCATTTCCTGAAACAGCCCTTCCATGATCGAGCGCATCCCGCGCTGCAAAAGGTCCATCCCCTCCTCCAGCCCGACGTCCGGTTCGGGGGGGGCGGTATCCTGTGCAGCGACAGGCAGGGCAAGCAGGGACAGGACAAGGATCAGGCGCTTCATGCTTGCATCCTAACTGATCGCGCCGCGATTCCCCAGATCACTTTGCCAGATCATTTCGGTCGGGGCGGGTCGGGCAGGTCCAGGGTCACGGGGAAATGGTCGGAAGCCGTCAGCAGCGCCTCGCGCAACTCTGGAACTTTCAGGCAACCGGGATCGTTCAAGGGGTGCCAGACGCGCCATTTCGGCTGGAGCGCGGCAAGATCCGGCGAGACCATGATGTAGTCCAGCAGGGCCTCGAAGTAGTGTTCCTTGGGCGCCAGCCAGAAGCGGGACGAGGTGGGTTGCAGCCCGATCTTCTGCCCCAGGATCATCGCGGCATGCGGATCGAACAGGCGTTCTGCGGGCGCGCAATCCAGCCCAAGGACAATCTCGACCCCCGAATGTCCGAACAGCTTTTCATACTCGTCCAGACCAGGGCCATCGTTGAAATCGCCCATGACGATCACACTTTCGCCCGCCGCCAGATGGTCATCGACCCGCCGGCGGATCCAGACGCATTCCGCGAGTTGCTTGCGGCGGTTGTCGATCGCAAGGCGCATCATGTCGGTTTCATTGCGCGCGCCGTGCGGCGCCTTGGACTTTGCATGAACGCCGATCAGACGCAGCCGGTGCCGGCCCGCCTCCACCGCCAGTTCGAGGGGAGGCTTGGAAAACCGGATCGGTTCGGGCCGTGCATCCACGTCGATGTCGAAATAGAGTACAGTGTCAAAACGCGGTGCCTTTTCGCGCGTTGTCCGTGTGGCCACATTGCCCTTTGGATCGTGGCGGACCACGATCTTGTCAGGATCGTAGAGCAGCGCAATTTCTTGCTCGGTTTCGCTGGCGAAGCCGATAATGGCCCTGTGCGTGCGCAAGTCGTAGGTTCTGGCAAACAGCTCCAGCGCCGCGACCGTATTGCGCTTCGATCCCTGATCCGGCGCCTCTATGATCATCACGGCATCGGCGTTCATTGCCGTAAGAACGATGGCCAGCGACTCGGCCTGATCGACCCGGCGGACATTGTAGCGCGCCGACCATTCCTGATCGGCCTGCAAGCGGTTCGAATTGTCGAACAACTGCGTGAACCATTCGACGTTGTAAGTTGCAAGACGGAGCGCCATCAGGCGGCCTTTTTCGCCGAAATCTCATCCCAGGCCGCGTTGATCGCGATCAGGCGACGCTCTGCCATCGCAATGGCTTCTTGCGGCACGCCACGCGCCATCATCTTGTCCGGATGGCTGTCGCGCACCGCCTGTTTCCAGGCCGCGCGCGCATCCTCGAGGCTGGCATCGGGGGTGATGCCCAGGACATCATAGGGATCGGGCGCAATATCACCGACCAGGCGCGCACGCATCGCCCGAAAGCACGGCTCGCCCAGCTCGAAGATCTCGGCGACCTTCCGAAGAAAGGCTTCTTCCATCGGGTGCCATGTGCCATCGGCAACAGCGATGTGAAACAATCCCTCCAGCAGGTCGACCAGCACCTTGTCATTGTCGCGGAACATCGTTCGGATCTTGCGCGCGTAAGCTTCGAATCCTGCCACGTCCTGCCGTGCGAGATTGAACACGCGGGCCGCATTGCCTTCCTCGCCCGGTGGAATCGCAAAGACTTGCCGGAACGCCGTAACTTCGTTGCGGGTCACTTCCCCATCGGCTTTCGCCATTTTCGCCCCGAGGGCGATCACGGCGATGGTAAAGGCAACCGAGCGTTCGGGCGGGGCACGCAGCTTGTCGAACACCGCAGAAAGGCCCTCGCCGCTGGCAAGAGCGGACAGGGCATCGGCGATGCGGGTCCAGATCGACATGAGAGCAGCATACTAGCGGCGCAGCCCGCTGTCAGGTCGTGAATTGCTGCAGTCGCGAAAGCGCCGCAGACGACGCGGATCTACAGGGTCCGCCGCCCGTCCGGTGTCTGGAACTCGGCGCCCATGGATCTTTCGTGCCCGGCCCGGATCGCGATGCGCGGATCGTTGATCCGGCCAGAAAGAGCATGACGCAACCCCTCCGCCTCGGGATGAACAATGTCCAACCGGATCAGGCGCACACCCGCATCGGGCAGGCGGTTGACCGGATGAACCGACCCTTCCCACCGGATCAGGGCGGGAAACATGTTGTCGAAAGGCAGACGCCCCGTGGCCGGCACCGCCATCCGCCACCGCAGATCGCCCCGCTCCAGTGCCACAGGCACCCCCACGCCTTCGGGCCCGCGCGCCACCTCGGCGTCAAGGTCGTCGCAGGCAGTGATCCAGTTGGTCAGCCTCGGCGGCCCTGTCAAATTGTCAAGATCGAACCAGCGTGGCCAGGCGGGCCCAGGTGCGTCGGGGTCGGACGCGATCACCTCCAGATAGATATCCCCCAGCGAAAGCAAACGGTTGTGGGTTGCCATATGGGCGTGCTTGCCGCCAGACGCCAGGTGAACCCCCAGCATATCCTCTACATGTGCCACGCCGTCTTCAAGTGTGGTTGCGGACAGGGCGAGGTGATCAAGCCGCATCATGTCTTGGCCGGGCCGACAATTGGCGTTGCCTTCAGGGCCTGCGCGAGCGACGTGAATCGGGCTTGGGCGACCTCTCCGAACAGGCCTTCGCCAAGCGGTGTCAGGGACAATTCCAGCTCTTTCTTCTTCGGCCTCAGTTTCAGGGTGCCTGCCGCTCGAGGGTCGGCAACTGAAAACATCGCGCCGAACCGCATCGCCTTGCCCAGCACTTCGGCATCACGGATCTGCTCATCGTTCAGCAATCGGAACAGTGGTTCCAACCGCGATCCGGCGCGCGAATTCTTGTAGCGGTGCAGCAACGCGAGACCCAGAAACACCCGTCCGGCGTGGTCCAACCCGCCAAGATTGGCGCGCGTTGCATTGTCAAAGCACACTTCGGCCCGATAGTCAGGGTGCGCGCGCCAGGCGGTGTCGTGCAGCAGACAAGCGGTATGGATCAGTCGCAGGCGGTCGGCTGCTACGCCGGCGAAAAGCGGTTCCAGAAATCCGAACAGCTTCTTGCCGAAACCCGGCATCCGGGCCGAGGCGGCCTCGGACATGCGGGCAGCCTCGATCAGCGGGTCGCGAGCCCGCAGCCGGTCGGGCATCTGTTCGTACAGCAGCCCTTCGCGGATCCCGTAGGCCGACACATCAACCTCGCGCGGTTCCAGTACCTCGATCAGAGCGCGCAGCACCTCGCTGGCGAGCGGGATCAGTTCCATGCGTTCCTGCGACGTGCCCGTCAGCACCCGCAGCATGGCCAGGTCATTCTGCGCGATCCAGTCCAGCGTTTCCAGGATCTGACCGGGCAGCATCCGGTATTCATGCAGCACGGTCAGCGGATAGGCGCGTCGTTCCATGTCGAGTCGCGCCAGCACCCGCCACGACCCGCCGACAAGATAAAGACGCGGATGATGCACGTTGAACATCGTCTTCATCTCGCCAAGCGTGCGCAGGATATGGCGGCGCCGTTCTTTTGCGTCGCCTTCGATCTTTTGCAGCCGGAACGGACCAAGCGGCGAGGTTGCCCTGGGTCCCACCTTGCCATCGCCAACTTGCGCAAGTTCCATCGAGGATCCGCCGATGTCGCTTACGATGCCGCGCGCATCAGGCCACCCCAGCAAGACGCCCTGCGCCGAAAGCCGGGCCTCTTCGTTGCCATCTATCACCCAGAGCTTGAGGCCGGTTTCCCGGAAGATCTGGTCGCAAAACTCTGGCCCGTCTTCGGCCTCGCGCACTGCGGCCGTTGCCACGACCGTCAGCGGCGCCATCTCCATCCCCTCGGCCAGCAAGGCAAAGCGCCGCAAGGCAGCAAGTGCGCGTTCGCGCCCGCGCGGGTTCAGCCGACCCGTTTCGGCCAGCCCAAGCCCCAGCCCGCACATGATCTTTTCGTTGAAGAAGTAGGCCGGGCTGCGCGCCGCGCCGTCGAACACCACCATCCGGACCGAGTTCGAACCGACATCCACCACACCCACGCGACGAAGCGCGCGCGCCGAAGGGTCATCGAACAGCGGGCGCCCGAACGGCCCCCAGTCTTCGCCGGTCATTTCGGCTGTATGTGGCATTCCGCCCCCTCTCGATCTGCACGCGGACCATGCCGCCCACGGTCTGGCCGGTCAATCCTTTGTGCCTGGGCGCCGGCTTGCGGGTCAGTCGGCTGCCGGTGCAAGCTGGGGCACATCCTTGGCCCCCGCCGTGCCGCGGCCCGACAGTGACGGGTTCTCCATGAAGAACCGGTGACAGTTGAACAGTTCCGCCTCTGTTGCGGCAAGTTCGCGCAGGTACCGGCCATCGGGCTGCAAGACCCAGCTCTGCGCCTCGTCCGCCAGATTGGCCACCATGATCTGCCCCACGATCTGTTCCTTGACCGTCGGGTTCATGATCTCCACCAGGGTCTCGACCCTCCGGCTCAGGTTCCGCCCCATCCAGTCGGCCGACGAGATGAAGACCCTCGCCTTCTTTGACGGCAACCCGGTGCCATTGCCGAAACAGACGATCCGCGAGTGTTCAAGGAACCGCCCGACGATGGATTTGATCCGGATGTTTTCGCTCATGCCCTTCACACCCGGCCTGACCCCGCAGATGCCGCGCACAACCAGCTTGATCTTCACCCCTGCCTGGCTTGCTGCGTAAAGCGCGTCGATCACATCCGGTTCGATAAGGCTGTTCATCTTCGCCCAGATCGCCGCCGGCTTGCCCGCGCGCGCATGGTCGGCTTCGGCCGCGATCAGGTCCAGAAGCCGCGACTTCAGCGAAATCGGAGAGATTGCCAGGTTCTCCAACCCCTCTGGTTGCACATAGCCGGACAAGTAGTTGAATACCTTGGTCGCATCGCGCCCTAGCGCCGGATCACAGGTGAAAAGGCTCAGATCGGTATAGATCCGTGCCGTGATCGGGTGATAGTTTCCGGTGCCGTAGTGCGTATAGGTCACCAGATTGTCGCCCTCACGGCGAACCACCGTACTGATCTTGGCGTGGGTCTTGTAGTTGATGAAGCCATAGACGACATGCGCCCCGGACCGCTCCAGCCGCCTTGACTGGCGGATGTTCGCCGCCTCGTCAAACCGGGCTTTCAGTTCGACCAGCGCGGTCACCGATTTTCCCGACTCGGCCGCCTCGCACAAGGCGTCCACAATCGGGCTGTCGCGGCTTGTCCGGTAAAGGGTCTGCTTGATCGCCAACACATCCGGGTCGCGCGCCGCCTGTTGCAGAAAGCGGATGACCATGTCGAAGGTCTCATAAGGATGATGCAGCAGCATGTCCTTCTGGCGGATCGCCGCGAACATGTCGCCCTCATGATCCTGCACGCGCTCGGGAACCCGGGGCAGAAAGGTGGGCCAAAGCAGGTCGCGCCGGCTGTCCAGCACCAGTTCCTTCAGATCCGAAATGCCGAGAAGTCCGCGCACCTCGACCATCTCGGGGTTGGTGACGCCGAGTTCGTCCATTATCAAGGCGCGCAGGTCATCCGGCGCGCCTGCGCTGATCTTCAGCCGGATCACCTCGCCCCGCCGCCGCCGCTTCAGCGCCGTCTCGAACTCGCGCACCAGATCTTCGGCCTCGTCCTCGACCTCGAGATCGCTGTCGCGCAGCACGCGGAAGGTGCAATGGCCGCGATCGACATAGCCGGGAAACAACATGCCGAGGTGCAGCAGCAAAAGCTCTTCCAGCGGTAGAAAACGATGCTCACCCGGCTTCGCGGGCAAGGGAACGAACCGGGCGATCTGCTGCGGGATCGGCAACAGCGCCTGCAACGACCGCCCATCCCGCACCCGTTCCAGTTGCAAGCCCAGGCAGAACCCGGTGTTGGGAATAAACGGAAACGGATGTGCCGGGTCGATCGCCAGCGGGGACAGCAGCGGAAAGACCTTGGCCAGAAAGTGCGCCTCGAGAAACTTGAAGTCCCGCGAGGTCAGCTTGGATCGGGTCAGCAAGGTGATGCCTTCAGCCTCCATCTGGCGCTTCAGCCGGTTGAAAGCGGTTTGCTGGGCCTGCATCAGATGCCGGGCCTCGGCGTTGATCAACACCAGTTGTTCCGCCGGCGTCAGGCCGTCCTCGGACGGCGTGCTGTTGCCGGCGCGGGCCAGTTCCCGCAGGCCAGCCACCCGGACTGTGTAGAACTCGTCAAGGTTGGTGGCCGAGATGGACAAGAACCGCAGCCGTTCCAGCAACGGCACCCTGGGGTTCGCCGCTTCGTCCAGAACGCGCCAGTTGAACGCCAACCAACTGAGCTCGCGGTTGAAAAAACGCCTCGGCCCCTTCGTTTCGGCTTCGGACAACGTTATTGCAGGTGGGAACGGAGAATTCAGAAAATCAGCCTGGGTCATGAAGCTCTGCGGCGACCTCTTTATTTTCCCGAAGGTTAGCGCGCACGGTCGGGGCTGTCCAGCAACGTGCTGGCCAATTGCCGCGTGACGGGGCGCCCCTGCGCAAGTGCCAGTGCGTCAAGGCGTGCCACCAGATCGCGCGCGGCGGCAAAAGATCGATCCATCCGGCTGGCAAGGTAGGGGATCAGCGCCGGCGCAACACTGATCTGCCGATCCGCGAACAACTTGACCAGCACCGCCGACAGCAGCGCATCATCGGGCGGGGCAAGCCGGGTGACGGCCATCGCCTGCATCCGGCTGATCAGATCCGGCAAGCTCAAGCCCCAATCGCGCACGGGTCGCGCTGCGGTCAACAGCAGGCTGCCGCCGAGTGCTGCAACCTGGTTGTGCAGGTGAAACAGTGCCGTTTCACGCGCCGCATCTCCCGCCACGCGGTCGGTGTCCTCTACCACCAGCGCTGCGGCTTCGCCCAAGCTGGCTTGGTCGAGGGTCGCCAATTCGACCGCTTCGACAATCCGCGCACCGCTTTGCGCGGCCCAGACATGCGCAAGATGCGTCTTGCCCGCGCCCGCCGGGCCAAGCAGCAGCATCCGCGCCTGCGGCCAGTCGCGCCAGCCATCCAGTGCGGCCAAGGCAAGCACATTGGACGGCGAAACGAAAAAGTTCTCGCGCCCCAGCGCCTCGCGTCCAGGCAGATCAAAGGCCAACTGCCGCGTCACGGCTCGCTCTCGTCCTCCCACGCGTGGATCCGCCCGGTCGTCCCGCGATAGAGCAGGCTTTCACGATACTGGTTGATGGCGAACCGCGTGAGCACGCCGATCACCGCGGCGATTGGCACGGCGACCAGCATTCCGACAAATCCAAAGACCGATCCAAAAGCCGAAAGCGCAAACAAGAGCCATACCGGATGCAGCCCGACCGACCCCCCAACCAGCTTTGGTGTCAGGATGTTTCCTTCAATGAACTGCCCTACCGCGAAGATGGCGGCAATCAATCCGATTGACCACCAGTCACCCCAGAACTGGAACAACGCCAGCCCGATCGCCAGGGCGCCGCCGACCAGCGAGCCGACATAGGGAATGAACGTGATCGCTCCGGCAATCGCCCCCACGACAAGTCCGAACTGCAAGCCTGCGAGCATCAGCGCCGAGGAATAGAAGGTTCCCAGGATCAGGCAGACGCTGACCTGTCCGCGCACGAACCCGGCAAGCACATCGTCGATGTCACCTGCCAGGCGCCGTACTGTCGGCGCGTGGTCACGGGGCAGCCAGCTGTCGATCCGCGCCACCATCTTGTCCCAGTCAAGCAGCAGGTAGAACGCCACTACCGGCACCACCAAGAGGAACACCAGCACCGAGAACACGCTGAGCGCGGAAGTGACGAGGCCGTTCAACAACTCACCCCCGCGGGCCTCGATCCCCGCGCCGATCTGCGTCAGCGTCTTGCGAATGGTCGAGGTTCGGTCGGCCAGGTCCGGAAACCGTTCGAGCATGAAGGTCTGGACTTGCTGCGAGATCTCGGGCGCTGCCTCGATCAGGGCGTTCAGCTGGCTGATCAGGCTGGGGATCACAGCCAGCACAAGAAGCACGACGACCAGCAGCGCCACCAGCGAGATCACCACCGTCGCGCTGATCCGGCTCAACCCCATGCGCTGCAACCGGTCTGCGAGCGGATCAAGGAAGTAGGCTATGGCACCACCCACGATGAACGGTAACATCACATTGCCGAGAAGCCACAGGATCACCAGGAACGCGACGGTCGCGAGGCCCCAGTACCTGATCTGATCCCGAACCGGCAGGGCCATGCGAACACTCCTCTTTCCGTCTGGCCCGTTCTGAACGAGACACGCCCTTCGGGCAAGACCATGCAGGTCAAGCGGTCGCTCCCTTGCCGAAAACATGAGGATCGCTTAAGCGATGCGCAACCCGGATCCGCCCGAGAAAGAGACAGACATGCGCCTGACCCGCTACTTCCTGCCCGTGCTCAAGGAAAACCCGTCCGAAGCGCAGATCGTCAGCCACCGCTACATGCTGCGCGCCGGCATGATCAAGCAACAGGCGGCGGGCATTTATTCCTGGTTGCCTCTGGGCTACCGCGTGCTGAAGCGGATCGAGCAGATCGTGCATGAAGAACAGGCCCGCGCCGGGCATATCCCGCTGTTGATGCCCACGCTGCAACCCGCCGACCTGTGGCGCGAATCCGGCCGGTATGACGACTACGGCGAGGAAATGCTGCGCATCACCGACCGCCACAAGCGCGACATGCTGTATGGGCCTACGAATGAAGAGATGATCACCGACATCTTCCGGTCGCATGTGAACAGCTACAAGGACTTGCCGCTGACGCTTTACCATATCCAGTGGAAGTTCCGGGACGAGATCCGCCCCCGCTTCGGTGTGATGCGCGGACGCGAGTTCCTGATGAAGGACGGCTACAATTTCGACATCGACTTCGACAGTGCGATCCATGCCTACAACCGCCACATGGTCAGTTATCTGCGCACCTACGAACGCATGGGCCTGCAGGCAATCCCGATGCGCGCGGCCTCGGGGCCGATCGGCGGGGACAATACGCACGAGTTCCTGGTGCTGGCCTCGACCGGGGAAAGCGAGGTCTTTTATGACAGCGCGATCACCGATCTGAAGTTCGGTGATCGGGTGGTGAACTACGATGATCGGGCGGAATGTGCGGCGATCGTCAAGGAATGGACCACGCCCTATGCCCGGACCGATGAAACCCATGATGCCGCGATCTTTGCCGCGATCCCCGAGGCCCGCCGCAAGACCTCGCGCGGGATCGAGGTTGGTCAGATCTTCTACTTCGGGACGAAGTATTCAGAGCCGATGGGCGCGCTCGTCGTGAACGAAAAGGGTGAACGCGTGCCGATTCACGGGGGCAGCCATGGCATCGGCGTCAGCCGACTGCTGGGGGCGATCATCGAGGCCAGCCACGACGATCGCGGCATCATCTGGCCGGAAGGGGTCACGCCCTTCCCGGTGGGGCTGGTGAACCTCAAGCAGGGCGACAGTGCCACGGACGAGGCTTGCACGCGGCTTTATCAGGCACTGGTGGCGCGCGGGTTGGAGCCGCTTTACGATGATCGCGACGAACGGGCGGGCGCGAAGTTCGCAACGATGGATCTGATCGGCCTGCCCTGGCGGATCACGGTCGGCCCGCGCGGCCTTGCCGCCGGCAAGGTCGAGTTGACCTCACGCCGCACTGGCGTCAGCGAAGAAATGACGGCCGAGGACGCGGTTGCGCGGGTGGCAGCGGTTTACGCCGGGGTCTGACCGCAGAGCTGGTGGCGAGGCCGGGGGGCTGTCTGCCCCCCGGACCCCCCGAGGATATTTGTGAACAGAAGAACTGCAGAGGCGCTTCCCGCCCGACAGGACAAGATGGCCACCCGCACGCCGCCCTTCGCCGCCTTCGAATGGATGATCGCCTGGCGCTACCTGCGCGCCCGTCGCGCCGAGGGCGGGGTCAGCGTGATGACCTGGATCAGCCTGATCGGCATTACCCTTGCCGTCTTTGCGCTGATTGCAACGCTGTCGGTGCGGGCGGGGTTCCGGGCAGAGTTCGTGGACACGATTCTGGGCGCAAACGCGCACATGACGATCTATTCGACGCCGTGGGAGGCCGAGACGGGTCAGACACTGCGCACGATCGTTGACTATGACGGGTTGGCCGGGCGGCTGCGCGCCGTGCCGGGCGTGACGCGTGCGGCGCCGCTTGTGAAGGGGCAAGTCATGGCGACGGCGCAGGGCCGCAACGCCGGTGTTCAGGTTTTCGGGATCCGGGCCGAAGATCTGGCAACGATCCCGCGCATTGCCGGTTCAGCCGAGGCGCGCGGTGATCTTGCGCGGTTTGACGAGGGCATCGCGATCGGGATGGGTGTGGCCCGCGATCTGGGAGTGACGGTAGGTGACCGGATCAGGCTGATCTCGCCCGATGGGGTCAAGACCGCAATCGGAACCTCACCCCGGGTCAAGGCCTATGAGGTGGTCTTCATCTTCAGTGCCGGGCGCTGGGACATCGATCAGACCCGGGTCTACATGCCATTTGCCGAGGCGCAGAGCTATTTCAACCGCGAAGGCATGGCCGACGAGATCGAAGTGATGGTCGCCAACCCCGACCGGGTGGAAGATCTGGCGCCCGCGCTGCTGGCTGCGGGCGACGAGCGCACCCTGTTGTGGTCCTGGCGTGACTCGGCGGGCAGTTTTCTGCGTGCCCTCGATATCGAGGACAACGTGATGTTCATCATCCTCTCGGTGCTGGTTCTGATCGCGGCGATGAACATCATTTCGGGTCTGATCATGCTGGTGAAGAACAAGGGCCGCGATATCGGCATCCTGCGGACGATGGGCCTGACCGAGGGGTCCATCCTGAGGGTGTTCTTCATTTGCGGGGCCTCCACGGGTCTGATCGGCACGGCGCTGGGGGTGATCCTGGGGTGTCTCTTCGCGGTCTATATCGATCCGATCTTCAGCCTGGTGAACTATGTTTCGGGGGGTGGGGTTTGGGATCCGTCGATCCGGGGCATTTACGCGCTGCCCGCGAAACTGCAGGCGCGTGACGTTCTGTCGGCGGTTGCGCTGTCGCTTGGCCTGTCGTTCGTGGTGACGATCTTTCCGGCGCGGCGCGCTGCGCGGATGAACCCGGTCGAGGCACTGCGCTATGAGTGAGGCGATGCTGGCGCTTGAGGCGATCGAGAAGACCTACAACCGTGGTCTGCCGGGCGAGGTGCAGGTGCTGCGCGGGGCGACGCTGTCGGTTGCGCGGGGCGAAGTGGTGGCGCTTGTCGCGCCATCGGGGGCGGGGAAGTCAACGCTGCTGCATATCGCGGGGCTGCTCGACACGCCTGACGCGGGGCGGGTCATTCTGGGCGGGCGGGCGATGAACGGCCTGCCGGATCGGGCGCGGACCGAGGCGCGGCGGGCCGAGATCGGCTTTATCTACCAGTTCCATCACCTGTTGCCGGAGTTCTCGGCGCTGGAGAATGTCGTGCTGCCGCAGCTGGCAAACGGGGTGGCGCGCGGGGCGGCGGCGGCGCGCGGGATGGATTTGCTGGAACGGGTGGGCATCGCGGCG
>JBGSQL010000219.1:0-3697 GCA_041738105.1 Rhodobacter sp. | reverse complement strand
GGCGTTTCTGCGCCCGGCGATGCGGCGGGCGAACGTGCGCGTGATCACGCGGGCGCAGGTCACACGGGTGGTGATCGAGAACGGCCGCGCCGTTGGGGTGGAACTGGTCCGGGGCGGGCAGCGCGAGGTGATCCGGGCGCGGGCCGAAGTGATCCTGGCGGGGGGGGCGATCAATTCGCCGCAACTGTTGCAACTGTCCGGGATCGGGCCGGGCCCCCTGCTGCGCGATCACGGGATCGCGGTGCTGCGCGACAATCCCAACGTGGGCGATCACCTGAACGATCACCAGGGGCTGAACTATACCTACCGCATGACAGTGCCGACGCTGAACGACACGCTGCGGCCGTGGTGGGGCAAGCTGTTGGTGGGGATGCAATACCTGCTGCTGCGCCGCGGCCCACTGAGCCTGTCGATCAATCATGGGGGTGGCTTTTTCCGCACGCGGCCGGATTTGCCGCGGCCGAACATGCAGCTTTACTTCCAGGCGTTCTCGACACTCTTGCCACGCGAGGGCGAGCGGCCGATCCTGTCGCCCGATCCCTTTCCGGGCATGTCCCTGGGCCTGTCGAACTGCCGTCCGACCAGCCGCGGACATATCCGCATCCGGTCGGCCGATCCACTGGATCCCCCCGCGATCACGGCCAATGCCTATTCGACCGATCAAGACGTCGAAGAGATGCTGACCGCCGTCAAGTTCCTGCGCCGGATCGCGGTCCAGGACCCGTTGAAGGGCCTGATCGCAGAAGAACTGCGGCCGGGGCCCGCGTGCCAGACGGATGATGACCTGATCGCGGATTTCCGGGCGCGCAGCGGCACCGTCTATCACCCGTCCTGCACCTGTCGGATGGGGCCTGATCCTGCGGTGTCGGTGGTCGATCCTCGTCTGAGGGTGCATGGCGTTGCGGGTCTGCGGGTCTGCGATGCCTCGGCCTTTCCGACCTTGATCGGCGGCAATACCAATGCCCCGGCCATGATGTTGGGCTGGAAGGGGGCCGAGATCATCCTGGCCGATCATCGCTGAGGGCTGAAAACCCGGCTGGATCCGTCACGATCCCGACACAATGACGCCGCGTCGCCCGGGATTGCGGCGGGATTTGTCCATCATCTCGCCACAGCGCGAGACTAGAAGCGATCTGTGGCGCCTGTCTGGGCGCAGGAGATCGACATGGTTGCGCTACGCGTCGTAGAAACGGATCCCTCGGGCCTTGTTGGCTTGGGCGTACGGGTTCTGCTGCTGTCCGGCGATCCGGACGAGGCGGCGCGGCTGACACAGCAGCTGGCGGGGTTGGGCGGGCGTGTCGATCACGAGCCGGAGATGTATGCAGCGCTGTCGGCGCTGATTGACGATCCGGCGGGATGGGATGTGTTCGTGGTGGCCTGCGACAGCCTGGGCGGTATCGCGGCGGGACGGCGCGCGCACCAGATGCTGGGGTCGGTGGCCGAACGGGTGGCGACGATCCTGGTCGCCGGTGAGTGTACCGAGCAGTCGTTTCCCGATGATCGCGCAACCCCGATCCTGCTGCGGGCGCGGATGTCGGCGGCGGCCTTGCGCCTGGCGCTTGAACATGCGCTGCGCGGGCGTCTGGCCTGGCGGTTCGGATAATCAGAAAGCGGCGGGCTGGTGCCCGCCGGTCCCGGTTTCAGCGCTGTCGGCCTGTCAGGCGAGGGCGAGATTCGTCGCCGATTCGCGACCGTCACGGCCTGCTTCGATGTCGAAGGTCACGGCCTGGCCGTCCTTCAGCGAACGCAGCCCGGCGCGTTCAAGTGCGGTGATGTGGACGAAAACGTCCTTGCGGCCGCCCTCAGGGGCAATGAAGCCGTAGCCTTTGGTTTCATTGAACCATTTCACGGTGCCCTTGGCCATCGTGAGATCTCCTCTTCACATGCCGCC
Organism: Rhodobacter sp.; assembly: GCA_041738105.1. Lineage (GTDB taxonomy): Bacteria > Pseudomonadota > Alphaproteobacteria > Rhodobacterales > Rhodobacteraceae > Aliitabrizicola. The sequence goes on along the minus strand of JBGSQL010000219.1, from coordinate 1,806 downwards.
CGCGGAGATGCGGCGGCCCGGCTCAGTCAACGCAAGATCGAGGGACTGTGCCTATGAAGCAGACAGTGGTCGATAGGATAACGTCGCCCTCAAAGGCTGCGGGAAGGTTGCTCGAAAATCAAGCATAAATAGGGGCGTACCGTCTCCCGGTCGGTCAGGCCGGCTGTGCGATGTCATCGAGCAGGAACCAGCGCACACTGTCTTCGAACGAGGCATCGGCAACGAAGCCCAGGCGCCGGGCCTTGTCGGCCGCGATCCGGTTGCGCCATCCGCGCACGATCCGTTCGATCACAGGATCGGCGTTCCAGGTGATCCGTTCAGCCGGCGCAGGGCCTGCGACGCGGGTCATCGCCTCGATCATCGCGCCGATCGTGTCGGTGCGCCCCGACAGGTCGAAGGCGCGGTTGGTGCCAAGGGCGGCGGCCTCGATCGTGGCCGCGTGGATGAGATTGGCGACCACGGTGCGCGGCGCGGTGTGCCAGACCTCGAAATCGCGCCCGACGGGGCAGTTCGCGGTCTGGCCCTGCATCGTGTCGCGGAAGATCGACGACATGAAGCTGGACGCGGCGGCGTTGGCCGCGCCGGGGCGGATCGTCACGGTGGGCAGACGCAGCCCGCGCCCATCGACAAAGCCGCGGCGCGACATGTCGGTCAGCAGGTATTCGCCAATGACCTTCTGGGTGCCGTACGAGGTTTGCGGATTGGGTGCGCAGGTGTCGGTGATCTCGGCCGGTTCCTCGCCGCCGTGAACGGCCGCCGACGAGGCCTGCACGAAGATCGGCTGATTGCCACCGGCGCGCGCGGCCTGCAGCAGGTGCAGCGTGCCCAGCAGGTTCACCCGCAACCCGAGGTCGAAATCGGCCTCGGCCGCGCCCGAGACGACGGCGGCGAGATGAAAGATCACGTCGAAGGGCTGCGCCATCAGCCCAGCCACCGCCCCGGCATCAGAGATGTCGCAGCGGCAGGATCGGACCGGAAAGGGGGCGTCAATTGGCGCGGGTTCGGCCAGATCGGCAAGCGTCAGCCCTGCAATCGGCTGTCCGCGCAGGTGGGCGTCAGAGGCAAGGCGACGCGCCAGCTTCTGGCCGATGAAACCGCCGCCGCCGGTGATGAGGATCTGCATGACCTGTCGCCTCCTGGAAACCTGGGGGAAAGGTAGCGCGGCAGGTCGGACGGCGCACGGCAAATCCGGCGCCCACGGCTGCGGGATGCTGGCCAGCGATGCGGTGACGCCCGGAAAATTCCGTGATAGCGTGTCCGCAAGGCGTACGGTCTTGCGGCGCCCGGTTCGGAGGGCACCTGTCTGAATGCAAGTCGCTGCGGTGTGCCTGCTGACCGTTCTGGGGCTCGCCGTGATGTCCGGGGTGCCGCCACGCGCCGATGACATGCAGACCGAGACACGGCGCGTGACACTGGGCGACGAGGCTGTGGCGCTGGGCGGCAGCCTGCATGGCGACGCGCTGATCACCTACGTGGTGGCGGGCGAGGCCGGACAAAACCTGACACTTGCCCTGACCGCGACAAAGCCGGGCGTGTTTTTCGATGTTGTCGCGCCGGGCGGCGACGGGGTTGTGCATGTTGGCGCAATCGCGGGCAACACCCTTGATCTGAGAATGCCGACGACGGGGATGTACCGGATCAGCGTTTATCTGCGCCAAAGCGCGGCTGAGCGCAACGAACGCGCCGATTACCGCCTGACGATCCGTCGCGTCGCATCTCCGCTGACCAACTGACGACCGCTTGCGGTCGGGCGGGCGCGGTCAGGCCCTTGGGATCGGGGCCTTGGCGCGGCGTGCTGCGGCCAGA
>JBGSQL010000198.1:0-6057 GCA_041738105.1 Rhodobacter sp. | reverse complement strand
CGATGTAGTCCACGTCGCGGGTGAACAGCACATGCGCGAGCAGCGACTGGTTGGCGTGGTGCACGAGGGTGACGTTCTGGATGTCGTAGAGCCCGCCCTCGGTCAGCAGCCCGGCCTCGGTCAGCATCTCCTCGAGCTTCTCGGTGCCGGCCTCGATCAGGTGGACGGTCTTGAACTTCTCGTCCTTCTCATACAGCGCCTTGTCCTTCACCAGCTCCTTCATCACCACGTTGACGCGGTTGTAGAGGTCGGAGGTGTCGTCGGTCGGGCCCGAGATGATCAGCGGCGTGCGCGCCTCGTCCACCAGGATCGAGTCCACCTCGTCGACGATCGCAAAGTAATGGCCGCGCTGGGCCATCTCTTCGATCGCGCCCTTCATGTTGTCGCGCAGATAGTCGAACCCCAGCTCGTTGTTCGTGGCATAGGTGATGTCGGCGCGATAGGCCGCGCGTTTCTCGGCATCCGGCTGATAGGGATAGACCGCCCCCGTCGTCAGGCCCAGCGCGCCATAGACCTTGCTCATCCAGTCCGCATCGCGCTTGACCAGGTATTCGTTCACCGTGACCACATGCACGCCACGCCCGGTCAACGCATTCAGGTAGGCCGGAAAGGTCGCGACCAGGGTCTTGCCCTCGCCCGTCTTCATCTCGGCGATATTGCCCTGATGCAGAAAGATGCCGCCCTTCAGCTGCACATCGAAGGCGCGCAGGCCCAGTGCCCGCCGCGCCGCTTCCCGGCAGTTGGCAAAGGCTTCGGGCAGCAGATCGTCCAGCGTTTCGCCCTTCGCCAGACGCGCCTTGAACTCGGCCGTCTTGGCGATCAGCCCGTCATCCGACAGCGCAGCAAACTCTGGCTCCAGCGCGTTGATCTTTGCGACAAGTGGACGAACCGACTTCACCTTGCGGTCATTCGGTGTGCCAAAGATCTTCCGCGAGAGCGTTCCGAGACCCAGCATGTTTTCTCCGCCTGGTCGTTCCTGACAAGATCGTGTGACGGCCGGGCCTTGCCCGCCTCAATCGCCTTCCATAGAAGAGCCAAGACGGCCCGAGGCACCCTGTCTCACGCGACCCCCGCGATGTAAGGGGGCGGGGCCAAAGTGTCAACGTCGCTCAAGGAAGCGGCCATGTCAGGAGAGTGCAAGATGTCGAAAGCTGCGTGTTTCGGGCGGGTTCTGGCCGCCGGTCTGTCCCTTTCGGTGCTTTGGGTCGCACCCGGCCATGCCGAAGGCGAGATGGTCGATACCGTCGTCGCCCGCGTGAACGACACCGACATCACCCTTGGCCACATGGTCGCCCTGCGCGAAAGCCTGCCCGAGCAGTATCAAAGCCTGGCCGATGACGTGCTCTTCACCGGCATTCTCGAACAGTTGATCCAGCAAACGGCCCTTGCCCAGTCGCGCGACGGCACGCTGACCCCGCGCGATGAGGTGATGCTCGAGAACGAGCGTCGGGCCTACCTTTCCGGCAGCGTGTTGCAGGGTGTTGTCGAAGGCGCCGTCACCGATGCCACGATCCAGGCCGCCTATGACGCCAAATACGCGGCCGCGACCCCCGCCACCGAATATCACGCCGCCCACATCCTTGTGGCCGACGAGGCGGTCGCCACCGATCTCAAGGCGCAGATCGACGCCGGCGCAGATTTTGCCGAACTTGCCAAGACCCACTCCACCGACGGTTCTGCCGCAGGCGGCGGCGATCTGGGCTGGTTCGGCCTTGGCATGATGGTCAAGCCGTTCGAGGATGCCGTTGTCGCGCTGAAACCGACCGAGGTCGCCGGCCCGATCCAGACCCAGTTCGGCTGGCACCTGATCCGGCTGATCGAAACCCGCGATGCCGCCGCCCCCTCGCTGGATGAGGTGCGCCCCGATCTTGCCGCCGAGATCGAGCGCAAGGCGATCGAGGATCGCGTCGCCGCAGCGACCAAGGACGCCACGATCACCCGCGTCGACGGGATTGACCCCGCCCTGCTTCGCGATCAGACACTCTGGGGCAACTGAGCCGTCCGGAGGAGCAGGCATGGGCAAGACCGACTGGAAGGCCGAAGCCAAGGCGCTGAAAAAACAACTCGTGTCCCTGCGCCGCAAGTCGGGTGCCTCGGCCAAACCCAAGGCCAAGGCGCCCAATCCGGTCTCGCCGCTTGCGCCGAAGGCCGGTTTTCCCGATCTGCCGGTGATCGCGGGGGTCGAGTTCGCCGCAGCCGAGGCCGGTGTGCGTTACGCCAACCGCACCGATGTCATGCTGGTGCGCCTTGCCCCCGGCACCGCCATCGCCGGGGCCTTCACCCGGTCCTCGACCCGCGCCGCCTGCGTGCGCGATTGTCAGGCCAAGCTGGCGATGAAAGTGCCGGCTGGCGCTGCCGCCGCGATCCTTGTCAACTCGGGCAACGCCAATGCCTTCACCGGCGCGGTGGGCGATCAGTCCGTTGCGGCGATCACCACAGCCGTCGCCGCCGCGCTCGACCTGCCGCAAAGCCGCGTCTTCACCTCATCGACCGGCGTGATCGGCGAGCCGCTGCCGCACGACCGGATCACCGCCAGCATCCCCGATCTCGCCGCCGGCCTCGCGCCTGACGGGATCGCCCGTGCCGCCCGCGCGATCATGACCACCGACACCTTCCCAAAAGGGGCCACCGCCACCGTGCAGGGCGATGGCGGCGCGATCCGGATTGCCGGCATCGCCAAGGGCTCGGGCATGATCGCGCCGGACATGGCCACGATGCTGGTCTACCTCTTCACCGATGCCACAATCGCACCGGCCTTGCTGCAAAGGATGCTGTCGCGCCAGATTGACGACACCTTCAATGCCATCACCGTCGACAGCGACACCTCGACCTCGGACGCGCTGATCCTGGCCGCCACCGGCCAAAGCCCGGCCGCGCCGATCACCGCGCGCTCGGCCACGGCAAAGGCGTTCGAGGCTGCATTGCGGGGCGTGATGATGGATCTTGCCCATCAGGTGATCCGCGATGGCGAAGGCGCCACAAAGTTCGTCGAGATTCGGGTAACCGGCGCCGTTTCGGCCACAGATGCCCACCGTGTCGCGATGAGCATTGCAAACTCGCCCTTGGTCAAGACCGCGCTCGCGGGTCAGGATCCCAACTGGGGCCGCATCGTCGCCGCGATCGGCAAATCCGGCGCCGAGGCCGACCGGGATCGGCTGTCGATCCGCTTTGGCGACATCCTCGTGGCTGAACAGGGCTACCGCGCGCCCTCCTACGACGAAGATCAGGCGGCGGCCTACATGCGGCGCGATGAAATCGTGATCGGGGTCGATCTTGGCCTCGGCACGGCGGCCCGCACCGTCTGGACCTGCGACCTGACGCATCGCTACATCGACATCAATGCCGACTATCGCTCGTGACGGGTCAACCGGGCAGGGCGCCATGAAGGTAGTCCTCGTCGCCGCCGTTGCGCTGATTGATGTCGATGGCCGTGTTCTTCTGGCGCAGCGCCCGCCGGGGAAATCCCTCGCCGGCTTGTGGGAGTTTCCGGGTGGCAAGGTAGAGCCGGGCGAGACACCCGAAGCGGCCCTGATCCGCGAACTTGGCGAAGAGCTGGGCATCGACACCTGGCAAAGCTGTCTCGCACCGCTGACATTCGCGAGTCACAGCTACGACGATTTTCACCTTCTGATGCCACTCTTTGCCTGCCGTCGCTGGAGGGGCATCCCGATTGCGCAGGAAGGCCAAACCCTTGCCTGGGTCCGGCCCGACAAGCTGCGCGACTACCCGATGCCGCCTGCCGATCTGCCTCTGATTCCAATTCTGCGCGATTGGCTCTGACTGAAATTGTGGCAAGACTGTGGCGCCGGCGCCCCGCAACGGATTTTCTGGTCGATTTCTACCAGCGGATGAAAATTTAGTGATGCTTTCGTGACTCGAATATAGATATAGTGCAAACAGCGGTGCTGTTCGGGGGGAAAGCTCATGCTGCGAACCATATCCTTGGGAAGTTGCGTATCCGTTCAGGGTTGGCTTGTCAGCAAGCTTTCCGATGGAAAGATCGTGATCAGGGTCGATGAAAAGACCTTTGTCGGATACCCCGTCGCGCCCAGTCTCCAATCCTGATTGAAGCCTTGAGACCCCCCAAATGAACAGGGCCGGGCATTTGCCCGGCCCTTTCCATTTCTTCTGCCCAGGTCGAGCCGGGTCAGGCCAGCTTGCGCTCGACCATTTCCCGCTCAAAGATCTCGATCACATCGCCTTCGCGAATGTCCTCGTAGTTTTCAAAGGCCATGCCGCATTCCTGCCCGGACTGCACTTCCTTGACCTCGTCCTTGAAGCGCTTGAGCGTTTTCAGCGTGCCTTCGTGGATCACCACGTTGTCGCGCAGCAGGCGCACACCCGCCGACCGGCGCGCGACGCCTTCGGTCACAAGACAACCCGCAACCTTGCCCACGTTCGAGACCTTGAAGACCTCCTTGATCTGGGCATAGCCGATGAAGGTCTCGCGCACTTCGGCCTTCAGCAGCCCCGAAGCAGCCGCCTTCACGTCATCCACAAGATCGTAGATCACGCTGTAATAGCGGATCTCCACGCCCTTCTGGTTTGCTGATTGCCGGGCACTGGCATTGGCGCGCACGTTGAAGCCGATGATCGGCGCATTGCTGGCTTCGGCCAGGCCCACGTCGGAATCCGTGATTGCGCCCACGCCGTAGTGCAGCACGCGCACGCGCACTTCTTCGTTGCCGATCTTTTCCATCGCCTGAATGATGGCTTCCGCAGATCCCTGCACGTCCGCCTTCACGACGATCGGCAATTCCGACACGCTCTGGTCGGCCTTGGCCTTGGCCATCAGTTGTTCCAGCGTGGTCGCGGCGCCCACAGCCGCGCGCTTGTCCTTGGCGGCCTTTTCGCGATAGGTCGCGATCTCGCGTGCCTGCGCCTCGGTCTCGACGACGTTCAGCGTGTCACCCGCCTGTGGCGTCCCGTTCAGGCCCAGAACTTCGACGGGCACCGACGGCCCGGCCTCGCTTACTGTCTCGCCCTTGTCGTTGATCAGCGCGCGAACCTTGCCCCACTGCTCGCCCACGACAAAGATGTCGCCTTTCTTCAGCGTTCCGTTCTGCACCAGCACCGTGGCCACCGGCCCGCGGCCCACATCCAGCTTGGCCTCGATCACCGCGCCCGACGCCGCCCGCTTGGGGTTCGCCTTCAGGTCCAGGATCTCGGCCTGCAACGCGATGTTCTCCAGCAACTCATCCAGCCCGGCCCCGGTAACAGCCGAAACCTCAACGTCCAGCACATCGCCCGACATCTTTTCGACCACGACTTCATGCTGCAACAGATCGGTGCGCACCTTGGTCGGGTTGGCCGACGGTTTGTCGATCTTGTTGATGGCGATGATCATCGGCACCTTGGCCGCCTTGGCGTGATTGATCGCCTCGATCGTCTGCGGCATCACCGCGTCGTCGGCCGCAACGACCAGCACCACGATATCCGTCACATTCGCACCCCGTGCACGCATCGAGGTAAAGGCCGCGTGGCCCGGCGTGTCGAGGAAGGTCAGCGTCTGACCCTTTTCGGTCGTCACCTGATAGGCGCCGATGTGCTGGGTGATCCCGCCAGCCTCGCCGGATACGACACTCGTCTTGCGGATCGCGTCCAGCAGGCTGGTCTTGCCGTGGTCGACATGGCCCATGATCGTCACGATCGGCGGGCGCGGCGTCAGGTTTTCCTGCGCGTCCTCCACATGGTCGATCACCTGTTCCACGTCGGCGTCCGACACGCGCACCGCGCGGTGGCCGAATTCCTCGATCACCAGCTCGGCCGTGTCCGCGTCGATGCACTGGTTCATCGCCACCATCATGCCCATCTTCATCAGCGACTTGACGACATCCGCCGCACGTTCCGCCATGCGGTTTGCCAGTTCCTGCACCACGATGGTTTCCGGTAACTGCACGTCACGCACCATCTTTTCGGCGCGCAGGTTCAGGCCCAGCGCCTTCTGGCGGGCCTTTTCCTGCTTGCGCTTCATCGCCGCCAGGCTGCGCGTGCGTCCGCCCTCGCCCGCCAGCGCCTCGTTCAGCGTCAGCTTGCCGGCGCGGCGGTCGCCGTCAC
>JBGSQL010000187.1:0-4983 GCA_041738105.1 Rhodobacter sp. | reverse complement strand
GACCCGCCCGCAGCCTGATCCGGCCGCAACCTGATCCGGCCGCAACCTGATCCGGTCGGCTTCCGACACCGGGCCGCCTATGCCGAATGTCGCGTGGCGGGCCGTCGCCAAGGCGGCCGATGCCGTCGCGCCTTTGCTTGCCGCGATGCCAGGCTGCGGCGATAGCGCGAGGGGCCGCTGCGACACGGCACTGGCCCGGATCAACGGGGCGCGCTATGGCTCGGGCCCGAACCTGCCACGAGTGCCCCATGCCCCAACTGCCCGTTCCCGTCATCACCATCGGCCTGCTGTTGGTGTCCAACGTCTTCATGATCTTAGTTTTATGTTTAAAATATATATGTTAGTTTTTATATATCCACTTTCTATCCGCTTCAGTGGGGATAGGCCGAGCGCCGCACGACCTCGGTGGAGTGGTAGCTGGGGTGTGGTACGATGCCGGCGCGATCCAGATCGAGCCAGTTGGCGTCCCAGCAGGTTCCGATGGCCGGATCGCTCGCCAACCCCCGGTCATTCCCCTCGAAGGCCTCGACCAGCAGCCAAGCCGCGTCCAGTCCAGATTGAAGAATTGGCCGGTCAGCCGCTCCGCAAGCCGCGCCACGCGCGTCTCGGCGGCCATCACTGGTCCTCCGCGCAGTAGTATACCCCGCGCTCGTAGTCGACGTGTATGACGTGGCACTCGCGTTCGTTGCCATTGTCGTCGGTCAGGATCAGGATCGCGCCGACGTATATCCACGCCGGGACACGGGAGCGGGTTCGAGTGTCGCGGTCCTGGCCTCCGCGCTTGCGTCGCTTGACTTCGACGGGGGGAGCCAAGGGTTGGACGACGGCCGGTGGCTCGTATTGCGGCACGACCAACATCACTCGGCCTCCGCGATACGTAGTGTTCGCCAAAGTGTCGATTGCTGGCTGACGCTCTTGGCGCAGGCGGCGAACGAGGCGCGGCGGGTGGCGTTGGCGAAGATCATGGTGGTGGCTCTCCGATCAGCGGTTACAGTAGGCGGGGATTGAGCCCGGCCATGGGTTCTGCCGCGCAAGGCCGCTGTAGCGCCCGGCGCGGTCATATCTGGCGCAGCGGGTTGCCACGCCCGAGGCGATCAGGCTCCCGCCCAGATCATAGCCGTCTAAGCTGCAGGAGGCCGAGAGGCGGTCGTGCGTCACGTCGCCGGGGGTCCAGTCGCAGATCGCGGTCTTCCCGAGGGCGAGGGTCTGCAGTGCCGCCGTGGCGGTGCCGACGCCGCGCTCTTCGCGCTCGGGCGCGTGGATGCCGGAGAGCCGGATCGCAACGTAGCCGTCGGGCATTCGCATCTCGAAGGTGTCCCCGTCGCGCACGTACGTGACAGTGCCGATCAGCATTGTTCCGGCGCCAGCTGAGGCGGTGGCGAGGGCGACGGCGACAGCCGTTGCCATCGCAGTCTTGGGGAATTGGATCAAGATTTCATTCTCGCTGTGGCTGACGCCGGGCCGCGTGTAGCCGCGTCGATCTCGGCCTTCCCCATTAACACCGCGACCTGGTCGGGAAAAAGGCCCACTTTGGGCGGCATGTAGACACCCCCGCCGAGCTAGTTGTCGGCGACCGCGAACAGGTCGCCGCCGAGGATCTCGGCGGCGGTGTCGACGGTCGCTGTAGCACCAGGGGACTCGCTGCGCCTGCGGCCTTCGCCTCGCTCGAGGCTCTGCAGACCTATGCCAAAGCACGGGAGGTCGAGAACTTCGCAATGCAAGCCCTCGACAAGTCAGCCCGTCTGCGCAGCCGAATGATGGCGCGATCAGAGGGCGTCGAAGGGTACGCGGCCGCTCAGGAGGCCGCTGCGCCGCGCTATCTCTGCCGCAAGCTCGAGCAGGTGAAGCTGTTTGTTGAAGGATAAGGAAACTGAATGCTATCAAGCATCGAACCGCAGGTCCGATTGGCGAATAGCGGACGGAGGGCCGATCTTGCGTGAGATCATTTACAAGGTAGGGCGCATGCACAGCAGCCTTTATTAGGTGCTCGATGTGTTGTGCGGGGTGCAGGTCGGCTGGATAGTTCGAGATGGAGGGAACAGGCGGCGGAACGTGGTCAATCAGAGGGCAACTTCCGCGCGCTGTTCGAAAGCATCGAACAGGACCAGATCGACCGCGGCGTGCTGAAGGCCTCGTGACTGCGCGAAGCGGCTGTCGGGTGGTCAAAGCCGCGACAGCCGCAGCATAACGTGATCGGCCATGCGCTGACCATCCGACAGGAACAGCGACCTGTTCAGGGTATCAAGGCCGGGGGCCGCGGTCTCGAAGCGGATGACTGTTCGGAAATAGGGGGCTGACGGGTCGCCCGGCGGTAACGCATGCCGCAGGCCCTGACTGTCGACACGGACAAGATCGCCGTCTGTGGTGCGGATGACATAGCGCGCGTGGATGCGCGTTAGCCCATCGGCGCGCACCCTTTGCTCGTCTGCGCCTCCCGGCAGGATAACGCCGGAAAGGGTGTCGCCCACGGCTGTCCCGCCCAGGATCGGCACGATCCGCGCTTCGCCAAAACCGTAGTTGCCAAGTGTTACCGGCGCGCCGACCTCGACGCGGAATTCGGCAAAGGGTGTCATGACGACAAAGGCTCCATCGGGCCAATGATCGGCGGTTGAACGTTCAGGGTATCGATCGAAAAGCCCGAAAGCCGTTTGTAATGCTCGGCATGGGCGGCAAGTTCGGCCGGGGGGATAACGGTCTCGATATCGTCAAACACGCCGCCGCAGCGGTCCTCGACCATCTGCATCACGGCGTCCGGCCCCTTGCCGCGGTTCGCGCGCAGGATGCCCTCGGCGCGGGGGCGCATCTCGGCTTCATACGCCAAGAGCGCGTCCAGCGTGACGCCATGGTCGCGGAAAGCGGCGCCCAGCTTGCGCGCGTCGATGATCGCCTGTGTCGCGCCGTTTGATCCGACCGGATAGGTGGCGTGGGCGGCGTCGCCCATCAGCGTGACGCAGCCTGTTGTCCACGCGGGCAGGGGGTCGCGGTCGACCATCGGGTATTCAAAGACAAGCCCCGAGGCACGGATCAGGCCGGGGCAATCGACCCAGCCGAAATCCCAGCGTTCAAACGCGGGCAGGAAATCGGCCTTGTCGGCGGGGCGGTTCCAATCGCCCTTGGTCATGGCGCGGGCGGGGTCAACGCGCAACTCGGCGATCCAGTTGATTGTGGCAAGACCGGTTTCCGGGTCTTCCGCCGTCAGCGGATAGGCCACAAAACGTTGGCTGTCGTGGCCCGCCAGAAACATCGCATTGCCGCCAAGGAAGTGGCGACCAGGAGAGGTGCCACGCCACATGATCGCGCCGTTCCAGATGGGCTCTCCCTCATCCGGCACCATCTGGCGGCGGATGGCGGAATGGATGCCGTCGGCGGCAAGGGCGATACTGCCTTCGGCCCGGCTACCGTCGGACAGGATCAGGGTCGCACCATGGTCGGTGGTTTTAAACCCCGCAACGCCAGCGCCGGTGACAACCGCCTCCTGCCCCGCTCGGCGGCGCAGTTCCTCCAGCAGCAGCATCTGCAGCTTGCCGCGGTGCAGCGAGAATTGCGGCCAAGCATAGCCCGCCGCAGCCCCGCGCGGTTCAACCCAGATCGGCAGGCCGGTCTTGGTGTAAAAGCCATACTGCCTTGTGCGGATGCCGATCTCGTCAAGGCGGGCTTCCAACCCCAGGTCCATCAGTTCCCGCACGGCATTGGGTTGCAGGTTAATGCCCACGCCAAGCGGTTTCGGTGCGGCCACCCGCTCGAAAATGCGGAAGGGGAGGCCCAACTGGTGCAGCGTCAGGCCCATCACCAGCCCGGCGATGCCCCCGCCTGCGATGAGTATGGTCATGCGTCTTCCACCGGATCAGACCGGCGCCTCCCAAAGCTCAATAAAGACGTGGTCGGTATCGCCCGGTTCGGCCAGGGCGGTGCCAAAGTAGACGGCTTGCCCAAGTGCTCGGTGGGGGCCGTCGGGGACCTCCAGAGCGGCGCGGGTTCGGCCCAGGTAGCTGCCGTCCGGTTGCGGCACCATGCGGCCAGCGTTGGTAACCATGACCGGGGTGCCGTCGTTCAGCTCCAGACAATAGCGCGCCTCGATGGAATAGGAGCCTTCTGGCAGGCAGATGGCGAAATCCGCGCCTCCGGGCAGGATGCGGGCAGTCCAGCCGGGACCATGCGCTTCGCCGCCGATGATCGGGAACATGGCTCGGATTGTACCTTGGGTGGTGGCGAATTCGACGGCGGGGCCGAGGTCGGCCCGGATCACGATGGCACGGCGGAGGGTGGGCTGCTGCAGCGCACGCGCGGCCCCAAGGGCGCGGATGCCAAGGTCAGGCTTCATGGGTGATGCGTCCGTCGCAAACGGTAAGAGCGACCCCGAGGTCGGCTACCTGGTCGGACGGTGTCACCTCTATATCGCCACCAAGCAGCACGAGGTCGGCCAGCATCCCTTCCCGGATCGTGCCCGTGTGCTGCTCCATGAACCCCGCATGGGCGCCGTTGCAGGTGAAGGATTTCAGCACATCCATCTGGCCCAAGCGCTGATCCGGCAAGCCGGGCAGATGCGGCTGACGGGTCAGCGCGGTCTGGATGCCAAGCAGCGGGTCGACCGGCACGATGGGCCAGTCCGACGAAAAGGCCACCAAGGCACCTGCCCTTTGCAAGTCGCGCCACGGATAGGCATAGGACGCACGTTTCGGGCCGATGCTGCGGGTCGTCGGGCTTTCGCCCTGCGGCGCGTGCAGCGGCTGAACCGAGGCGATGACGCCCAGTTCGGCAAGGCGCGGAATGTCGGCGGGGTCGATCATCTCGATATGCTCGATCCGGTGGCGGCTGTCGCGGGTACCATTGGTCTGTCGCGCCGCCTGATATCCATCAAGCGCGATGCGCACAGCGGCATCGCCAATGGCGTGAACGGTGATCTGCATGCCGCGCCAGTCAATCTCGACCGCCGCTTCGGCAAAGCTGGCGGCATCGAAGATCGGCTCTCCCTTGTGGCCGGGG
>JBGSQL010000176.1:0-1974 GCA_041738105.1 Rhodobacter sp. | reverse complement strand
GCGCCTCGTCGGGGTCATCGCCGCGCGGCGCCTCGCCCGACGGCGCTGGCGGCGGTGCAAAGGTCACGACGGGAACCCCGAAGAAATCCTCGTCGAGGTCTTCGGCAGTTGGGGCAAACGCGAGTGTCGAGTGCATGGCGGTCATCCTCCCGGTCGGCAGGTGGGGTCATCGCCGACAGTTTTCAAGGATGCGTCGGTTGTGAATCGGGATGATGACAGGCGGCCAGATGTCGGCCGTGGCGGTGGGGTGGCATGAAGGACAGCAGGGCGCCGGTGGCACCGGTGATCGAGGCACAGGGACTGGGTCTGACCTTTGCGACGGCAGACGGGCCGGTGCAGGCGCTGAAGGACGTGACCCTGACCATCGAGCGGGGCGAGTTCGTGTCCTTCATCGGGCCGTCGGGCTGTGGCAAGACCACGTTCCTGCGCGCCATCGCGGCGCTGGAGACACCGACCGAGGGCACGCTGACCGTGAACGGGATGAGCGCGGATGCCGCGCGCCGGGCGCGGGCCTATGGCTATGTGTTCCAGGCGGCGGGCCTGTATCCGTGGCGCACGATTGCGGGAAACGTGAAACTGCCGTTGGAAATCATGGGCTTTTCGCGCGAGGAGCAAGACGCGCGGGTGCGCAAGGTGCTGGATCTGGTGGATCTGTCGGGCTTTGGCGGCAAGTTTCCCTGGCAGCTTTCGGGCGGGATGCAGCAGCGCGCGAGCATTGCGCGCGCGCTGGCCTTTGATGCCGACATCCTGTTGATGGATGAGCCGTTCGGGGCCCTGGACGAGATCGTGCGGGACCATCTGAACGGCGAGTTGCTGAAGCTGTGGGCGCGCACCGGCAAGACCATCGGCTTTGTCACCCACTCGATCCCCGAGGCGGTGTACCTGTCGACGAAGATCGTGGTGATGAGCCCGCGGCCGGGTCGGATCACCGATGTGATCGAGAGCGGGTTGCCGCGCGAGCGCCCGCTGGAGATCCGCGATACGCCCGAGTTTCTGGCGATCTCGCATCGCGTGCGCGAAGGGCTGCGGGCGGGGCATTCCTATGACCTGTAGGCCTATGACCTGTAGGGCCGCGCGGACACGGGTGGCGGTTTGTCGGCGCGTAAGGATCGCGCGGGGACCGAGCGGTGCGCCCTGCGGCGCCCGTGACAGGGGGCGGTTCGCCCCCAGCGGCCTGCGGCCTGCCCCCGAGGATCCTTGCGACCGGAAGATGGCGGGAGGGGCGCGATGAGGGCTGCCTTGCCGATTTTGACGGTGCTGGGCGTGATCGTGGTGCTTTGGTACGCGGCGGCGGTCTGGATGAATGCGCCCTGGGTGCGCGATCAGGCGGCGCGGGCGGGGCAGGAAGTGACCTTCGCGCAGATCGTGCCGCAGACGATGGCGCTGGAGCGCCCGGTGCTGCCGGCGCCGCATCAGGTGGTGGCGGAACTGTGGAAGGGTGTGTTCGGCCAGGCCGCCACCTCGAAGCGGAGCCTGGTCTATCATGGCTGGATCACGCTGTCCGCGACGCTTCTGGGCTTTGGCATCGGCACCACGGCGGGCATCCTGCTGGCGGTGGGGATCGTGCACAACCGGGCGATGGACCTGAGCGTGATGCCCTGGGCGATTGCCAGCCAGACGATCCCGATCCTGGCGATTGCGCCCATGATCATCGTGGTGCTGAACTCGGTGGGGGTGACGGGGATCGTGCCGAAGGCGATCATCAGCGCCTATCTGAGCTTTTTCCCGGTGGTGGTGGGCATGGTGAAGGGCTTGCGCAGCCCGGATGCGATGCAGCTGGATCTGCTGCGGACCTATGGCGCCTCGGCTACGCAGACGCTGGTGAAGCTGCGGGTGCCGGCGGCGATGCCCTATCTGTTCGCCAGCCTGAAGGTGGGGGTTGCGGCCTCGCTGGTGGGGGCGATCGTGGGCGAGTTGCCGACGGGCGCGGTGGCGGGGCTGGGCGCGCGGCTGCTGTCGGGCAGCTATTACGGG
>JBGSQL010000140.1:0-2471 GCA_041738105.1 Rhodobacter sp. | reverse complement strand
CGCACGACCCCGGCTTGCGGCAACTCGACCCAATCGAGCCCGGCCTGCCGCGCCCAGCCGGCAACACGCCGGTCGCGCGCATAGGTCCAAAGGTTTCCCGTTTCTTCATGGCTGACGATCTGCGCAATGCGATGCGCCTTGCACAGCGCGTCCAGCACCTCGACCGCATCGCCAACCCGCACGATCAGCGGGGCGCCAAGCCGTCCCAGGCGTGCCCGCAGATCTTCCAGACATTCCGCCGTAAAGGCCCACTGCCGCGCCGAGGTGTCGGGCAGACGCCAATACTCCGGCTCGACGATGTAAAGCGGCAGCACGGCGCCCTGCCCTGCCGCAAGCGCCAGCGCCGGGTGATCCGTGACGCGCAGGTCACGCTTGAACCAGACAAGAACATTCATGGAACATGGATCTAGCATCCGGCACGGATTCGTAAACCCTTCGCTTGCACCTGCGCGGCGCCGGGCTAGGGTGCACCTCAAGGAGATCCCCATGACCGACACGCCCACCGTTCACCTGTCCGATTACCAGCCCTTTCCCTATCGCGTCCTGTCTGTCGATCTGGCGTTCCGCCTCCATCCGACCGAAACCCGGGTCACGGCGCGGCTCCGCTTCGCGCCGAACCCCGACCGGCCGGGGCGGCACGATCTGCGCCTTGATGGCGAGGATCTGGCGCTTCAGGCGCTGCGCCTGAACGGTGCGGCACTCAGCGCCACGCCCGATGCATCCGGCCTCACCCTGCCCGCCAGCCTGCTGCCGGACGCTCCGTTCACCCTTGAAACCGAGGTGCAGATCGCGCCCGAAGGCAATACCGCGCTTGAGGGGCTCTACATGTCGAACGGCATGTATTGCACCCAATGCGAGGCCGAGGGCTTTCGCAAGATCACCTTCTATCCCGACCGCCCCGATGTGATGGCCCCGTTTCGCGTGCGTATCGAAAGCGATCTGCCGGTGCTGCTGTCAAACGGCAATCCGGTGGGCCGGGCCGCGGAAGGGGCCGACTGGGATGATCCCTGGCCGAAGCCCGCCTATCTGTTCGCCCTTGTCGCGGGCGATCTGGTCGCGCATTCGGATCGCTTCACGACCGCCTCAGGCCGCGACGTGGCCCTCAACATCTGGGTGCGCCCCGGCGATCAAGGCAAGTGCGCCTATGCGATGGACGCGCTGAAACGCGCGATGCGCTGGGATGAGACGGCCTATGGCCGCGAATACGACTTGGACATTTTCAACATTGTCGCCGTCGATGACTTCAACATGGGCGCGATGGAGAACAAGGGGTTGAACATTTTCAACTCCAAGTACGTTCTCGCCCTTCCCGAGACGGCGACCGACGAGGATTTTGCCCGCATCGAGGCGATCATCGCGCACGAGTATTTTCACAACTGGACCGGCAATCGCATCACCTGCCGCGACTGGTTCCAGCTTTGCCTCAAGGAAGGGCTGACGGTGTTCCGCGACCAGCAGTTCACCTCGGACATGCGATCAGGTCCGGTGAAGCGGATCGAGGATGTGATGACCCTGCGCGCCCGCCAGTTCCGTGAAGATAACGGCCCCCTCGCCCATGCAGTCCGCCCCGACCACTATGTTGAAATCAACAACTTCTACACCGCGACCGTCTATGAAAAGGGCGCGGAACTGATCGGGATGCTGCGGCGACTGGTGGGCGAGGCTGGCTATGCCCGCGCGCTCGACCTCTACTTTCAGCGCCTCGACGGGCGGGCAGCGACGATCGAGGATTGGCTGGCGGTATTCCAGGACGCCACCGGCCGCGATCTGTCGCAGTTCAAGCGCTGGTACACCGAGGCCGGCACGCCACGCGTAAGCGTGACCGAAACCTGGCAGGACGGCACCTTTACGCTGACCTTCGATCAGCACAACCCGCCCACGCCCGGCGAGGTTGTGAAATCGCCCAAGGTCATTCCGATTGCGGTCGGCCTGCTGAACCCCAATGGCGACGAAGTGCTTGCCACGACCACGCTGGAACTGACCGAGTCGCGGCAAAGCTTTGCCTTCCCCGGTCTTGCCGCGCGCCCGATCCCGTCGATCCTGCGCGGCTTTTCCGCCCCGGTCATCCTCGATCGCGCCAGCACCCCCGAAGAGCGTGCCTTCCTGCTGGCGCATGACACCGATCCCTTCAACAAATGGGAGGCGGGTCGCGCACTGGCAAAGGATGTGCTGGCCCGGATGGTGACGCAAGGCGCGCAACCGGGGCCGGACTGGCTCGATGCGCTGGCCCGCGTGGCGCAGGATGCCAGCCTTGATCCTGCGTTCCGCGCCCTGGCGCTGCGCCTGCCCGGCGAGGATGACATGGCGCAGACCCTGCACGACGCCGGCGTGATCCCCGATCCCGACCGGATCCATGGCGCGCGGCGCCAGATGGCAACGGCGCTGGCCCGCCATCTGGACCCGGCGTTGCCGCGCCTGATCGAAAGCCTGGCTGAACCCGGCCCCTTCACGCCCGAGGCGCGGGCCGCCGG
>JBGSQL010000129.1:0-1617 GCA_041738105.1 Rhodobacter sp. | reverse complement strand
CCGGTGGCCGTGGTTCGGCTGACCGACCGGCCGCAGACGCCCGAGTTTCAGACTGCCAACGCCTGGGCTGGCCGTCTGGCTGCGCTGGAGCCGCAACCCTGGGCCCCTACGGCGCTGGCAGACTGGGCGGCTGTCCTGCCCTTGGAAGGGTTTGATACGTTCTGGTTGTCTGACGGGCTTGACCACCCTGGACGCGACGCGCTGCGCGACGCGCTGGAAGCGAAAGGCCAACTGAGCGTGTTTGAAAGCCCGCGCCCGATCCTAGGGCTGCGCCCGCCAACCTTCGAGGACGGCGTAGTGAAGCTGCACGCAGTGCGCCCGATTGGCGCCGAAGCCGCCGAGATCGAGGTTTCGGCGCGCGGTCTTGACCCGAGCGGGGTCGAACGTGAACTGGCGCGCCTGCCCCTTGTCTTTGCTGCGGGCGAGACCTTGGCCGAGGCGGAGCTGTCGCTGCCGCCGGAACTGCGCAATCGGCTGCAGCGCGTCGAGGTGGCGGGGGTGCGGTCTGCCGGCGCGGTCAGTCTGGCCGATGACAGCCTGAAGCGGCGCAAGGTTGCCCTGATTGCGGGCAGCGAAAGTGCCGAGGCGCTGCAACTTCTGTCGCCCACACACTATCTTGAGCAAGCGTTGGAGCCGGTGGCAGATCTGATCAGGGGCACGCTGGAAGATGTGTTGTTGGCCTCGCCCGATGTCATCGTGCTGGCTGACGTGGCGCGGCTTTCCCCGGCCGAAACTGACGGGCTGATGGACTGGCTTGACACCGGGGGGTTGCTGTTGCGGTTTGCTGGACCACGTCTGGCGGCCAGCGATGTCGGCCGCGCGACCGAGGATGCGATGCTGCCGGTGCGCCTGCGCGAAGGTGGCCGGTCTGTCGGCGGTGCGATGAGCTGGGGCGAGCCGAAGGCACTGGCGCCGTTTGCAGAAGGCTCGCCTTTCCATGGGCTGGCGATCCCGTCTGATGTGACGGTCAGCGCGCAGGTGCTGGCGCAACCAGATCCCGATCTGGCCAGCCGAACGATTGCGGCGCTTGCCGATGGTACACCCCTGGTGACCCGCAAGACGGTGGGGCAAGGGCAGGTCGTGCTGGTGCATGTCACCGCGAATGCGGAGTGGTCCACGCTTCCGCTGTCGGGTCTGTTCGTGCAGATGCTCGAGCGGCTTGCCGTCTCTACCCGCCCGGCAGCGCCGGATGTGGCGGAACTTGCGGGTCAGATCTGGGTGCCCGAGGCCGTCCTCGATGCATTTGGCGCGGTGGTCGAAGCGGCCGAGGTGGCGGGGATCCCTGGCGAGACGTTGGCCGAGGGGCTCGTGGCCGGCCCCGGTCCCGATCTGCCTCCCGGGCTCTATGCCGGGGCTGATCGCCGCGTGGCGCTGAACGTGATCGGGCCGGACACGACGCTGGCCCCAGCCCGCTGGCCCGACCGAATTGCGGTCGAGGGCCTGACCGTCACGCGCGAACAAGCCCTGAAGGGCAGCTTCCTTGCTGCGGCGCTGGCTTTGCTGATGGTCGATATCCTTGCATCGCTGTGGCTGACGGGCCGGTTGCGGGGCGCTGGCGGCGCAACCGCCTTGCTGGCGCTCGCGCTGATCGCCACGACCCCCCGGGGGTACGCCCAG
>JBGSQL010000007.1:0-2806 GCA_041738105.1 Rhodobacter sp. | reverse complement strand
GGCCGCGCTGCCCGAAGGGATGCGCAAGTGGTTGCGCGTGGCCCATCAGGCCCGCGCCGAGGATGCCGTTGCGGCGCAGGCCGCCTATGCGGCGGCGGGGGTGGATGTAGAGGTGCAGCCGTTCTTTGCGGATATCCCGCGACGGCTGAGCGAGGCGCAGCTGGTGATCTCGCGTTCTGGCGCGTCATCGGTCGCGGATATCAGCGTGATCGGGCGCCCGTCGATCCTGATCCCCTATCCAGCGGCGACCGGGGATCACCAGACCGCGAACGCGCGCGGGCTGGTTGACGCCGGGGCAGCGATCCTGATTCCCGAGAAGTTGCTTGATCCCGCCACGCTTTCAGGACACATCGCGTCGGTCCTGAGCCAGCCCGAGGCGGCGGCGCGGATGGCGCGTCATGCTTTGGCGCAGGGCCGGCCGGATGCAACGGAGCGTCTGGTCGAGGTGGTGGAACAGCTGGCAGCGAAAGAGGCGGCATGAACGCGGCAACGAAACTTCCTGGCGAACTCGGGCCGATCCATTTCGTGGGGATCGGCGGCATCGGCATGTCGGGCATTGCCGAAGTGCTGATGACGCTGGGCTATCGCGTGCAGGGGTCGGACGCGAAGGCGTCGAAGATCACCGACCGGCTGGTGGGCCTGGGGGCCGGGTTCTTTGAAGGGCAGCGCGCGGAAAACCTGGGCGATGCGGCGGTGGTGGTGATCTCGTCGGCGATCAAGAAGGGCAATCCCGAGTTGGAAGAGGCGCGCCGGCGGCAGTTGCCCGTGGTGCGCCGGGCCGAGATGCTGGCCGAGTTGATGCGGCTGAAGTCGAACATCGCGATTGCGGGGACGCATGGCAAGACCACCACGACGACGATGGTGGCCACGCTCTTGGACAAGGGCGGGTTCGATCCGACGGTGATCAACGGCGGCGTGATCCATGCCTATGGGTCGAACGCGCGGGCGGGCGCGGGCGAGTGGATGGTGGTGGAGGCGGACGAGTCGGACGGCTCGTTCAACCGGCTGCCCGCGACCATCGCGATCGTGACCAATATCGACCCCGAGCATATGGAGCACTGGGGCCCCTTCGAGGCGTTGCGCAAGGGCTTCTTCGACTTTGTGTCCAACGTGCCGTTCTACGGGCTGGCGGTGTGCTGCACCGACCATCCCGAGGTGCAGGCGCTGGTGGGCCGGGTGACGGATCGGCGGATCGTGACTTTCGGCTTCAACGCGCAGGCGGATGTGCGGGCGGTGAACCTGCACTACGAGGCGGGGGTCGCGCATTTCGACGTGGCCTTGCAGGGCGAGGGCGAGGGCGCGCTGATCGAGGGCTGCACCCTGCCGATGCCGGGCGATCACAACGTGTCCAACGCGCTGGCGGCGATTGCCGTCGCGCGCCATCTGGGGATGAAGAAGGACGAGATCCGCGAGGCGCTGGCCGGTTTCGGCGGCGTGAACCGGCGCTTCACCAAGGTGGGCGAGGTGCTGGGGGGCGTGACGATCATCGACGATTACGGGCATCACCCGGTCGAGATCGCGGCGGTGCTGAAGGCCGCGCGGCAGGCGACGCAGGGGCGCGTGATCGCGGTGCATCAGCCGCACCGCTATACCCGGTTGTCCAGCCTGTTCGACGATTTCTGCACCTGCTTCAACGAGGCCGACGTGGTGGCCATCGCCGAGGTTTATGCCGCGGGCGAAGACCCGATCCCGGGGGCGAGCCGCGATGATCTGGTGGCGGGGCTTATCGCGCATGGCCACAGGCACGCGCGCGCGATCCTGTCGGAGGATGATCTGGAACGGCTGGTGCGCGAACAGGCGCGGCCGGGCGACATGGTGGTGTGCCTTGGGGCCGGCACGATCAGCGCCTGGGCCAATGCCCTGCCGCAGCGGCTGGAGGGCTGAGGATGGCGGATGCGGCCCTATCCGAAAGAGTTGTCGCGGGCCTGTCGGCGCGTGCCATAACCCCTTGGGGGAAGGAGGGTTGCGGATGTCGGCGTCCTTGACGCTTGCCTGCCTGTGGGCGCTTCTGGCGACCGGGGTCGCGCTGTTGCCGATGCGGCGGCAGATGGTGCCCGGCCTTGCGCTGCTGATCGCCGCGCCCGCGCTGCTGGTGTGGATCGGCTGGCAGCATGGCGTGTGGTGGATGCTGGGCGGGCTGGCCGCGTTCGTGTCGATGTTCCGCAATCCGCTGATCTATCTTGCCCGCAAGGCACTTGGCCGCCCGGCGCCCGACCCGCGCGAGGGGCGGACATGAACCTGCCGCTTGTTGTTGCGCTGGTATGGCTGGTTCTGGCGAACGTGATCGCGATGCTGCCAAGCCGGGATCATCACTGGCGCGCGGCGGCGTTCCTGATCGCGGTCGGGATTCCGATCCTGGGATGGGTGACCTATGTCAATGGGCCGCTCTGGGGGCTGTTGCTGCTGGCGGCGGGGGCGAGCGTTCTGCGCTGGCCGCTGATCTACCTGGTGCGCTGGTTGCGGCCCAGGAAGGAAGATCGGGAGCCTGCCGAATGACGGCAGCGCTGCCGCCCGTGCGCGGCGTGCTGACCGCCGGGCGATCGCTGGCCGAGTTGACGTGGCTGCGCGTGGGCGGACCGGCGGACTGGTTGTTCCAGCCCGCGGACGAGGCGGATCTGAGCGCGTTCCTTGCGGCGCTCGATCCTGCGGTGCCGGTGTTTCCAATGGGGGTCGGCAGCAATCTGATCGTGCGCGATGGCGGTATCCGGGCGGTGGTGATCCGGCTGGGGCGGGGGTTCAACGCAATAGACATCGCGGGCGAGAGCGTGGTGGCCGGGGCGGCGGCGCTGGACGCGCACGTGGCGCG
>JBGSQL010000456.1:0-7974 GCA_041738105.1 Rhodobacter sp. | reverse complement strand
GTGGCTGTGGCCGCCCGCTCCAGCGCGGCCATCCCGCCGGTCGCCCACAGCAAGCCAAGCGCCGCCGCGACCAAGAGGCCCAGGATCAGGACGGCGCGTCGCATGTCACCCGGATTTCATCCGCATAAGCCGCCCCGATCGCGGGAAACTCCATCTCCAGATCGACATCCGCGCCATATTCGGAAAGCGCCGCCTGCAATTGCTGGTCGGCCTCGCTCAGATCAGGGGCGAACACTTGCGCGCTGCATCCTGTGCGCCCCGTCAGCACCGGATCGAAGGCGATGGTATAGGCGGTGTAGAACCCCGGATCATAGGCCTGGATCACCAGCGGCCCCGCCGCCGGATCAACCGGCGCCTCCAGCCGGCGCAGATGGGTCGAGGTCAGCCGCCCCTCGGCATACGTCGCCGTCCAGTCCGACGGCCGGGTCAGGGCAACCGGCACCTCGCCTGCCAGCACATAGGTATCGCCCGCATAATCGGCATCCCACTCCATGTCGAAGCCGTTCAGCGCGGCTTCCTCGGCGGGCGTCATCACCCCGTCCGCATCCGGGTCGAGCCCGCGATCCTGCAGCACCATCAGCGAAAAGAAATCATCATAGACCCAGGTCACGCGCAGCGCCGTCGCGCGTCCTTCGGCATCGAACAGAACCTCGATACCGGTGTCGATATAGACATGGGGATGGGCCAGCACCGGCGACGCCACAAGCGCGATCCCGGCCGCCAGCAGACCTGCAACGCGTCGCGCCATCGCGCCTCCACCCCGTGCACACCAATTCTTGCCCGCCCGTCCGGGCAGGGTCCGCTTCACTCTAGCGGCCCTGCAGGACAGAGGCCAGTGGCGCGGCCGGTCTTCGGCAAGGATCGGCCATCCCGGAAATTGCCTTCCTGCCCCGCGCTCCCGGCTCTATGCTCGTCCGGCAACCATCCGGGATCAGGCTTCATGCTGACACTTTACGGCGTCTACCGCTCGCGCGCCTCGCGGCCACTGTGGCTCTTGGGCGAAACAGGCACACCATTCACCCATGTGCTGGTGATTCAAAGCTATCGCCTGGCGCAGCCGCTGGCGGCAGAGGCCCCGCTGAATACCGCCTCGCCCGCGTTCCTCGCGATCAACCCGATGGGTCAGGTGCCGGTGCTTGCCGATGACGATGGGCTGGTCCTGACCGAATCCATGGCGATGACCCTGCATCTGGCACGCACCTGCGGCGGCGATCTCGGCCCTGCATCGGCGACCGAAGACGCGCGGATGCTGAACTGGGCGTTCTTTGCCGCAACCGCGATCGAGCCGCTGTCGCTGACCTTGTTGCAGACCCCGGCCGAAGACGCCGCAAGCATCGAGGCGGCGGCCCAGCGTATTGGCCGGCCGCTCGCACGGCTCGAGGCGCATCTGGTCGGGCGTCCATGGCTGCTGGATCGCTTCACCGTGGCAGACATCTGCGTCGCCGAATGTCTGCGCTACGCCCAGGGCCACAAGGGACTGGTGGCCACCTATCCGGCGTCCTTCGGCTGGTTGACCCGCTGCCAGGCGCGCCCGGCGTTCCAGACGATGTGGGCCAAGCGTCTGGCCGAACCGGAATAGCGCCCCCCTGCGCGCTGCCTGATCGCCGGGGGCGGCCTCGGGCCCTTGGTTCGCTTGCCCCGCAGCCACAATGCCTGCAATGCTGGCCGGAGTGTGCAGGAGACGTGTGATGTGCTGGAGTGCGTCGGCCTCAGTGGCCATGGTTGCCGCAGGAACTGCAGCGGCAACCG
The DNA here is from genome assembly GCA_041738105.1 of Rhodobacter sp. Classification (GTDB taxonomy): domain Bacteria; phylum Pseudomonadota; class Alphaproteobacteria; order Rhodobacterales; family Rhodobacteraceae; genus Aliitabrizicola. The sequence continues at coordinate 6,225 of JBGSQL010000456.1, read as the reverse complement.
TGACCTTCCTGCGCGGCGACGCCAGGGCGATCTGGGTGACACTGGGCTATTTCACCGTGATGGAAGCCTTGCAGGCAACAGGCTACGCCGTGGTGGACGCCTGCGGCAGCCGCGGAAACCAGACGATCACGCTGCTGTCCTATCTGCACATCGCCTTTCAGCCGATCTTCATCAACGCCTTCGCCATGGCGATCGCCCCGGTTGAGGTTCCCCCACGCACGCGCCGCTGGGTCTGGGGGCTGTCCGCGCTCGCCACGGGGATCATGCTGCTGCGTCTGGTTCCGCTGGCAGCGCTTGGCGCCTGCCAGCCCGGAGAGGTGCTTTGCGGCCCGGCGTTCTGCCTCGTGTCGGGCAACTGGCACATCGGATGGGAGGTGCCGCTGAACGGCCTCTGGCTGGCGATGGGACTGCCGGTGCAATTCCCCGACTACCTGCTGGCGGTCTTCGGGCTTCCCCTTCTCTACGGGGCGTGGCGCTTCGTGCTGTTCAACGCCGTGGCCGGCCCGGTGCTGGCCTGGACGCTGACCAGCAACCCGAACGAGATGCCGGCGGTCTGGTGCCTGTTCTCGATCGGATTGCTCGGGATCTCGCTCAGCCCGGCCATCCGCCACGGGGTGCTGGGCGCGCGGCGGCTGGCATCAGGCTGACGCGGCTGAACCCGGCCCAGGGTCAGCCGAGGGGCGCCTCGACATAGCGCGTCCAGGGATGCTCCTCGCGAAATCCCAGCACATGGCGGATCTTGCGGTTCGACAGGAACCCCTCATGCGGTCCGATCACGCGGGTCAGCGGCACCGTGGAATAGTAGCGGCGCACCAGCGTCTCGGTCTCTAGATGCACGGAATGGCCGTCATTGGCCGCGTTGAACACCTGATAGCCCAGCCCGTTCGTCTTCAGACACCGATCGACGATCTGACCCAGATCGCGCGCGTCGATATAGCAAAAGGCATTGCGCAGCCGCTGATCGGGATTGGCGAAGAAATCCGGAAAGCGTTCGGCATACTCATGCGGCTCGATCACGTTGCCGATGCGCAGCGCATAGATATCGGCGCCCGACCGGCGCTGAAAACTGCGCGCCGTCACCTCGTTCACCACCTTCGAGCAGCCGTAGCTGTCCATCGGATCGACATCGTAATCCTCTTCCATCGGCAGCCGCTTGGGCATCACCTGCCCGTCGGCGAAGCACACGCCATAGGTGGTTTCCGAGGACGCGATGATGATCTTGCGCACGCCCAGCTTCACGGCCGCCTCGATCACGTTGTAGGTGCCGATCGTGTTTACCCGATAGGTCTCGTTGTCCGGCGCCAGCAGGATGCGCGGCACGGCCGCGAAATGCACCACCGCATCGAACGCCGGCACGCCAGTGCCCGCCTCCATCTCGTCGAATCCCGCGTAGGAGGTCAGCGCGTTGAACATCTGGCCCGAGTCGGTGATATCGGCGGTCAGGTTGTGCACGCCGGGATGGTCCAGCGGCACCAGATCGACATTCAGCACGCGATGCCCCCGCGCCATAAGATAGGGCACCACGTGCCGCCCCGCCTTGCCCGAGCCTCCGGTAAACGCTATCCGCATCCTGGTTCCCCTGTTGCCTTGCCCATAACTAACGCAGGGGTGCGCCTTGGCCAAGCCTCCCCACATCTTGCGTCCCCCCCCGCAGGGATGGTCTACTTCCACGCCAACCAGAACAAGAATCGAGCATCCGATGGCCAACGATCTTCTCTCCGGCACACCCGACGCCTACGACGCCTCGTCGATCGAGGTGCTTGAGGGGTTGGAACCCGTGCGCAAGCGCCCCGGCATGTATATCGGCGGCACCGACGAGCGCGCGCTGCACCACCTCGTGGCCGAAGTGCTGGACAACTCGATGGACGAGGCGGTGGCAGGTCACGCCACCCGGATCGAGGTCGAACTCCACGCCGATCACTCGTTGACCGTGCGTGACAACGGTCGCGGCATCCCGATCGACCCGCACCCCAAGTTCCCCGGCAAGTCCGCGCTCGAGGTGATCCTGTGCACGCTTCATGCCGGCGGCAAGTTCTCGGGCAAGGCCTATGAAACCTCGGGCGGCCTGCATGGCGTCGGCGCGTCCGTGGTCAACGCGCTCAGCGATCACCTGCGCGTCGAGGTCGCCCGCAACAAGGAACTCTACGTCCAGGAATTCGCCCGCGGCATCCCGCAAGGCCCGATCACCCGCGTCGGCCCGGCCCCGAACCGGCGCGGCACGACCATGACCTTCCACCCCGACCCCGAAATCTTCGGGCATCTGCACTTCAAACCCGCGCGCCTGATGAAGATGGCCCGATCCAAGGCCTACCTCTTTTCCGGCGTCGAGATCCGCTGGAAATCCGCCGTGGCCGACGGCGAGACGCCGGCCGAGGCCACCTTCCACTTTCCCGGCGGCCTGGCCGATTACCTCAGCGACCAGCTTGCCAAGACCACGACCTATGCCGATCGTCCTTTCGCCGGCAAGGTCGGTTTCCCCGAAAAGTTCAACCTGCCCGGCTCGGTCGAATGGGCGATCAACTGGACACCCGCACGCGACGGCTTCCTGCAAAGCTACTGCAACACCGTCCCCACCCCCGAGGGCGGCACGCACGAGGCGGGCTTCTGGGCCGCGATCCTCAAGGGCATCCGCGCCTATGGCGAACGCATCCGCAACCGCAAGGCGGAATTGATCACCCGCGATGACATGCTCGCCGGCGGCTGCGCGGTGATCTCGATCTTCATCCGCGAACCCCAGTTCGTCGGCCAGACCAAGGACCGCCTCGCCACCGAAGAGGCCGCACGCCTGGTCGAAGGCGCGGTGCGCGACCACTTCGACACCTGGCTGGCCTCCGACACGAAATCGGCCGGCGCAATCCTCGATTTCCTGGTGCTGCGGGCCGAGGAGCGGCTGAAACGCCGGGCCGAAAAGGAAACGCAGCGCAAGACCGCCACCAAGCGGTTGCGCCTGCCCGGCAAGCTCGTCGATTGCTCGGCCACCAACCGCGAAGGCACCGAGCTGTTCATCGTCGAGGGCGACAGCGCCGGCGGCAGCGCCAAGATGGCGCGCGACCGCACCAAACAGGCGCTCTTGCCCCTGCGCGGCAAGATCCTGAACGTGCTGGGCGCCGCCGGGGCCAAGATGGGCGGCAACGCCGAAATCAATGATCTGTGCCAGGCACTTGGCGTCAGCATGGGCACCCGGTTCAGCCTTGACGACTTGCGCTATGACAAGATCATCATCATGACCGATGCCGATGTCGATGGGGCGCACATCGCCTCGCTGCTGATGACGTTCTTCTTCATCCAGATGCGGCCGATGATCGACCACGGCCACCTCTACCTTGCCTGCCCGCCGCTCTATCGCCTGACCCAGGGCGCGCGCCGCATCTACGTCCAGGACGATGTCGAGAAAGAGCGCGTGCTGGCCGAGGGGCTGGGCGGCAAGGGCAAGATCGACGTGCAGCGCTTCAAGGGTCTGGGCGAAATGGACGCCAAGGATCTCAAGGACACCACGATGAACCCCGCGACGCGCAAGCTGATCCGCGTCAACATCGACGAGGATGAACCCGGCGAGACCGGTGATCTGGTCGAGCGGCTGATGGGCAAGCGGCCGGAACTGCGGTTCCAGTACATCACCGAAAACGCGCGGTTCGTGGAAGAACTGGATGTCTGACGGCGCACGGCAGCCCGCCCCGCGCAGGCCGCCTGTCACCGCCGCCCCTTTTGCCAGACGGTTTACCTGATCGCGCAACCGTGGCACGCTGATCCGGTCCAGCCGCCAGGGAAAGAGGCTCCATGCCCGTCAAACCGCTTGTCGCCGCCCTGATCCTGCTGTCCACCACTGCCGCCCAGGCCGACCTTCCCGGCCCGGTCGCAACGGCGCGCGCCGAAAACGCCGCTGCCTGCCGTGCGGCGGGCGGCTCCCCATCCGAGAAGAACGGCTACCTTGTCGAACGCGATCTGAACGGGGATGGAACACCCGACTACGCGATGAACCTGATGGCGCTCGATTGCGCTGGCGCCGCCGGCTATTTCTGCGGCTCGGCCGGATGTCCGGTCACGGTCTGGGTCTCGCAGGCCGGAAGCCACCGCGTCGCCTGGTCAAGCTATGCCCAGGACGTCCAGTGGCAGGGCAATACCCTGATCGCTTCCCTGCATGGCCAGTTCTGCCAGCCCCCGAAGCCCGGCTTCGACGGCTGCGAGGAACGCGTGGCCTTCGATGCCCCCTCTCCCGCAGCGCCAGACCCCGCGCCAGCGGCAACAGCCTCGCCCGATCCCACCGCCCCCGCACCCGACCGTTGGGCGCTGCGCACGCCGGCGGGGGTGCCCCCCGTTGCGGTGGTCGGCGGCCCCGGCAATCTGCGCAGCCTTGCGGCCTTCTGCCTGCAGGGGCAGCCCTGGCTTGCGATGGTGTTTGAAATGCCCCCGGCCCAGGATGACATCCGGGTGGATTTTTTGTTCTCCACCGGCACGCTTTGGGGTCCGGCCCAGCGGCAGGCGACCACGGGCGGTGCCTTCGTGATCGGGTTGGCGAACAGCCCGCTTGTCAGCCAACTGGCAGGTCGGGATGCCAGCGTCGGCCTCGCGGTCGATGGCGCCCCCGTCGGCACCGTCTCGCTGGTCGGATCAACCGGGGCGCTGCGTGGCGCACTTGGTCCTTGCCTGCGCTTCTGATCAACCCTCACACCCGCGTGAGGCGGCTTTCCCCACCCCGAACCGGCCCTATCACCCTATCATGCGCGCCTTGATCCTTGCCCTTCTCCTCGCCGTCCCGGTCCACGCGCAAGAGGTGGATCTGGAACTGGTGCTGCTGGCCGATGCCTCGGGCTCGATCGACCAGGACGAGATCGACTTTCAGCGCCAGGGTTACGCCAGCGCGATCACAGATCCCTCGGTGCTCGACGTGATTGCCAACACCCTGACCGGCAGCATCGCCGTCACCTATGTCGAATGGGCGGCAAATCAGTCCACGGTGGTCGACTGGACGATCATCGACGGGCCCGAGGCGGCGCAGGGCTTTGCCGAGGCCCTGTTGCGCCCGCCGCGTCTGGCCTTCGGGCGGAATGCGATCGGGGCCGCACTGATCGAGGGCAAGCGCCTGATCGAAGCCAACCAGATCACCGGCCTGCGCCGGGTGATCGACTTTTCGGGCGACAGCGCGAACAACTACGGCGCCCCACCCGTCCCCATCGCCCGCAACGAGGTGCTGGCGGCAGGGATCACGATCAACGGGTTGGCCATCCTGTGCCGTGGGTGTTCCGGCCCGGCCAGCCCCGGCCTCGAGCGGGCCTATGCCGAACAGATCATCGGCGGCCCGGGCGCTTTCGTGGTGACGGCCGACGGACAGGAAAGTTTTTCCGCAGCCGTGCGGCGCAAGCTGATCCTCGAGATCTCCGGCACCCTGCCCGCGGCCCGCCTTGCGGCGTCAGATCCTTAAGATCCGGTAAACAAAAAACGGAAAATTACTAGTTATCAGTGTATTGGCAAGCGTTACACCTGTGCGACATTGCGCTATTTCTGCAGGCTCTTCACATATTGCCCCAACTGCACCAGCCGGATCGGGGTCGGCGTCTCGATCCCGTCTCCGCTGTCGAACAGCACCATGTTTCCATCCAGCAGCGGCGCGAACCGGGGCATCACCCGGCCCCCCTCCTGCGCGTACCCCCAGATATGGGCCATCACCCGCGTCATCGGAAAGCTGCCGCCGTTGCGGGCCGTGATCGCCGTCAGATCCGCAGGCTTCACCGCCAGCCCCGCCGCATCCTCCCCGTTGCCCGTGCCCCCCGCCCCGTGACAGCCGGCGCAATAACTTGCGAAATCCTCGGCCCCCGTGGGCATCGCCTCGACAGGCCCGGTCTGCCCGGTCGGAAGGCACGCAGCCAGCATCCCCACCAGCAGCAGCGGCGCGATCACAAGGGCGGGCGAGATGGACTGCATCGAGGGGCCTCCGTTCCGGTTTTGCCCGATCAAACCACGCCCGCCCCCGGCGCGCAACGTCAGACCACGCGCCCCGCCAGCACGCGCACCACCCGATCCATCCGCGCCGCCAGCGCCATGTTATGCGTCGCGATCAGCGCCGAAAGCCCCGTCTCGCGCACCACCTGCATCAGCGTCTCGAACACCTGATCCGACGTATCCGGGTCCAGGTTCCCGGTCGGCTTATCCGCCAGCAGCAGCCGCGGCTCATTCGCCAGCGCCCGGCAGAACGCAACCCGTTGCTGTTCGCCCCCCGACAGCGCGGCC
>JBGSQL010000410.1:0-1913 GCA_041738105.1 Rhodobacter sp. | reverse complement strand
GGCGCCAGACGCTTTCCACATCGACATACCCGTTGCCGCGCGCGGCGACGATCCAGGCCGCGTCTTCTTCCCGCAGGCCCTTCACCTGGCGGAACCCCAGGCGCAGCGCGAGGCTGCCGTCAGCGCGGTGTTCGAGCGTGTTGTCCCAGGTGCTGTCGTTGACCGAGACCGGGCGCACCTCGACCCCATGCTCGCGCAGGTCGCGCACGATCTGGGCGGGGGCGTAGAAGCCCATCGGCTGGGAATTGAGCAATGCGCAGCCGAACACCGCCGGATGGTGGCATTTCATCCAGGCCGAGGCATAGACGAGGATGGCGAAGCTGGCCGCGTGGCTTTCGGGGAAGCCGTATTCGCCGAAGCCCTCGATCTGGTCGAAACAGCGCCCGGCGAAGGCGTCGTCATAGCCATTGGCGCGCATGCCTTGCAGGAACCGCTCACGGAAGGTGCCGATGGTGCCCATGCGGCGGAAGGTGGCGAGGCTGCGGCGCAGCCGGTCGGCTTCGCCGGGGTCAAAGCCGGCGCCGATCACGGCGATCTGCATCGCCTGTTCCTGAAACAGCGGCACGCCATAGGTCTTGCCCAGAAGGGCGTTGAGGGCGGGGCCGAGATCTTCGACCGGCTCCTGCCCCTGACGGCGCTTGATGTAGGGATGCACCATGCCGCCCTGGATCGGGCCGGGGCGGACGATGGCAACCTCGATCACCAGGTCGTAGAATTCGCGCGGGCGCATCCGGGGCAGGAAGTTCATCTGGGCCCGGCTTTCGACCTGGAACACCCCGACCGCATCGGCCCGGCAGAGCATGTCATAGACCACCGGATCCTCGGGCGGGAGCGTGGGCAGCGTCAGGTCGACCCGCGCATGGTCGCGCAAGAGGTCCAGCCCCTTGCGGATGCAGGTGAGCATCCCCAGCGCCAGCACATCGACCTTGAGGATGCCCAGTGAATCGATGTCGTCCTTGTCCCATTCGATGATGGTGCGATCCTCCATCGCGGCGTTCTCGATGGGACAAAGCTCGTCCAGCCGACCACGGGTGATCACGAAGCCGCCCACGTGCTGCGACAGGTGGCGGGGAAAGCCGGTGATCTCGGCGATGAGGCGCAGGGTCTGGGCCAGGCGGCGATCCTCGGGGTCGAGCCCGAGTTCGCGGAGCCTGGCCGGATCGGGGGCAGCGGCGGACCAGCCCCAGGTCAGGCCGGCGATGGCCGCGAGCACGTCCTGCGACAGGCCCATGACCTTGCCGACCTCGCGGATGGCGGAGCGGGTGCGGAAGTGGATGACGGTGGCGGTCAGGCCCGCGCGTTCGCGCCCGTAGCGGGTGTAGATGTGCTGGATCACCTCTTCGCGCCGTTCATGTTCGAAATCCACGTCGATATCGGGCGGTTCGCCGCGTTCGCGCGAGATGAAGCGTTCGAACACCATGTTGATGCGATCGGGGTGCACCTCGGTCACGCCAAGCGCGTAGCAGACGACCGAGTTGGCGGCGGACCCGCGGCCCTGGCACAGGATGCCGCGGGAGCGGGCGAACACCATGATGTCGTGGACGGTCAGGAAATAGGGAGCGTAGGCCATTTCGGCGATAAGGCGCAGTTCCTTGTCCACCTTCTCGCGGGTGCGGGGGCTGATGCCGTCGGGGAAGCGGGCGGGGTTTTGCAGCCCCTCTGCGGTGAGGCGTTCAAGGCGGGCCTGCGGCGGTTCGTGCCCCTCTTCCGCGTCGGGGTATTGGTAGGACAGTTCCGACAGGCTGAAGGCGCAGCGGTCGGCGATTTCAAGCGTGCGGCGCAGGGCGGCGGGGTAGCGGCGGAACAGGCGGGCCATTTCCTGCGGCGATTTCAGGCGGCGTTCGGCATTGGGCAGGGCGCGGCGGCCGATGCGGTCGATTGTCAGCCCTTCGCGCAGGCAGGTGAGCACATCG
>JBGSQL010000403.1:0-14720 GCA_041738105.1 Rhodobacter sp. | reverse complement strand
CACCTCGGCCGTCGGGCGCGACCACAGCATCTCCAGCGGCGTGCGGCCGACCTCGCCTGCGGGAACCGACAGGCCGACATCGCCCAGAAACCGCGCATGATCGAAGGCCAGCCCCTGCCACTGTGCGCGCATCGCATCGTCAAGTTCCGGCACATCGTCATAAAAGCCGGGCAGGGTAACGCGGCCCGCGTCGTCATGCAGCCCCGCGATGATCCTTGCCAACACCCGCGCCGGGTTCGCGGCCAGCCCGCCATACATGCCCGAATGAAGATCGCGCGAGGCGGCGTGGATCGTCACCTCCTCGCCCAGAAGCCCGCGCAGCATGGTCACGATGGCGGGCGATTTGCCCTCGAACAGGCCCGTGTCGCAGATCAGGGCGATATCGGCGCGCAATTCATCTGCATTGTCCTTCAGGAACGGGATAAGCGAGGGCGACCCCGATTCCTCCTCGCCCTCGAACAGCACCGTGATCTTGCAGGGCAGCTTGCCATGCACGGCCTTCCACGCCCGGCATGCCTCAAGAAACGTCATCAACTGGCCCTTGTCATCGGACGCACCGCGCGCGCGAATGACCTTGCCTTTTGGCGTTTCCTGCACTTCCGGGTCGAATGGGTCGCGGTGCCACAATCCAAGGGGATCAACGGGTTGCACGTCATAATGGCCATAGAACAACAGGTGTGGCCGACCAGATGGCGCGTCATCCCCGACATGTGCCACCACCATCGGATGCCCCGGCGTGGCGCGTTTGGATGCCTCAAAGCCCAGCGATTTCAAGTCCTCCACCAACCAGTCGGCGGCACGGTCGCAATCGGCCTTGAAGGCGGGATCGGTAGAGATGGACGGGATGCGCAGCAGGTCAAGCAACCGCTCCACCGCTCCGGAAAGATCAGTGTCGATGCGCGAAAGGACGGTGTCGATGGTCATGGGCTGCTCCTTGAGGTCGGGCTGACGTTATCATCCGGGCGCGCGCTGTCCACCCCGGAGGCGGCCGGGGCACGGGGTGGCAGCGGGGGGCGACATTTTGCCTACTGCGCGGCGCCGCAACTTGCGCCATATGACAATGCGGAACAGGCGCTGCCCTGAAATGACCCCCGGTCTGGCCCCCCTGGTGCCGACCCAACGGGAGACTGCAATGACCTATGACGCCGCCCTCGACCTGGCAATCCAGCGCCTGCATGACGAAGGCCGCTACCGCACCTTCATTGATATCGAGCGCCGCAAGGGCAGCTATCCGCACGCGGTCTGGCGCAAACCCGATGGCAGCGAACAGAAGATCACAGTCTGGTGCGGCAACGATTATCTGGGCATGGGGCAACACCCGGACGTGCTGGCGGCGATGCACGAGGCGCTGGAGGCTGCCGGGGCAGGGTCGGGCGGCACGCGCAACATTTCCGGCACCACCGTTTATCACAACCGGCTTGAAGCCGAACTGGCCGATCTGCACGGCAAAGAGGCCGCCCTGATCTTTACCAGCGCCTATATCGCCAATGACGCCACCCTTTCCACGCTGCCCAGACTGTTTCCCGGCCTGATCACCTACTCCGACAGCCTGAATCATGCTTCGATGATCGAAGGCATCAGGCGGAATGGCGGGGAAAAGCGGATCTTCCGGCACAACGACGTGGATCATCTGCGTGCCCTTCTGGCGGCGGATGATCCCGCGGCCCCCAAGCTGATTGCCTTCGAGTCGATCTATTCGATGGACGGTGATTTCGCGCCGATGCGCGCGATCTGCGATCTGGCACAGGAATTCGGCACGCTGACCTATCTGGATGAAGTCCACGCTGTCGGCATGTATGGCCCGCGCGGCGCAGGGGTTGCGGAACGCGACGGGCTGATCGACCGGATTGACATCATCAACGGCACCCTGGCCAAGGCGTATGGGGTGTTCGGCGGCTATATCGCGGCCTCGGCGCGGATGGTCGATGCGATCCGGTCCTATGCGCCGGGGTTCATCTTTACCACATCGTTGCCGCCTGCGGTTGCGGCGGGAGCGGCGACATCGGTGCGGGTGCTGAAATCTGCGCAACACCTGCGGGATGCACAGCAACGCAACGCGCGCATCCTGAAGATGCGGCTGAAGGGGCTGGGCCTGCCGATCATCGACCACGGATCACACATCGTGCCCTTGCATGTCGGCGACCCGGTGCATTGCAAGATGATGTCGGACATGCTGCTGACAGAGTTCGGGATTTATGTTCAGCCGATCAATTATCCCACCGTTCCGCGCGGCACTGAACGGCTGCGCTTTACCCCCTCTCCGGTGCACGATGCGCGGCAAATTTCGGCGCTTGTTTCCGCTATGGATACATTGTGGGGCCATTGTGCGCTGAATCGCGCCGAGGTCGTCGCGTAACGCATCGGCATATGCAAAACCCCTTGCCCTATGGTAGCCTATGCGGAATAGGACGCACATGAGTCGGTCAAAATCCGACTCGGGGACCTTGGGGCAGGAACGGGACAGGATTGATGGTCTGGCGAAGGACAAAACCTTCGGCGGTTGAAGTTGAGGCACCGAAAGGTTTCGACGACTTTGAGCTGCGCTTGGGCGATGTGATGCGTGGCGAGCGGGCGACGCTTGGCAAATCACTGCTTGATGTTCAGCGTGACCTGAAAATCAAGGCCACCTACATCGCCGCCATTGAAAACTGCGATGTGTCCGCGTTTGAAACCCAAGGCTTTGTTGCGGGATATGTGCGGTCTTACGCGCGCTATCTGGGCATGGACCCTGATGAGGTGTTCGCGCGCTTTTGTGCCGAGGCGAATTTCACCGTGGCGCACGGCATGTCGGCGGCGGCATCGTCGGCAGGCATGACGGCGGCGCGGACCCGCACGATTGAATATCACGACCCGCTGGCCAACCCCAATGCGACGTTCATTCCACGCTCGCAAAGCATCTTTTCGCAGATCGAACCCGGCGCCGTAGGCTCGCTTGCGGTGCTGGTCGCGCTGATCGGGGCCATCGGATACGGCGGTTGGTCCGTTCTGCAAGAGGTGCAGCGCGTGCAACTGGCCCCGGTGGATCAGGCACCGTCCGTCGTGGCGGATATTGACCCCTTGGGTAATGTGCAGGGCACGGCACCTTTGGTGCGGTCGGCCCCCGCCGCCACGAATGAAGTGGCAAGTGCCGAACCGCTGCCGAATTCGGATCTGATGGACCGGCTGTATCGCCCGCAGGCGCTGGACGCGCCTGTTTTGACGCCGCGCGATGGCCCCATTGCCGGGATTGACCCGCGCCTTGCTTTGCCAACGGTCGGTGTGGCCCCTGCAGCAGTGGTTGCTGAAATCGCCGACCAGACCGATTCTGCCGGCTCCGTGCAGGTGGTCGAGGCCGATGCGCCCCCGGTGCAGCTTCTGGCGGTGCGTCCGGCCTGGGTGCGGGTATCGTCTGCCGATGGCACCACGCTTTTTGAAAAGACCCTTGATGCGGGCGAGCGCTATGTGGTGCCGCAGTTCGAAACGCCTGCGCTGCTTCGGTCGGGCAATTCTGGATCGGTCTATTTCGTGGTCAATGGCAAGACCTTTGGCCCCGCCGCCCCCGGCCCGCAGGTGGTCAGCCAGATCGCGCTGTCGCCCGATGCGCTGATGGGCAAATTCGCCGAAGCCGATCTGAACGCCGATCCCGATCTGTCGAGAATGATTGCTGTCGCATCGGCAGACCCGGTCATCGAAGCGGCCCCGGCGGAATAACGCCACATCCTTGTGACACCTCTTCCCATTGCCCGCGAGGCCCGGCCTGATATGATCAGGCCAAACGCAGGCATTCAAAGGGCCACCCCATGTCACTGAACGCTGTCCGCCCCTGGCGCAACATCTACCGCCGCACGTCACGCCAGATCATGGTGGGCAAGGTGGCTGTGGGGGGGGACGCACCGATTTCGGTGCAGACGATGACCAACACCCTGACCACCGATATCGCCGCCACCATCGAACAGGTGCAGCGCTGTGCCGTGGCGGGGGCCGATATCGTGCGCATCTCCACGCCCGATGCCGAAAGCACCGCGGCGCTGCGCCACATCATCGCGGAAAGCCCGGTGCCGATCGTCGCTGACATCCATTTCCACTACAAACGCGCGATCGAGGCCGCCGAGGCGGGGGCGGCCTGTCTGCGCATCAACCCGGGCAACATCGGCGACGCGAAGCGGGTGAAAGAGGTGATCCGTGCCGCCAAGGACCACGGCTGTTCGATCCGTATCGGCGTGAACGCAGGGTCGTTGGAGCGGCATCTGTTGGAAAAATACGGCGAGCCGTGCCCGGATGCGATGGTGGAAAGCGGCCTTGATCACATCAAGATCTTGCAGGACAATGATTTTCACGAATTCAAGATCAGCGTGAAGGCGTCTGACGTGTTCATGGCCGCCGCCGCCTATCAGCAGCTTGCCGAAGCGACCGATGCGCCCATTCACCTTGGCATCACCGAAGCCGGGGGCCTGCAATCGGGCACAGTGAAGTCGGCGATTGGTCTGGGCAACCTTTTGTGGATGGGGATCGGCGACACGATCCGCGTGTCACTTTCCGCTGATCCGGTCGAGGAAGTGAAAGTCGGGTTCGAGATCCTGAAATCGCTGGGTCTGCGGCACCGGGGGGTCACGATCATCTCTTGCCCCAGTTGCGCGCGGCAGGGGTTCGACGTGATCAAGACGGTGTCCGCACTGGAAGAACGGCTGGCCCACATCACCACGTCGATGAGCCTCAGCATCATCGGTTGCGTCGTGAACGGTCCCGGCGAGGCGCTGATGACCGATATCGGCTTTACCGGTGGTGGCGCTGGGTCGGGAATGGTCTATCTGGCCGGCAAGCAAAGCCACAAGCTGGGCAACGACCAGATGATCGAGCATATCGTCGAACTGGTCGAAAAGAAGGCGGCCGAGATCGAGGCCAACGACGCCAGCGCGGCGGCCGCCCAATAGGGGGCCTCAGCCCTCGCGCTGCTGCGCAACGATCTGGCGCATCCCGTCCAGCGGCACATAGCCACGCACCATCGTCTGGTCGATGACGAACGTTGGCGTACCGCTGATCTGCAACCGTTCGCCAAGCGCGTGGTTGGCGGCGATCACCTGCGTGACTTCGGGCGCATTCATCCGGGCCAGCACGGCGTCGGCGTCCAGACCCAGGTCGGTTGCGATCCGGCCCAGAGACGCTGGCGTTGCATCGCCGCGCAGCGTGATCAGGGCGTCATGCGCGCGCACATAAGCATCGTCCCCCCCCAACTGCCGCACCGCGATCGCAAAGCGCGATGACAGCACCGACTGTTCGCCCAGGATCGGATACTCCTTGACCACGAACCGGATGTTGCCATCGGCCTTGACCAGTTCCTGCACCTCGTCAAAGGCCTTGCGGCAGTAGCCGCAGCGATAGTCGGTGAACTCTACCACCGTAATGTCGCCATCGGGGTTGCCGCCGACCCAGCTTGCCGGATCGTCGAAGATCTCTGCCGCGTGGGTCTGCAGCAGCATCGCATCGGTTGCGGCCGCATTCGCAGCCTGGCGCTGTTCCAGTACCCCGATCGCTTCCATCAGCACCTCGGGATTCTCCAGCAGGTAGGATTTGATCTCGGCCCGGAACGCAACGCGTTCAGCCTCGGTCATGCTGCCCAGATCGAGCGCAAGGGCAGGCAGGGCCAGCCCGGAGGCAAGGGCTACGGCGGTCACGAAGCGGCGGGTCATGTGGAAGGGGCTCCCGGAAGCGGTTGTTCGGTCAAGCATCGCAGAATGGTTCCTCATCACAAGCGCGGCGTGATTGTTCTCCGCGACGGACACGACTTTTTCCGTATCTCTGTAGCGGGGGCGAGGGGGAGGGTTCAAGCGGCGCGCCGCGTGATCCCCCGATTGTGATAGCTGCCGGGGTCCGCCTTGGGATCGGTCCGGTGCGCGGCACATCTGCCCCCTGCTTGCAGCGTGCGAGGCGTTGCGGCCATGTGCCGCCTATCGGGTCAGCCTTGCGCAAGACGCGAAAGATGGACTTTCCGGCCCTCGGGTCGGATAACAGGCGGCAATGTTGGGGGGAACGATGCGCGCCATTCTCGCGGGCCTGATGTTGATCTGCAGTGTGGCCTTTGGTCAGGCGCAGGATCTGTCGGCGCTGGCCCGGCTCGATCCGGCGGCCTCGTCGATTCGCGACAGCGGGCGCGGGGTCGATGTGGCGTTGGCGATCTCGCAACCGGTGCCGTGGCGCGTGCGGTTTCTGGATGCGCCCCCACGCCTGGTGCTCGATGTGCGCGAGGTTGACTGGACGGGGATCGCCGCCGTGGCGCGGGACAGCGATCATATTGCCGATCTCAGGGCAGGTGTTTTTCGGGAAGGCTGGTCGCGACTGGTCCTGGAACTGACCGGGCCGCTGCTGGTCAGTCTGGCCGAAATGGAAACCTCTGACCAGGGCGCGGTCCTTCGCCTGCGTCTCGATCCGGCAACACCCGAGGCGTTCGCGGCAAAGGCCACCCTGCCGGAGCCGCCCGAATGGGCGCCGCCCCTTGCCGCCGATCTGCCGGCGCGGGTCAAGCGAAATGACGGGCGCGTGGTCGTGGTGATCGACCCCGGCCATGGCGGGATCGACCCCGGCGCAGAGCGCGACGGGGTCACCGAGGCCAAATTGATGCTGACCTTTGCGCGCGAACTGAAAGAGGCGCTCTTGCGCACCGGGGTCTTCAGCGTCGTGCTGACGCGCGAGGACGATACCTTCGTGCCGCTTGAAACCCGAATCTCGATCGCGCGGGCGGTGAATGCCGATGTCTTTCTATCGCTCCATGCCGATGCGCTTGCCGAAGGCGAGGCGGTCGGCGCCACGCTTTACACTCTGGCGCAAGAGGCCAGCGATGCGGCCTCGGCCGCGCTTGCAGAACGCCATGACCGCGATGATCTGCTGTCGGGGGTCGATCTGACAGGCCAGGATGATCTGGTGGCGGGCATCCTGATGGACATGGCGCGGGCCGAAACGGCGCCTCGGATCGACCGTCTGGCGGATGCCTTGCGGGACGCGATCAAGGCCGAGGGGTTGAAGATGCATCGCTTTCCGCGCCAGCAGGCCGGTTTCTCGGTTCTGAAATCACCTGATATCCCCTCGGTCCTGATCGAACTCGGGTTCCTGTCCAGCGCACGGGATCTTGCACGCCTTGTCGATCCCGCCTGGCGCGCGCGGATGGCCAAGGCCCTGGTTGCAGGCTTGCAGAGCTGGGCCGTGGCCGACGCGGCGGCCTCGCAACTGCACGACTAGGCGCTTTCGGCGGGAACATGCGCGCGGGTTTTGACCATCCGCCGGTTTCCCCTGTATATGGGGGGCTGGAGCATGGGGGTTTTCTTGGTCAGGTTCATCGGCAGTTTTCTTGGCGGCATCTTCACGCTGTTCACCTTGGGGCTGCTGTTTGCGGCGCTGTCGGTGGGGGCAGTGTTCTGGATGTATGGCCGCGACCTTCCCAGCCACGAAAGCCTGGCCCAGTATACTCCGCCGACGATCAGCCGGATCTATTCTGGCGAGGGGCGGATCATCGACGAGTTTGCCGAGGAACGCAGGCTTTTCACCCCGATCGAGGATATTCCCGATCTGGTGAAGCAAGCCTTCGTCAGCGCCGAGGACAAGAATTTTTACGTCCACAAGGGATATGACGTCACCTCGATTGCAGCAGCGGCGCGCGATGCCATCCTGTCGCGCGGCCAGAATGTGCGCGGCGCCTCAACCATCACCCAGCAGGTGATGAAGAACTTCCTGCTGGGCGGCGAACGGACAGGCGAGCGCAAGATCAAGGAAATCATCCTTGCGAGCCGGATCGAAGAGACGCTGAGCAAGGAAAAGATCCTCGAACTTTACCTCAACGAGATCTTTCTGGGGCAGAACTCGTATGGCGTCACGGCCGCGGCCCAGACCTATTTCAACAAGTCGCTGGTCGATCTTGCGCCGCACGAGGCCGCAATGCTGGCGTCGATGCCGCAGGCCCCCAGCAAGTATCACCCCGTCACCGCAAAGGATCGCGTGACCGAGCGGCGGAACTACGTCCTGCGCGAGATGTGGCAGAACGACTATATCGACGAGGCAACCTACCTGGCCGAACGCGACATGCCGCTGCGATCGGTGCAGAATGGTGACTTTCCCAGTTTCCGCAACTCCCTTCCGCCACGCGATTACTTCACCGACGAGATCCGGCGCCAGTTGTCGGGCACCTTCGGCGAGGAAGAGTTTTTCGGCGGCGGTCTGTCGATTCGCGCGACCGTCAATCCCGACCTGAAACTGCAGGCGGCGCGCGCCTTGCGGGCGGGGCTCGAGAAGTATGATCGCGGCCAGGGTGTCTGGCGCGGCACCCGCAAGGTGATCGCGCCTGACCGGCTGGGGTCGGAAGAGGCATGGCGCGCGGCGCTGGCGGAAACCGATGTGCCGCGTGACGTGGAGGGGTGGTTTCCCGCTGTGGTGCTCGATGTCGGCGAGACCAGTGCGCGGATCGGAATCGAGGGCGTCGCAGAGGAGGGGGATGGCCATTTCATCCCGGCCGAGGATGTGACCTGGGCGCGCAAGCGTCAGTCCGACGGGCGGCTTGGCCCCAAGGCCAAGGGGCCGGGCGATCTGGTCTCGGTGGGCGACGTGGTTCTGGTGCGCGCCGTCACCAGCGATGAAGATGGCAGTTTCCGGCGCTGGTCGTTGCGCCAGATCCCCGAGATTCAGGGCGCCTTCATGGCGATGGACGTGAACACCGGCCGCGTCGTCGCGATGCAGGGTGGCTTCAGCTATCAGTCCTCGGTGTTCAACCGCACCACCCAGGCGCAGCGTCAGCCCGGATCCAGCTTCAAGCCGTTTGTCTACGCGGCGGCCCTCGATTCCGGGTTCTCGCCCGCCACGATCGTCGTCGATGCGCCGATCGAGGTGAACACGCCCGAAGGCTTGTGGAAGCCAAAGAATGCCTCGAACAAGTTCTATGGCCCGGCGCCGATGCGCACCGGCATTGAGCAAAGCCGCAACCTGATGACGGTGCGGATCGCGCAGGAAATCGGCATGGACGTGGTCGCAGGCTATGCCGAGCGGTTCGGGGTCTATGACCGCATGAACCCGTTTCTTGCCAATGCGCTTGGGGCGCAGGAAACCACGCTGTTCAAGATGGTCGCGGCCTATGCGATGTTTGCCAACGGTGGCGAACGGGTGGAACCCACGCTGGTGGACCGGGTGCAGGACCGCTTTGGTCGCACCGTCTATCGCCACGACCAGCGCCGGTGTGACGATTGCCAGCTTGCCAGCCTGCGGACCGGCGACATACCCGAGATTCTGTCGAACCGCGATCAGGTGATGAACCCGATCACCGCCTATCAGCTGACGTCGATGATGCAGGGCGTGATGCAGCGCGGCACCGGGCGCGGCATCAACCTGCCGGTGCCGATCGCCGGCAAGACCGGTACCACGAATGACTCCAAGGATGTCTGGTTCATCGGTTATTCCTCGAACCTCGTCGCGGGTTGCTACATCGGTTACGACCAGCCCCGCAGCCTGGGCAATGCCTCGGGCGGGGGCATGTGCGGCCCGGTCTTCCAGGCCTTCATGACCGAGGCGGTGAAAGAGTTCGGCGGAACCGAATTCGCCGTTCCCCCCGGTGGCTACTTCCGCAAGATCGACCGGTTTTCCGGATCGCCCCTGCCGGATGACGCGACGGGCGAGAATGTGGTGGCCGAGTACTTCCGCGAAGGCCAGGATGGCATCTTCGGCAATGCCGTCGTCGATGGCGGCTTTGCGATGGGGTCCAACCTGCCGCTCTTTGCCTATGGGGAAACCGACGGGTCCGAAGGCGGCGTGACCGTGACCACCTCGACCGGCGAAACCAAGGTGATCCCGAAAAAGGCAGACTTCGGCACGGTCAGCTCAGGTGGGCTTTACTAGGCCGGTCATCCGATGGCACGCAGCAGGGAACCCGAAGGGCGGTGCCCTTGCCCCGCCGCGGCCGACCCGTTATCACCCGCCTCTGAACCATTGCAGGAACGGAAAAAGACCCCGATGCGCGCCGAGACGCAGAACAACGTGGATGCGATCGCCAAGTCGCTGAAACTTCTGGCCCAACGGATGGATCGGGAAACCGCCACCCATCGCCTGGAAGAGTTCAACGCGATGCTGGAGGATGGCGATCTGTGGTCAGACCCGGCGCGCGCCCAGAAGCTGATGCGCGAACGCCAGGCCCTGATGGATGCGCTCTCGACCTACCGGCACATCGAAAGTGGTCTGAAAGACAATGTCGAGCTGATAGAACTGGGCGAGGCTGAAGGCGACGCCGAGATTGTCACCGAGGCCGAGGATGCACTACGCACGCTGGCCGATCTGGCCGCCGCGAAAGAGGTTGAGGCGCTCTTGAACGGCGAGGCCGATGGCAACGATACCTTCCTCGAGATCAACGCGGGCGCGGGCGGCACGGAAAGCTGCGACTGGGCCGCGATGCTGGCCCGCATGTATGTCCGCTGGGCCGAGAAGAAGGGCTACACGGTCGAGCTTCAGTCTGAAAGCCCCGGGGAAGAGGCGGGCATCAAGTCGGCCGCCTACAGGATTTCCGGACCCAACGCCTATGGCTGGTTGAAATCCGAATCGGGCGTGCATCGGCTGGTGCGAATCTCGCCTTATGACTCGGCGGCGCGGCGACATACCTCTTTCAGCTCGGTCTGGGTCTATCCGGTGGTGGATGACAACATCGAGATCGACATCCCCGACCGTGACATCCGGATCGACACCTATCGCTCGTCCGGGGCAGGGGGCCAGCACGTCAACACCACCGACTCGGCCGTGCGGATCACCCACCTGCCCACCAATATCGTCGTGACCAGTTCGATGAAATCGCAGCACCAGAACCGCGAGGCGGCGATGAACGCACTGCGCGCGCGACTCTATCAACTCGAACTCGACAAACGCAGCGCCGCGATCAACGCCCAGCACGAAAGCAAGGGTGAGGCTGGCTGGGGCAACCAGATCCGGTCTTACGTGCTGCAACCCTACCAGATGGTCAAGGATCTGCGCACGGGCGTTGAAACCTCGGACACGCAAGGCGTGCTCGATGGCGATCTGGATCGCTTCATGGCCGCGACACTGGCGATGGACGTGGCCGGCAAGAGCCGGGCCGAAGCCAACGCCGAGGATTGATCGCCGGGCCTCTCCTCGGATAGCCTGACACTCCGTTCGGGGAGGAGGCCAACGCATGGGCGACAGCATGGGGCAGGCCTTGGCGGCGCCACAGGCCACGACCGTGACCTTTGGTGATCTGGTCGCGGTGTTGCGGCTTGGGCTGCGGGACTTCAGTCGTGCGCCGCTCTACGGTCTCTTCTTCGCGGCGGTCTATGTCGCTGGCGGCTGGCTGGTGGTCTGGGCGCTGACGACGAAGGGCCAGTTGTGGTGGACCCTGGTTGCCGCCGCCGGGTTTCCGATCCTCGCACCCTTTCTGGCTTGCGGGTTCTACGAGATCAGCCGTCGCCTCGAAGCCGGCGAGGCGCTCGACTGGCGCGGTATCCTCGGGGTTATCCTGCGCCAGAAAGATCGCCAGATCCCCTCGATGGCGGCGGTGATCGTGGTGTTCTTCCTGTTCTGGAACTTTCTTGGCCACATGATCTTTGCATTGTTCCTGGGCCTTCAGCCGATGACCGACGTGTCGTCCTCGCTTGCCATCTACACAACCCCGAACGGGTTGATGATGCTGGTCGTCGGGTCGCTGGTTGGCGCGGTGTTCGCGACCGTGCTGTTCTCGATCACCGTTGTCAGCCTGCCGCTGCTGCTGGATCGCGAGATCGACTTTGTCACGGCGATGATCACCAGCTTTGGCGCCGTGCAGGCCAATCCGCTGGTGATGCTGTGCTGGGGGGCGTTGATCGCGGTGCTGCTGTTTCTTGCGATGCTGCCCGGCTTTCTGGGCTTGTTCGTGGTGCTGCCGGCCCTTGGCCACGCCACCTGGCATCTCTACCGCCGCGCGCTGGTCTGATCCCCCGAAATGCGAAAGGGCGCCCTGGGGCGCCCCGCTGTTGCATCCTGCAAGTGTGTTTCAGGCCACGTCGGGCTTTGCGACCGGCGCGGCAATCGCGGCGGCCGGCGCGGCCAAAGCGGCACGGCCATTCGCGAGCGGGTCATCCTGACGCTGCACCGAGCCTTCGAAATGTGCCCCGCTTTCGATCGCGATTGTCTTGTGGACGATGTCGCCCTCGACCCGCGCGGTCGAGGTAAGGCGCACCTTCAGGCCCCGCACCCGGCCCACGACGCGGCCATTGACCACGATGTCATCCGCAACGATCTCGCCCCGGATCGTCGCACTTTCGCCGACGGTCAGCAGATGCGCGCGGATGTCACCCTCGACCGTGCCCTCGATCTGGATGTCACCGGATGTCTTCAGATTCCCTGTCACCGTCAGATCAGACGACAGCACAGAGGCGGCGGGCTTTGCTTTCGGGGATGTCGGTGTGAAATCCATCGCTGTCTTCGGCTTGTCCTCAAGGGTCTTGGCACGGTCGACATCGCCGCCTGCCTTGGGACCGGGTTCATTGATTCTGCTCTTAGAAAACATCTCTCGCTGCCTTGATGTAGGTCATCGGGTTCTTGGCAATGCCGCCGACCCGGACCTCATAGTGAAGATGAGTGCCGGTAGACCGGCCCGTGTTTCCCATATCACCGATACGGTCGCCGCGCGATACCCTGTCGCCCACTTTGACGCGGATCGCCGACAAGTGAGCGTAACGTGTCTCAATACCAAAGTCATGCTTGATCTTGATCAGCCGCCCGTATCCGGATTGCCAGCCGGCATGGATCACCACGCCGTCGGCCGTTGCCAGGATCGGCGAGCCATGCCCGCCCGCCATGTCGATACCTTCGTGAAAGCGCCGGCCTGCGCCCTTGGGGTCATTGCGCCCGCCAAAGCCCGAAGACAGCCGAAACGAGGTTTTCAGCGGCGTCGCGAACGGCGCCTTTGAGGCCGCAATGCGATAGACATTCATGGTGTCGAGCGCGCCAAGGATCTCGTTCGCCCGCAGTTCCTCGGCCGACGGCGTGCCATTCGCGCCCTTGGTCGACAGCATCAACGGCCCCAACGGCCCGCCCTGGCCCGAATACCCGCGACGCACCTGGCTGATCATCGTTTCCGGCGACAACCCGGCCGAACGGAACATCTTGTCCAACGGCTCCATCGACACGGCAACCGCTGTTTCGAGCTTCTCGAAGATCGCATCGTTGCGCTCTTCCATCAGCCGCATGTCCAGCGCCAGCTCGGCCGTTTCATCCCGCGCCGTCGCCGCGTCGGTGAAGAACGCATCGCGTTCCTGCGCCGTCTCGTCCAGCGCATCGGCCAGGATCTCAAGCGTTGCTTCTACGTCCCGTGCACGGCCGGTGTCGGTCCGGCTCGACCCGGTCTGTTCCGCCAGCGCCAGGGTCACACGCTCGGCCTCGGTCCGCGCCTCGTCGCGCTCTGCGATCGCGCGACGCAGGGTTTTCTGGATGACCTCGATCCCGGTCTCCAGTTCCTTGCGCCGATCTTCCGACGCCAGCAGGCGCGATTGCATGTCCGACACCTGTTCGAGCGCCAGGTTGAAACGGTCCTGCGCGCGCACAGCTTCTTCGGCCCGCAGGTCACGATCCATCGACAGCGCGTTCAGCCGCTGCTCATAGACCACACCCGCCCGTTGCGCCTGGTCGTGTGCCGATCCGGCCCCGATCGAATCCATCATGAGGATGGCCGAGGCGAGGATCGACCAGCCCAGCAAGGCGGCCCCTCCCACCACAGCCGCGGCCTGCGTCGCGGGACGCAGCCGGATGAACCGCGTCTCTGTATCCGATTTCAGGAACAGTCTTTGTTCCGGGAACCAGCGCTCCAGCGCCGCGTTCAACCTGTAGGCGAGATGACCCGTCACAACACCGTCCCGTATTGTTTCCCCAATGCCAGGCAATCTCTGCCCGGTCAGCAGTCGCAATTTCCCCATGCGCCGCCTTGGGCATCAGCTAACAGACCGGGCGGGCGCATCGCAACGAATTTGACGGCGTGTTGCCCGATCACGCCGGTTCGCTCCGGAAATGAGCGAATTCCCGCCTATTCAAGAGGGGGTTACTGGCCGACGCTAACGTCACTTTCCTCGGTCAGCGGCCAATAGAAGTCAGGTGGAATACCGGCTTCGGCCCGCTTTTCCTCGTTGAAGGGCGGTTTCAGCGCTCCATGGAAGTAGTGCCGCACAAGCCGGTGAAACTCGTCCTTCGGATCGGTGTCGATCCGCCCGCACAGGAAGTGGAACCACTTGGAGCCATAGGCCACATGCGCGACCTCTTCAGAGTAGATCACTTCCAGCGCCGCCATCGCTTCGGTGTCGCCCGCCTTGCGGAACACCTCAATCATCCCCGGAGTCACGTCCAATCCGCGCGCCTCCAGCACCATCGGCACAACGGCAAGGCGACCGCGCAAGTCTTCCGCCGTGTCTTCCGCCGCCCGCCACATGCCGGCATGGGCCGGCAAGGCACCATAGTGGCTGCCCATCCGTTCAAGCGCATCGCAGATCAGGCCAAAGTGCCGCGCCTCGTCATCGGCGGCCTTCACCCAGTCGTCGTAGAACCCCATCGGCATGGTCACGTCGGTAAAGCGCGCGATGATGTCCCAGTGCAGATCAACCGCATTCAGTTCGATATGTCCGACGGCATGCAGCAGGGCGATCCGCCCCGCAGCCGTTCCCGGACGCCGCCGCGGCATGTCCCGCGGCGCCAGCAACTCGGGTGTCTCGGGCCGGGCCGGACGCATCGGGGGTGGGGCGATGCCC